>CBDUBU010000151.1:0-9339 GCA_965365465.1 uncultured Rhodothermaceae bacterium
GTCGTCATGTTCGGCAATCCCTGCTGCGCCGCCAGGCGGAAGGCAGCCTCCAAGATAGCGCTGCGGCGGTTTGTAGAAGTACGGGAGCCGACTCTGACGGTGAGCATGGTAATATCTGGAAAGATCAGGAAATTTTATGAGTGAGCGCTCACTCATTTCCGTAAGATAGAACTAAACAGGGATGCCGTCAAGCAGTTCATCCTTAAAAAATTTAACGTCTTACTATCTTGGGTGATTGATAAGCCAACTGGCAAGCAGTCTGCAAGGCGCGAGTGGCTGGCGCGTGCCGGACGATACTGGAAGTAGTTTCTTAATTAAGCTTCCCCCCTCACCGGAAGCGCACCATTCGGATCGTTCTGCGTACGTCGCCTGCGACGAGGTGGCAGAAATAGATGCCGGGGGCAGCTTCTGTGGCAGCGTCGGTCAGCCCATCCCACACGAGCATGAAGCTGCCTGGAAAGCGTGCTTCGTCTACCAGTAACCGGACGCGCCGGCCCACGGCATCGTAGACAGCCAGCTTTACCGCAAGGCCGTTCGTGCGATTCTCGGGAATCTCATAGGTGATGGTCGTTGACGCGCCGAATGGATTGGGGTAGCTCTGCAACAGCCCAAATTGCGCCGGCAGGTCCTGAAGTCCGGTGATGGCATAGGCCACCTTTTGACCGGGCAAGAGCAGGTCGCCAATGATGATCTCCGCCGTACTTCCTTCGGGTCCCTGCGACGAGAGTTCGATGACATTTCCGTCGCCGGGATGGAGGTAGGCGGCGATGTTGAGGGTGATTTCGCCGTACTGAGGAATCAAGAAGGCATTGGCGCTCCGGCGCACCTCGACCGGATCGGTGACCAGCTTGAAACGGCGCCCGTTGAGGTTAGCTAGGATGCGCGTCAATCCCTGATTCTCAATGTAGAAAAGCGTATCGATGTCTATGAGATCCAGCGGCTCGTCGTGGATCCCCAGAACAGCGCGAGGGGCGCGAATGTCGGGGGCTGACCCTGTGAAGGTCGTCTGCGCCCGGCAGGGCCGTATACACAGCGCCGCGCAGAGAAGCAGGAGCACGCACAGAAATCGATGCAGCATCGCGGGCAGGTTATGAAAAGGCCGGGATCTCGCTGAACGGCTTGAACGCGGTGGACCGAAGCATCGTTTTCAGACCGTTCCGAGAAAGATACATACTACTTTCCAGAACGCAGCGGCTTTTCATTGCCGGAGGCGGCTGCCGTATCCGCAGGCGCGGAACACAGCGGAAGCGGGAATCCGAGGCGGTCGCAGAGGTATTCCATAGCCGGTTGCGCTACGGCTGTGCTGCTGCCCTGCACCGGAAAGACGTAGGCGCGGTAGCTTGCGAACACCCCGAAGCCGCCGGCCATGTTGGAGTAGATCCGGAGCGGCTCGGAAAACGGATTATTGCCCGCGACGGCCTGCTCAACGGTCGTTTTCCAGTACTTGTAAAAACTCTCCGACACCGAAAGCAGAACGACGGCGAAACCCCTGCGCGTGACGACCTGCGCCGCCTCGTCCGGCAGATCGTACTGGAGGTCGAAATCGATCGTGTAGGTCTGCCCGTCGAAGGTTTCGTCTGTGAAAAGCGCCTCCACATACCGGGTTTTCCCGGTGTTTAGGAAGTCGAGTGGGTTGTCGCCCAGGGCGAGGTCGTCGCTTTCGAAGCCGAACAGTGAGGGCGGCAGAGCGCGGACGGTTCCGGCCTGCCGGTCTTCCTGCCAGCGCACATGCACGACAAACAGGCTGTAATAGTTCGTGATGCCGCCGGGGTCGTCCAGCGTCAGCGCGACGTGAGAAACGCGGCGGCGTGCGTCCGCGCCGTCGCCGCGCGCTTCGCTGGTTTCTGCAAAGCGCGGTGCAGGATGTGCAGGCGGCAGGGCAGACCGCCCCTCGACAGGCGCATAGCCGGGGACCGCCACACGCAGGGTGTACGTCTTACCCGGCGCCGGAAGCGGGCTGGTCGACGCATAGGTTCCGGTGTCCGTCCGGACAAGACGGACGAGCCGCTGCCCCTCCTCCCAGACTTCTACAATCGCATCTTCCATGAAGCCGGGATCTGCGGCATCGCCGTACCCCACGGTGTGCGAGACACGCGCCGCCCAGGGGCCTGCCGGGGAAAAGAAGCCCTGTGCAACGAGGCGCGGTTCTTCGGGAGGCAGCGGCACATCGACCATGCTCTCGCACGAACCCGACGCAAGGGCTGCCAGGTAAATCAGGAAGATGAAGCAGCGCGGCACCCGCATGGAAGCCCTCAGAAGTTGAAACGATAGGAAACGAACGGCAGCACGGGAAACAGGCTTGCCTGACGGTAAACGCGCCGTCCTTCTGCATTGCGTGTAGCGAAAAGGTAAAACGGGTTATGCCGGTTATAGACGTTATAAGCCCCCACTGACAGGGTGCTCTCTCCCGCAGACAACAGGAAGGCTTTCCCGAAATGCCAGTTGAGCGCGAGATCCAGCCTGTGGAATGGCGCCATGCGATAGCCGCCGCGCGGGCTGTAGTCGTAAAGCTGCGGCAGCGCCTGCCCTCCCTGCGCCAGCGACGACAGATCCAGCGGCAGGGCATTGAGCAGGCGGGTCGTGGCTAGCGTGACGGCCTGCCCCGTGCCATACACCCAGGTCAGCCCTGCATCGAGCCGTCGGCTGAGGCGGTGCGACACTACCAGCGAGACATCGTGGCGACGGTCGTAGCGGTAGGGAAATGACGCTCCGTCGTTGAGGGCATCGAAACGCCGCTGTGTCCGGGAAAGTGTGTAGCCGATCCAGCCGGTCGTGCGTCCCCTTTTGTTGCGCAGAAAGACTTCGGCTCCGTACGACCATCCGGGCCCGCGTTCCACCAGATCCTGCCAGTCCCGGCCCGGCTCGGCAAAGCCTGCGCCCGGTTTGTACTCGATGAGGCGGCGCAGGTCTTTGTAATAGCCTTCGAGGCTCAGTTCCCAGGCCCCGGCTGCATACCCCGTCCCGATCGCCGCCTGCCAGGACTGTTGCGGTCGGATGCGGTCGGTGGCGGCTACCCACAGGTCGGTGGGCAGGTTGATCCCAGTGTTGGTGAGCAAGTGCAGATATTGCTGCATCAGGCTGAAGGATGCCTTGACTGACCAGTCGGGCCGCAACAGGCAACGGACTGACAGGCGTGGCTGGAGCGAAGCGTAGGTTCGGCCTCTGACATACATCCCCGAAAGGTGCAACCCTGCGTTGGCTTTGATTCGCGGGCTGAGGGCCGCGTCGTCTTCGGCGTAGACGAAGCCCTCAAGCCCTGAAAACGGATAGTTCGTCGGCGTCAGGCTGGTATCGATGACCCCGGCATCGACAACCTTCACAGCGCCCGCGCCCGGGTTGAAGGAGTGCCGCGTCAGACCCGCGCCGAAGCGGAAGTCATGCGCAGCACGAGGCCGGTAGCTGAAATCGACGCGCCCGCCGCCGTCCCGGATGCCGGATACGTACCGGGCCTCGGCAAAGGCTTGCACCGGCGGCGTGCGCTCTTCCGCCTGCGTGAGCCGGGTGCGGATGTCGAAGTCGTACCGGCTGTAGATCAGGCGGGTGTCGGCAAGAAAAGTGTTGGAAAACAGATAGCGCCACCGTAAAACGGCAGCGGCGTTTCCCCAGCCGGAAGCAGCTTCGCTCCGATCCCGGTACACGAAGCCCCCGGTTTCTGCGGTGTTCTCATGGGTCGTCCCATACCCGTCGCGGCCCCGGTACAGGCTCAGCGAGAAGCGCCCCCGCCGGAGCGAGGTGTAGTCCAGCCGGGCGTTCATATCGTAGAAATAAGCGGTGAGGCTCTGTCCGGTCGGCAGGCTGCTGTTGAGAAAAGGCTGCGCCAGCACGTCGATGTACGTCCGCCGGGCCGACAGAACGAAAGAGGCGCGGTCTCTGAGCAGCGGCCCCTGTGCGGTGAGCGACGAGAACACCAGTCCCAGCGTGCCGTCTGCTGCATAACGGTCGCGGTAACCCTCCTTCATGCGCAGGTCCACCACAGAAGAGAGCCGCCCGCCGTAGCGGGCCGGAAATCCGCCCTTGACGAGTTTTACGTCATCGAGCGCGTCGGCGTTGAAGACGGAGAGAAAGCCGAACACGTGGCTCACGTTGTAGATCGGAGCGCCGTCGAGCAAGATCAGGTTCTGATCCGGCCCACCGCCCCGCACGTACAGGTTCGTCGATCCTTCCGTGCCGGATTGCACGCCTGGCAGCAACTGGATCGTTTTAATCACATCCACTTCTCCCAGAAAGGCCGGCAACTTCTCGATTTCCTCCACCGGAAGTGTAATGGCGCTCATCCGGGTCGAGGTTGCGGCATTTTCTTCGCGTTCGGCCATAACCTCCACCTCGCCGAGGCTGGCATTGGACGGCATGAGGGCAAGGGCGAGCGTGGTATCGCGAGCGAGGTACAGCCGCAGCGTGCGCGGCTCATATCCCACAAACGATACATCGAGCGCGACCGATCCGGCGGGCAGCCTGAGGCTGATAAACCCTTCGCTATCGGCGACCGCGCCCTTGTTGAGCGTACGGACATACACGGCGGCGCCGGCAAGCCGCTCGTTGCTCACGCGGTCGGTTACGAAACCGCTCAAGGTGTAGCGCGCATCCTGAGCGCAAACTTCCGGCCCGGCAAGCATGACGAAGAGCACTCCGAACGCTGCGACAGTAGCCGATAAAGGAGGAGGAGGGTGCTGCCGCATACGGTCGGTGCGTGACGGATCATGGAAAAGAAACAGCCAGGCTCCTGCCATGCATGGCTTCGTTTCTGCCTGAGTACTCCTTCTGATCCCTGAACGGAGCGCCATGCGTAAGGCCCGCTCTGCAACTTTACAGTCCCGTTACAGCAATATTGACCCGATGAGCAACGATTGAGCATTTTTTGATCTGTTCTGTGAACTACGGTAATGCCTATGCTGATGCAGCATTCGGACTTGGGGCGGCCCGATAATTATGTACGAAAAACATTCAGGACAGAGATGCCGAGGGGAGATGCCTTCCCTGCCGGCCCGTGTGCTCGCAGGAGCGGCGCTCGCAGCGTATCTGCTCGTCCTAGCCGGCTCGCCCATGGGAAACGGATGGAAGCTCATCGTTCATCTGGCAAAGTCCCACCACGGAACCCAGACCGCACACGCCCATCCGCCTGAACCGGATGCTACGCTCCCGCTGCAACCCGCGACGACCGGCCACCGTCACGAACCGGAGAGGCATCACGAACACGATCAGCACGATGCCCGGCCTCACGAGAGCGCTCATTCTCACCCCATGGACCACGATCACGTCCACAGCCATGAGCCGAAACAGAATGACCACGCAGTTTCATCCGGTGACAACCATGCCGGGGACCACGACTCGCCTCCTGCTCGGAATGCTCCTCACGAGCACAGCGGCCAGGTCCATACGCATGAGCAACAGCAAGCGCCGCAGGATGTGTTGCTTGTGATCCTGACGCTCGACCAGCACTGCCTGTTTGCCAACCCCTCTTCACCAACTCCTCACCCCGCTCGGAACCCTGATTTCGTTTATCTCCCAGTTGCTCCCGTCCATATCACGCTTCCCACCGAGACCCCTCCTCCTCGCCGCGCCATCTGACGGCCTGTTGCCCGGCGCATCATTTCTGAACCATAACCTCCCCCAACGGCGAAACGCCGCCACGGATGAGGTGCATAGGTAATATTTGCCCGCCGGCGACGGCCTGAATGAGCACGCAAACGCTTTCTCAGGTGCATGAAGACATGAAATACAGAGGAGATTTAACGATGAAACGATTCAAGACCATCCCCCCGGCACTCATGCTCGCACTCGGGTTGCTCAGCGCCTTCCCGCAAGCAGCCTGGAGCCAGACAACGGGGACTATAAAAGGATTTGTAACGGCTGCCGGCGAGCCGCTTTCCGATGTAAACATCCTTGTCGAGGGTATAAGGCGAGGCTCGGTTTCTGGTCCCGACGGACAGTTTGAGATCACGGCCCTCGATCCGGGAACGTATGTCCTCCAGGCCAGCTTTATCGGCTACGAGACCCTCATCCGATCCGTCGCGGTGCAGGCCGGCAAGACGACGCGCGTGGACTTCGTCCTCACGCCGGGGGCTGCGGGCCTCGAGGAGGTTCTCGTCGAGGGCCGGGCCGCCAATCTGGTCGGCCTCGCCGATGCAGCTTCGCAGGGCCGCGTCGGTCAGGCGCAGTTGGAACCTCGGCCCCTGCTGCGGGTCGGCGAGGTGCTGGAAACCGTGCCCGGAACCATCGTGACCCAGCATAGCGGTTCGGGCAAGGCTAACCAGTTTTTCCTGAGAGGCTTCAACCTCGACCACGGAACCGATTTCTCAGCCTCGGTCGAAGGCGCGCCGATCAACCTGCCCACCCATGCTCACGGGCAGGGCTACCTGGATCTGAATTTTCTGATCCCGGAGTTGATAGAACGCATCTCGTACGAAAAAGGCCCCTACAATGCCGAGGGCGGCGATTTCTCCACGGCCGGCAGCGCCCGCATTGAGCTTATGCGCCACCTCGACGCAGGAATCGCCAAAGTGGAGACCGGCTCAGACAAATACTACGAGGGCCTGTTTGCCAACTCGTCGGAAGTTGGCGGCGGGGATCTGCTCTATGCCATGAAAGGCCGGTACTACGATGGGCCGTGGGTCAATCCGGAGAACAGCGGGATGTTTAGCGGCATCGTCAAGTACTCAGGCGGCGGCGCCTCCGATGGCTATTCGCTGACGGCGCTCGGCTATTACAACGACTGGGAAGCCACCGATCAGATCGCCCTCCGCGCCGTGGATCAGGACCAGATCTCCCGCTTCGGTGCGCTGGATCATACCGATGGCGGCTCCACCGGCCGGTATACCCTGGCCGGCTCCTGGTGGAACCGGACGCCGGGAGGCGCACGCACCCAGGCAAACGCCTACGCTGCCTATTACCACCTCAACCTGTTTTCCAACTTTACCTATCTGCTCGAAAATCCCGAGCAGGGCGACCAGTTCGAGCAGGCAGACCGGCGTCTCTACGCGGGCGGTAAACTCTCCCACCAGTGGTTCACGCACTGGTTCGGGCTGGGCAACACGAACAAGGTGGGTGCCGAACTACGCCACGATCAGATTTTTGAGGTCGCGCTGTTTCAAACGAACAGCCGTAAGCGCCTCGGCGCCGTGCGCGATGACAGAGTAGCCGAAAGCAGCCTGGGGGCTTACCTCGAAAACGAAACGCAGTGGACCCGCAAGCTGCGAACCGTCTTCGGCCTGCGAGGCGATGTATACCGGTTCGATGTCCGGAGCGATATCGGAATCAACTCAGGTACGGATGCGTCGTTCATCCTCAGCCCCAAATTCAACCTGGCCCTCGGCCCCTGGCGCGGCGCCGAGGGTTACCTTAATCTTGGCCTGGGCTACCACAGCAACGATGCACGCGGCGCGACCATCCGGGTAGATCCATCCACCCGGGAAGCCATAGAACAGGTCGATCCCCTGGTTCGCACCAGAGGCGCAGAGATCGGGGCAAGAACCGGGGTGGTTCCGGGCCTTCAGTCTACTGTGGCGCTCTGGTACATCGGGCTAGAGTCGGAACTCGTTTTCGTCGGCGATGCCGGCGGCACGGAGCCGAGCCGGGCCAGCGAGCATTATGGCATCGAGTGGAACAACTACTACAACGTCACGGACTGGTTGCACCTCAATCTGGATGTGGCGCTCACCGAGTCGCGCTTTACCGAAGACGACCCGGAGGGCAACGAGATCGAGAATTCGATTGGGCGCACGATCACCGGCGGCATCTATGCCGGGCGGCCCACCGGTTGGCTGGCGAGCTTGCAGGTGCGGCATTTCGGCCCCCGTCCCCTGACCGCCGACGGCAGCGTAAGGTCCGAATCAACCACGCTGGTGAACTTGAAGGCGGCCTACCGATTCGCAAAGGTGGCCGTGGCGCTGGATGTGTTGAACCTGGCCGACTCCGAGGACTCGGATGTCAGCTATTTCTATGGTTCACGCCTGGAAGGCGAGCCCCTTGAGGGCATAGAGGATGTCCATTTCCACCCCGTCATTCCCCGCACTTTTCGGCTCTCGGCAGCCTGGCGTTTTTAACCCCTGCCTCCGGCAGCGCATAGGGTGCGACAGGGCTAACCCTTCGCGCCCTATGCGCTGCCGCGTGAGCCGGGCCGGGCAAAGTCTGTTTCGTAATGTAGCAGGCAGGCGAACTGCGAACCCCTTCCTATCGGGGCAAAAAACCGTTGTGCCGACTATGGTCGGCGCTCGCGCTGCTACCGCGTGATTTTGAGCGCGAAGACGGGCAGCCAGGGGGTGGCGTAGCGCGCCCGGCGGATATAAACCCCCTCCCCGTCCGGAGCAAGCAGCCAGTCACGCACGTTATCCCGTCCGAGGGCGTTGAGCAATCCAAGCCGCGCCTGGAATCCCATTCCGTATAACTGTGTGGTATAGACGGCGCTGAGATCGAGTTGCAGAAAAGCGGGCAGGCGGTGCGCGTCGGGGTGGCTGAGGTCGAACGGAGCAAACGTTCGGGTGGCAGGCGACGGCTCCAGGAGGTCGTAGTAAGCCTGTCGAAAGCCCCAGGTGCGACCAAAGATGGCCTCGCCACGGGCAGTAAGGACAAGGCGGGCAAGCGGCGCGGCATCGACCGAGGCGCGGAGACGATGCGGAGCGTCCCACGGCGCAGGCATCCACCTCCCGCCGAACCGGCCGTCCGTTCGCTGCCGGGCGACCGTGAACTCGTAAGCGCAGGCCAGCCGGAGCTTCGCCCTGCGCCGTTCGCCGCGCATGGCGAGACCCCAGGCGTAGCCGTCAGCAGCGGCGAGGGGGCCTGTTCCCGGCGCCCCTCCGTAGTTGGCTACGAGGAGATGCGGCTGGTGCTTTACGTAAGCCTCTGCCCCGAACTCCCACCCCTCGCGGGGTTGCGCCAGAACCTCAGCGGCAACGTGGTATGCTTCGGGAGGGCGGGACTCTGCGGGCAGCGGAAGCCAGAGGCGCACGCCCGGCAGAAGCGGCGCGGGGCCGCTATCGGCCACGTCTATAGCCGTGAGAAACTGGAGATAGCGTCCGGCGGCGAAGCGGAGCGCCCACGGCCCGAAACGTCCGGTCTCGCTGTCGTAACGGAGCGCTGCACGGGGTTCGGCATGGAGCGCCTGCCGATCGGGAAGCCATGTCAGCCGCCCGCCCAACGTAAGGACCGCCCTTCCCAGTGCAATACGATCCTCGGCAGCCCCCGCCGCCGTCCAGTCCAGAAACGCGCCGGCTTGCCCGCCCTCAGACGAACCCGGCAGACCCGGCGCAGACAATCCATTGCTTCCTCCCTTTCCAATGCGTGTGATCTCCATAGCCGCTGTTATCCACTGGCGAGCGGTTGCGGCCAGATCGAGGCTCGCACGTA
>CBDUBU010000152.1:0-9318 GCA_965365465.1 uncultured Rhodothermaceae bacterium
CGCGTGCGCCCTGGCAGTCAAGTGAAAAAAAGGTCTTTGCCGTCTCTTCAAAAAAAGAGCCGCTTTCAGGCGGCCTTGCTGCAAGGGCAAGCAGCGCCTTGACGCTCAAGCGGAGCCTTAACGCTCAAGCAGAGCCTTGAGTCTACGGCCTGCGGTGTGAGCCGGTCAAGACCCGCCCCCAGGCTTCAACGATACTTCAACTTCAACTTCAACGAGGCCGCCCTTCAAGGAGACCCCGCGGACAGCCCTCTTTCGAGCGGCCCTGAGAAACCCTCCCCTTATTCATTGGTTCCCTCTTTTCGGCATCTTCGCACTCATTCCCTCTTTTCGAGCAGTTACGCGCTACACGATGAAGATTGACCTGAAGCAGCACCTTCGCAGCACGAGAACTTTTCTGGCGGCGCTGCTCACAAACCGATTTTTCTGGGCTGGCCTGGGCGTGCTTGTGCTGCTCCTGGCTCTCCTGTTTCTGTTCTTCAACAATCTGATCCTCCCTGCCTACACGCGGCATGACGTGGCGGTTAACGTGCCAGACGTGCGGAATATGCCTTACCCGGAAGCAGAGCGGCTCCTCCAACAGCAGGATCTCTATGTGGAACAGGTGGTCCAGCGTTTCAACCCGGCGCTCCCCCGCGACGAGGTGATCGACCAGAACCCGCGCCCGAATGCCTCAGTGAAACCGGGCCGGCGCATTTACCTGACGGTCAATACCGGCACGACCCCTTCCGTGAAGGTTCCCAGGGTGACGGGCTTATCGCGCCGTGAAGCCGAAAACAGGCTGCTTGCCGCACGCCTTAAGGCGGGTGAAGTGCTGCCCGACACGATTCCCGCTCCCTATCCGAATACGATTACCCGCCAGAGTCCGGCCCCCGGAGATTCCCTGCCGGAGGGTTCAGGCATCAAGTTGTGGTATAGCACCGGCTTCGGACGCGACTATGTTTCGGTGCCCGACGTTACTGGCTTGTCCGTGCCCGAAGCCGAGCAAGTGCTGCTCGACAACCGTTTGCGTTCGGTCGTGGTGGGCGCTGGCGATGAAGACGCGGAGGCGGAGTCCCTTACGGTTTCGAGGCAGAGCCGTGAAGCCGGCGCCCGGGTCCGTGAAGGCTTTGAAATCCGGCTCTTCGTCGGCGAGGAGGAACCCGTCCCCGATTCGGAAGCCCTGGAGGGCGTCGAGGAGCAGGAGCCGTAAGCTACTCTTCTACGTAAACGGCAAATGCGTCTTCTGTATCGAGCACCACACGCTCCTTGTGCTTGGTCTGAATAAAGCGTCCCACGTAATCCGGCTGGATCGGATACTCGCGGTGCCCCCGGTCAATGAGTACGATGAGTTGAATCGTGCGCGGTCGGCCAAAGCGGACGATGGCATCGAGCGCCGCGCGAGCCGTGCGTCCCGTGAATAGCACATCGTCCACCAGGATCACGTCCCGGTCGGTGATATCCACAGGCACCCTGGATTGGTCCTCCACCAGTTCGGCAGGGTTGCGGTCGTCGCGGAACCGGGCGATATCCAGGAAGCCCACCTTGAAATCGCGCCGCTCGATGCGGCCTATCTGAGCGGCCAGGGCCTCGGCCAGCCTCGCGCCGCGCGCGCGGATTCCTATGAGCTCAAGGTTTTCTGCACCGCTGTTGCGCTCGATCACTTCGTAGGCGAGCCGGCTCAACGTCCTGTGGACGCGCTCCGACGACATAATCAAAGTCCTGGGCATCTGCATAGGTGTTTCAGAGCAAATCAGCGGTATAACAGACGTGGAAGAAAACCACCCGGCGCTTAGGAATCAATGTCGGGCGTAAACTTTACCGGCCTGTTAACGCTCCCGTCCGGGCGCAAAAAAACCTCCGTGGACTCTGTCCCGGAGGCATACCTTTATTTGACGCCGCCTGACCCTGTAGCGCTACTGAAACATGGCCTTGATGCTGCCCCACGTCCGGCGCACCGCCGTCGGCGTGTAGTTGATCTTTGCCTCGTAGAGGTTCTTTCGGCTGCCGTCTGTAAAGATGGCGACCAGTCTGTAATCGACCGGCTCTGAGGCTGCCTTGTAGAGTTGCCCATCCTCGTATGTATACGGTTTTCCAACGCCGACAGCCGCAATCGGCGTGTCGTTGAGCGTTGCGAACTGGCCGTTGCTGTACGGGGTGCGGCGCTGGATCTCGTACCCGTATACCTCTTGCTCAACTTCCGTCTCCCAGACGACCTTCACGTTGCCGCTTGCCTCTATATTGCAGTAACGCAGCCGGACATCGGGAAACAGCATCCCTGCTCCGGTGAGCAGCAGAATCAATAAGGCTGGTAAGACGAGACGCTTCATCAATGATGCAAAATCAGTTGCACTTGGAAACAGCATAAGATAGAAGACGTGGGGCAAAGATCAAATTCCTGTCGATTCCTTGCCTGCAGCAGCCTCTCCGGAAAAATTTCCGCGTCTGATGCCAATCATAATACACGCGAAAAGGCTCGAACAGGTAACCAGAAGCCGCAAATATCTGGCAACATACGAATTTGCCGTTAAGAACCAGAACCCTTTCGAAGAGGCGCCGGCTCATTCCGTCTTTGGAACGGCCTGCCTGACGGCCTGTGCAATCAGGTCTTTCACCTGATCCCGATACTTGCGCCGGATTCTCAGCCTGACCTCCTCCCGATGCCGGCCCGGCATCACCCGGAGCAGCTCGGTCCCACGCGGCCTGATGTAAAGCCAGTCTCCCCTGATCCCCTTTTTCAGGTGCATACCCCAGAGTGCGCCCAGCGCAATCTTGACCGTCTCCGGGTCTTGCTTGATTAGCTTGAGGGTCTTTACCCGGAATTTGAAAACCAGGTATTCGTCCTCCAGGTAGATCACGCCGTTCGCTCTCGCCAGACCATGATGCACGCCTTTGATGACAAACTTGATGCTCATTATGTGTTACACATGACTGCAAGGAGGGCGCGAGGCATCGCATCTCTCCCACTTCGCGCTATTGACCACGCCCATACGGGCAGGATTCGGGGGGAGTTGCGAAAATAAGCGAAAAATACTTTCGTTGCTGTCCTTCCCGAATTCACCAGCACGGCGCACACTCTTGAGCAGACCGAAGGGGTGTCTGTGAACTCGGAAAAACTTGAGACAGCAAAAAGGGCGACTCCGTTTCAACCGAAGTCGCCCTGAAAAAACAAAAAACTTCCGATCAGCCGGCGGTTTTGCTGATCCCATCCTGTCCGTTGGTGGAGGGGATGAAGCCGCGCTTCGGAACGAGCACGTTGTCGATAAGGCCGTAGTCCTTCGCGTCCTGTGCGCTGAGCCAGTAGTCGCGGTCGGCATCGCGCTCCAGTTGCGCCAGCTCTTTGCCCGAATGGTGCGCCAGAATCCGGTAGATGCGCTCCTTGATCCAGAGGATTTCACGGGCCTGGATCTCGATGTCGGAAGCCTGCCCCTGTGCGCCGCCAAGCGGCTGGTGCAGCATGATGCGCGAGTTCGGCAAGGCCGCCCGCCGTCCTGCCGTGCCTGCCGTCAGCAGCACCGACCCCATGGAAGCGGCCAGCCCTACGCAGATCGTAGCCACGGGACATGAGACCCACTGCATGGTGTCGTAAACGGCCAGACCGCTGTAAACGACGCCGCCCGGCGAGTTGATGTAAATGCTGATGTCCCGCTCCGGGTCCTCGCTGGCGAGGAAAAGTAACTGCGCCACCACCAGGTTTGCAATCTGGTCGTTGATTGGCGTGCCGATGATGACGATGCGCTCTTTCAGAAGACGCGAGAAGATGTCATAGGCGCGCTCGCCGCGTGTCGTCTGCTCCACTACCATCGGCACCAGCGCGGCCATTGTTTCGTCGCGGAACGGGCCGCTGTAGATGTCGCCAGGCACGGAGGTCAACCCTTTGCTGAACTTGAGAAAATCTTCAATCATAAGCTGCCTTATTCCATAAAAGTTGTTTCTGTAGGGGCCTATTTGCTACCGGAACCCCCTCTGTTGGTTCCTTTTCCCGCCTGCCTTTCCGACAGCGCCCATTGCAAACGCTCCAAGCTCAGACATAGCTCGCTCGGGTTGCTGCTAAAGACACAAAGGTTGAAGGACATGGCGCGCTGACTCCCCCTTGTCATCCCTACAAAGAAAGGAACCCCGTCGTTGAGGAATGCCTGAACAGTGGAGATTTACTATCGTTAGTCGCTGCGCTCGTTTACTCTTCTGGCGAGGCGATGGGCGAGGCCGAACGCGCTTCGAGTTCCTGCATCAGGGCTTCCTGGTCTTTGTCCACGACCTCGAACTGCCCGGCGAGCCAGTCGAACACCTTGTCGCTCAGGATACGCGCATCGAGCTGTTCCTGCATGGCAGGCACTGCCTTGTAAAACCGGCGCAGCATCTCCGGCTCCAGACCGCCGCCGGCTGCGGTTTCCTCAAGATGTTTATCCCGTTCCTCCTCCGTTACCTCAAGCCCCTCCTGCTCGATGATCTTGTCGCGGAGAAGCATCCAGTGCGCCTGCTTCCGGGCCTCCTCCCTGTTCTCGTCCCGGAATGCCTCCTCGTCAAAGGATTCGGGCAGCTTGCCCTTGTTGCGCTCCCGAACGTCCTGCACAAACGAGTCGAGGTAAATATCAACGACGGAATCCGGGACCGGGATCGGATGCAGGTCGCGCATACGGTCTACGACGTTTTCCGAGAAGAAATCGCGCGTGTTCTGCTTCCAGGCGCGTTCGAGTTGACCCCGTATTTCCTGGCGCAGCCCGGCCTCGTCTTCCTGTGCGTCCTGCGTGATCTCCTTGATGAACTCGGCGTCCAGTTCCGGCAGTTCACGACGCTTGGCCTCCCGGATGGTCACCTGATAGGCGTGCGTGTGCGTTCCATGCGGATGTTCTTCCTGACGCTGCCCCGGAAGCTCCAGCAGATCGGAATGCAGTTCCTCCTCATGGGCGTGCTCATGGAGCAGCTCTACCCGGAAAACATCGCCCTCCTTGCGCCCCAGCAGCGCCTCGCGCAGTTCTTCTTTCAGGCGCGGGTCGTCCAGAAAGAACGCGACACCTTCCTCCTTTTTCCCAATGATCGGGGCGCCCGAGTTGCTGTCCAGATGCTGCATGTCGACCAGCACGTAGTCCTTGTCCCCAATTTCCTCTTGCAGCGGGATCAGGTCGGCGCCCTTCTTGCGCAGCCGTTCCACCTCCTCGTCTACCTCTTCGTCGGTGACTTCGTGTACCAGACGGGTGACTTTCTCGCCGGAGAGGTCTTTGAGTTCGATCTCCGGGCGAACCCCGAAGCGCACGACAGCGTGCAGTCCTTTGGCCTCCTCGTATTCGAGCGTCGTCAGCTTCGGCTGCCCGAGCACTTTGTATTCCTCGCTGTTGAGCACTTCCTCCTCATAGGTGCTCTGAACTTTCTTTTCTGCGATCTCATAGGCGAGCGCCTGACCGTACATTTTCTTCAGGAGCGGGAGGGGCGCCTTGCCTGGACGAAAGCCTTTCAAAGTGGTGCGCGTGCGCTGCGCCCGGAGCGCCTTGTCGATCTCCGGCGCGAGGTCTTCCGCCGTTGACGTGATCTCCAGTTCGTACTCTGCCGGGTTGACCTGCTGAATCTTTGTCTGCATATCTCTAAGGGGTGATAGGTTCTTTAGCCTGCCTGTTAAAGCGCCGGGATAAAAAAGATTAGCCGTTTTCAATCCCCTTGCCCCTCGGTAGTTCCACGCCCTTGCAGAAGGGTCGCTGAGCGCCGCAGGCCGCGCATTTCCGGCTCAAAAATCGAGTCCGATGGAGAAGTAGGTGCGACGGGCGCCGAAGCTGCGACCGTCATACGGCCAGGCAAAGTCCAGCCGCACCGGATAGCCCAGCAGGATCGTGCGCAGCCCAAAGCCCGCGCCCACCAGCAGGTCGTCAAACACGCGATCGCCTTCGGCATTCTTCCGAAAAACGTTGAACCGCCTGTCCGCGCCGCGACCGCCCCAGATCGAGCCGGCATCGAGAAAGGCGGAACCCTGGATGTTGTAGAGCGGGATCAGCGGAATCGGGCCGGGCAGGAGCGCGGCAATGAGGGGGAACCGGAACTCGGCGTTGAAAAGCCCGAACTGCGATCCGTTGCGCGTGTTGATGTCGTAGCCGCGCAGCGGCAACACCGGTGTGGCAAAGATGAAGTCGGAGATGTCCGAGATCGGGAAGCCTTCTTCCCCGAAATGCCGGTTGATCCAGTTCTGCACCCCGGACGTGTAAAAAAGCTGCTGGTTCGGACCCACCGAGGCGCCGCCGGACCCGCGCACCGCGAATGAATACATACCCCGCCACAGCGACTTGTAGGCGCGGGCATCCGCAATGAAGGTCATGAACCGCACCTGCTCGCCGGTGACATTGCCGGGGCTGCCTGCAATGCTGAATGCGAACCGATGACCGCCCGTAGGGAATAGAAAGCCGGGCGTGGAAACATCTTTCGTGAACACGAGCGACGGGTAAAACACGGCCCGCGACAGCGATGGCTGCGACGGGTCTCCGATGTCGGCCTGGCTGACGCCCACCAGATTGACCTGTGCGTCTACCCGGTGGAACTTGTCGAGCGGGTAGCTGGCCGAGAGCGACCCGCCGTACTGACGAAACCGGTAGTACGAGAGCCGCCGGTAATCAGGCAGCAGGCGTGAGATGTGAAAGCCGGAAATGCTCCAGTCGATCCGACGGGGCAGATAATTATAGGCGATGATATAGTCCGAGTTGCGCAGATCGATCAGCAGGTTCGTTGCCACGAAGATCTGGTGGTTGCCCAGCATATCGCTGAACATCATCTGCGTGACACCCTGCACCCCGTAGAGCACGTCATAGCCGGCGGTGCCATAGACCAGATCGGGCGAAAAGCTGAGTTTGTATTTTTTCGGCTTGTAGCGCCCGCCTTCGTCCACGTTGTCGCCGGGGTCGAACCGGTTGACGATCTCGTCCACTTCATCCCGGTGGGCCTCATCGAAGGCATCACTGAACACGTAGTTACGGAAATCGACCCGCACGGCGCCATAGGTCGTGGAGTCTTCGGGCGTATCCGCATCCTGGTTCTCCAGGGGCGTTTCCGGCGCCTCCGTGAGATCCCGTTCGGGCGTAAGGGAAAGCAGCGGCGAGCGCGAGGCCAGCATCCCCGGCGCACGGTCACGCCGCCGCGCGTACACCAGCCCGTCGGTGGCGTCGCGGATAAAGGGGTTGCCCTGCCGCAGCGAAGCGGGAGCAAGCGCGATGGCCGGCGCATCCTTCAGGGTTTCCTGCATGACGCGCTGCGCCCACACGTTCGGCGTGAGCACCTCCCGGTCCAGCTTCCGCTCAAAGGGCGTTTTCAGGATGAAGATCGAGGGAGTGCCTTCCTTGAGGCTCATCAGCGCCGCCTTCCCGCCATCCGCCGAAAGTGAGACTTGCGTGATCCCCACCACCACATCAGTCAGCGGCCGCTCGCCGCCTGTCGCCAGGTCTTTCTCGTACAGATTGGGAATACCGTTCCGATCCGAGATGAAGAGCACCTTCGAGGCGTCCGCGCCGAACTTGGCGTGCTCCTCGTCCCAGGTCTCGTTGTACGTCAGCCGTTCCAGCGCCGGCTGCCCCAGCTTCATCAGGTACACGTCGTACTGGCTGTAGTCGTGCTCGGACATCTCAAAGCTGCCGGCCTGATAGCGTCCCAGTTCCAGGTACGGACCCCGGTCGCTGTGAAAGACCAGGGCGCTGCCGTCCGGACTCCACGCCGGTTCATGGTCGCTGAACAGGTCGTTGGTGTAGTTTTTCGTCTCCCGCGTGTTGAGATCCAGCACGAACAGGTCGCTCTGCGCGTCCATCGACCCCTCGAAGGCAATCCGGTTGCCATCAGGACTCCAGGCGACGGAGATGATCTGGTCGATGCCGGGCACGCGGTAGTGCGTGGTCGCCCGCGTATTCACGTCCACCAGGGCGATGGCATCGGTGGCGCCGCTCTTGACGGCAATGGCAATCTGCTGCCCGTCCGGACTCCACGAAATGCCGGGGGTCAGGATACGCAGGCTCTCGAATTGCGTGTTGTTCTGCCCGTCGATCAGCTTGCGGATCACCTTGCCGTCGTTGGCGCTCGCCAGGTACACGTCGAACAGCGCGCCTTTGGTGGTGATATAGGCCACCTTGTCGCCCTGCGGCGAGAGCGCCGGGCTGGTGTTGTAATACCCTTCCTCGCGGGTGATGATGGCCTTGCCGACTTCATCGAGGTCTTCACGGGCGGCCAGTTCGGGGTAGTAGATCTCTTTCAGCGTTTTCTGCCAGCGCTCGGAGAGTTCTTCCAGCGAAAGCCCGGTGGCGCGGCGGAAGCTGGCCTCTACCGACCGCGTCAGACGGATGCGTTGCAGGATCTCCCCGATCTTTTCCCGTCCGTACTGCTCGGCCACGTAATCCCACACGCTCTGCCCGCCGCGATAGGCAAAGTATCCGTTCAGGTACTCAATGGGCGCCAGGTCATCTTCCAGCACCGCTTCCCGCACGTACATGTCCGACTGCGTATCCCACCCAAGTGCGGAGTACTCCGAAAGCCCTTCGTTGAACCACAGCGGGATCTGAAGCTGGATGTTGTTCTGGATGATCGACTGGATCGAGCCTCCGTAGAACATATCATTGATGACGGCATGGACCAGTTCATGATGCACCACCCGGCGAAAGTCACGGTAGTCTCCGGTAAAGGGAATGGCGACGCGGTTCTTGAACAGTTCCGTCACCCCGCCGATGCCTTCCGAATAGGTCGGAAGGTCTACGGCGTTGGTCACGACGAAATCGTTGTGGCTCTGGTAAACCAGAATCGGGATGCGATCTGAGATCTGGTGCTGAAAGAGGCTCGAAATCTGCTCGTAGGCCGCTTCGGCAGCCCGCGCCGTGAAGTCTGCGAGGTCGTACCCGCCTTCGTAGTAGTACACGTCGAAGTGCTTCGACTCGACGAAGTACCATTCCTGCGCATCGTACTGCACCTTGTTCTTGCCGAAGCGGAAGTACTGCGCTTGCAACGAAGCCGGGAGCGCCGCCGCGAGCACGCAGAATGCGACGAAAGCGGCTGCCCTTTGCAGGCGAAAATGGTAACGCATGGCGCGTGGAACAGGCTGAGCGGAAGGGGGCGCGTGTGCAAGGCTTTCAAGCCCACGCAGCCGCATAGGTTCCTTGCGCTTGCGGCAAAAGGAAGCCCCACCCGACAGAGGTTTTTCTCTGTTCAGCATGACACGGAATGAAGGTTCAGGTAGCCAAAAAAACGTTCAGCATCCGTGCAATGGCTAACGATAACGACATCCTTGAAGAGGCTGGCGGTGTTCTTTCTCAACGAAGTTGCCAGAAGGAAAACTGGCTATGGCGGGCAGGCAGAGCAGGTTATTCCGGCAACCTGCCCGGTTTGCGACGG
>CBDUBU010000153.1:0-9276 GCA_965365465.1 uncultured Rhodothermaceae bacterium
CCGCCAGGCCGAATGCCTTTGAAAACGTGCGCAGAACCAGCACCTGCGGATACCGGTTGAGCAGCGGCAAAGCTGTTCCTTCTTCGTTGAACTCGACATAGGCTTCATCGACCACGACGAACCCGTCGGACACACGCACGATGCTTTCCACTTCTTCAGGCGTCATGGCCCGGCCGGTTGGATTGTTCGGCGTGGTCAGCACCGTCAGCGCAGGCCGGACGCGGCGCACGGCTTCGCAAAGCCCCTCCGCATCGAAGCGCAGATCCGGAAGCGGCGGTACGGAGGTCAAGTCGCCGTCGAACAGACGGACCACTTTTTCATAGAGCGAGAACATGGGTCTCGGCAGGACCACCGGCGTTCCAGGGTCGATGAGGGTCAGGCCAAGCGCATAGGTAAGCTCGTTGGAGCCGTTTCCCACCAGAATGCTCTCCGGCGAGCATCCGAGTTGCGCGGCAAGGGCCTGGCTGAGCCGTTCCGGTTGTTCCGTGGGATACCGGTTGAAAGGGATCTCCAGAAAGGCATCCAGCAGTTCCCTTTTCAAGCCTTCCGGAAGGTCGAACGGGCTTTCGTTCTGGTTGAGCTTGACCGGAATGTCTTCCACGCCGCCGACCAGATAAGGGCGTTCGTTTCGGACAGCCGGGCGGATGCGTTCAAGCACGCCCTCAAGCGTGACGATAGTTTCTATGGGCAACACGTCGGTAGCAGACAGGTTTAGAAAGCAAATTAAAGGCGACAGAGTCAGGACGCAGCGGCATCACGATCCAGGCGCACCTGAATCGCCTGCGCGTGCGCGGTCAGCCCTTCCGCTTCAGCGAAACGGATGATGCGCGGGCCGGTTTCCCGAAGCCGCTCGCGGGTATAGGCAATGATGGATTGCTTGCGGATGAAATCATCCACGCCCAGCGCCGAAGCATAGCGGGCGGTTCCTCCCGTCGGAAGCACATGGTTCGGACCCGCAAAGTAATCGCCTACCGGCTCTGACGAATAAGGCCCCAGGAACACCGCGCCCGCATGGCGGATGCGCGACATGACCTGCCACGGCTCGCGCACGAGCAGTTCGAGATGTTCCGAGGCCAGTTCATTCACCATGTCGATGGCCTGATCGAGCGTTTCCGTCACGATGCAGGCTCCATAATCGGCAAGCGACTGTTCGAGAATGGCGCGGCGGTCGAGCAGCGCCGCCCTGCGGAGGACATGATCCCGGACGGCCTCGGCGAGCGCCCGGCTCGGCGTGACCAGAATGGCGGAAGCCCGAACGTCGTGTTCCGCCTGCGCAAGCAGGTCCGCAGCGACGAATTCGGCATCCGCCTCCTCATCGGCCAGCACCACCACCTCGCTTGGCCCGGCGATGGCGTCGATGTCCACCGGGCCATACACCTGTTTCTTCGCGGCCGCCACATAGGCATTGCCCGGCCCCACGATCTTATCGACACGTGGGACGGTTTCGGTTCCGTAGGCCAGCGCCGCAACGGCCTGCGCCCCTCCAACCGCATACACATTTTCGAGACCCAGAAAATGCGCCGTAGCGAGCACCAGTTCATGCGGAAGGCCGTTCGACCCCGGCGGAGAGACGAGGTGAATCTCAGGCACACCGGCTACCTGCGCCGGAATCGCGTTCATCAACAGACTGGACGGGTAAAAGGCCGTTCCTCCCGGCACATACAGCCCCACACGCTCCAGGGGGAGCACGCGCTGGCCGAGGATCACGCCGTCGCCGTCGTCGGTGAACCAGGAACGCTGTTGCTGCTGCTCGTGGAAACGCCGGATGTTATGCGCCGCTTCGGCAATCACCTCGCGCAGATCAGCATCCATTGCTTCGTAAGCTTCCGCCAGCCGCTCCGGAGCGACCTTGAGCGCATCGGGGCAAACCCCGTCAAAGCGCTCGGTGAGATCGAGCAGACCGGCGTCTCCCCTGGACTGCACCTCCGCAAGGATGATCCGCACCGCTTCGTCTACCTCGGCGCTGAACGAGGCGCTCCGCTCCAGGACGGCGCCCAACTTCTCTTTGCGTGCGCTGTAATCGACTATCGAGATCATGATAACCCGTTCTATACCGCTCCGTCTATCACAACAAAAGCCGGGCTGGTCCCGGCGTGGTGAGAATATAGCGCCCCGGCTCAAGATATGTTCTCCCGGAAAGGCCCGGTTTCCACTTCAGGCCGCCTGCTTCTTGGAAGGTTCATGCAAGGCGCGGACAGGGCAGCATCCCCGCTGCGACGTTTTCTGTGCAGTGAGCCAACCTTCCCGGTTGCGGAAAACACCCGAAAAGAGTAAGCTTCCCTGTATGGTCCAAGAAATGGTCTAAGAAAATATCAGAAACCGTTTGGCGCGTTGAAGTCAGGATAGAGGCAGGCAAGCCCTGAGCGTCTGCCTGTCTTGTAGCATAGGTGCTCCGCTACGTTGGCATGACATGAAGGGGAAGGATACAGCATTCCCTCACCCGAAGCGTCATCCTGAACGCAGTGAAGGATCTATGTTTTGAGCTTTGCAGGCGCCTGGCAAGGGGCGCCGCCGAAATTCTCGGCTTGCCAGACGGTTTCTCAAAAGGCTGTATCGACCCGCACACGTAACCCCTGGCTCTATGAAAACAATCTACACCTTCCCGGCTTCACGAACGGCTCAGATCACAGGGATACTCCTGCTGTTTATCCTCGGAGGATGCGGCGGCAAGGATGTCCGAACCTATGAAGTGCGCGGGCGTGTCGTAGGCCCGGCGTTCGGCGGAGAGGCAGTCATCATCGATCACGAAAGCATCCCGGGGTACATGGACGCCATGCGCATGACCCTGAAACTGAAAGACCCCGCGTTGCTCGATGGCATCCAGCCCGGCGACATCGTCCGGTTTCGTCTGGTCGTGGAAACGTCCGATACCTATATCGACCAACTGGAACGGCTCGCTCCAGAAACACAACTGGAACTGGCTTCTCACCCTGTGGGGACAGCATCCGGCGGGTCAAGATAGCCGCCGGGCAGCGCGCGCCTTGCCCCTCAGAACCTCTTGTCAGGGTCGGAATTACGTCGTATACTGTGCAGGAAAGCGCTTACGAGCGCTCCTCGACCAGGCGGCAAGCATCCGCCGTGCAGGCAAAGTGGCCCCCTTTAAAACTCAGTAACTGCACACCTGCCTCCTTCCTGAGTAGAACAGGCAGGTCACAACAACGATTCAGTATCATGAAGGACATCTACGTCGGTAACCTTTCCTTCCGCACCTCCGAAGACGAGTTGCGCGATCTCTTCGAGCAGTATGGTACGGTTCAACGGGCAGCCATTGTCACCGACCGGGAAACGGGCCGGTCGCGCGGCTTTGGATTTGTCGAGATGGATGATGCAGGCGCGGCAAAAGCGATTGAATCCCTCGACGGCTACGAGTTTGGAGGGCGGAGGCTGCACGTGAACGAATCGCGTGGCAAACAAAAAGGGGGGGATCGGTAGGCCCGTCCATCAGCGCCAAGACTAAAGAACCGCCGGCTCCAGCATCTCGATAGATCCGGTGGAAGCGTCCATACGTACTTCTCCTCCTACCGGAAGGGTGAACTTGTCGGTGATGTGCCCGATCGTGGCGCCGTAGAAAGCCGGAATGCCGAGCGGCCGGATATGGTCGTGGTAAACTTCTTCGAGCGTCAGCGACTCGTTCACCTCGCCTGCCTCGCAATCCGTGCATTTCCCGAAAACGAACCCGGCGATCTGATCCAGCACGCCCGCCAGTTTGAGCTGCGTCAGCATGCGGTCCACACGATAGATATCCTCTCCGGTATCTTCAAGGAACAGGATATGCCCGCGCCAGTCCGGCAGGTATTCCGAACCGATCATGGCTGCCAGGACGGAAAGATTGCCCCCGGCAAGCGGCCCGGTTGCCTTGCCGGGTGTAATGGCGTGCGTACGCTTTTCAATGGGAGTGAAAGCGCCGGTCGTCGGACTTTTGATCTCGACCGCCAGCCCGTTGAACAGAACGCGACGGAAATGGTCTACCGTGAAGTCGTTCCAGGTCGAGATGCCTACCGGCCCATGAAAAGTGACCACCCTGCTCCGCGCGTAAATGGCGAGTAAAAGGGAGGTGATGTCGCTGAAACCAACAAGGATCTTGGGGTTTTCCCGGATTAGATCATAATCCAGCAGGGAGAGGATGCGGTTGCACCCCCATCCGCCGCGCAACGCGAGGATCGCATCAATCTCCGGGTCGGCGAACATCTGGTTCAGATCATGCGCCCGGTCATGGTCCGTGCCCGCCATATACCCGCGCCGGTCGAGCGCGTGCGGCCCGAGCCTTGTTTTCAGCCCCAGGTCAGCCAGCGTTGCTTCCACGACACGCACGTCTTCCGGCCAGAAAATGGCCCCTCCGGGACTTACCAGCCCGATGGCGTCGCCCGGCTTGAGGCGCGGTGGCTTGAGCAGTTTCCGTTCCGTGACGGAACGGAAAACAGGCGGCGCCCCTGCGAGCGCGGAAAGTGGCAGGAGTCCGGCCTGCCTGAGAAACCGTCGGCGTGAACCTGACATGGATATTCGTCAAGAGAAGAAGCACTGTTGTTGCAAGCGGTAGTCTCTGGGACGCCGATCCGCTTCGCATTTTGCCGGATGCTATAAGAGCGCCAAACTGAATTGTTCCAACGCAACAGGCGCGCTGCCCGGCTGATTCAGAAGGCTTCATTCCACGCCAGGTATAGGCGCATCATACTGCCGTCCTTGATTCTCTCGCGGTTTTTTCGTCCTGCGTTTAAACCCTTCTACCTGCTGCGGCATCCTATTTCTGAGCATCATCAAAACTAAACCAGCAGGAGACACACCATGAAAAGTAGCATTATCCGTACGATCCTGTATTCCGGCCTGGGTATGGTCGCGGCTACCGTCATTGTCACAGCCGTATGGGCAGGAGGTTTTTATCTCTCGGTAGATCTACCTTCTTCCGCTGATCCGGCGTTGAAGAACGCTGCGCTGGTGATCCGAGTGGCCGGTTGCCATAACCCGTCCGAGGCAAATCTCTCGGCCCGCGCCGAAGGCATCGTCGACGGGAAGCGCCAGTCCCGCCCGGTGCGGCTGCTGGCTGTCTCGGAAGGCGTGTGGGCGCTTCCCGCACAGAAGCCCTCCAGAGGAGTCTGGGTGCTGGCCGTCACCGGCACGTATCTTGAAGCTACCCGCAGCGCACTGGTCGCCTTGGACGCTGACGGCGCCGTGGCAACAATCACAGAGGGAGGCGCGAAAAAACCGATGGCGCAAACCTTTTCTCGTGCGTTCTCTCCGAAAGAGGTCGAGGCCGCGCTGGTCGCCGTCGCAGACCGGGAGACGGTAGATGGAGGAATCACAGGACATCTCCGTTAACGAAAAGGGCAGTTTTCCTTTATCCTTCCTCCACTGCGAGATAAGGACACGGCAAACCCGAAGCACGCGCAAACCGGGGGCCCCCGGCTTCGCCGTGACACCGAAAAACATACGCCCTGTGGAGCTTTTTTTGCGCCGTCCAGAACCCTTCGTGGATGACGAACCCGACTACGTGGCGCGCGCCCGGGCCGGGGACGTGAAAGCCTTCGAACACCTGTATCGCAGCCACGTCGGCCGGGTTTATGCCGTTTGTCTGCGCCTGACGGCTGATCCGGTTCGCGCCTCCGAACTGACGCAGGATGCTTTTGTCCGCGCATGGGAAAGGCTGGAGAGCTTCCGGGGGGATAGCGCTTTCTCGTCGTGGCTCCACCGGCTGACGGTTAACGTAGTGCTGGTTGCTTTTCGCTCCCAGCGGAGGCGAACCGCGCGCATCCACACCACTGATATGCCGGAACAATATGATAGCCCCGGAACCGGTCTCCCTGACGCCGGGCTTGATCTGGAGCAGGCAATTGCGGGACTGCCTGCCCAGGCCCGTATGGTTTTCGTCCTGCACGAGGTGGAAGGCTACGGTCATGCCGAAATCGCGGAGTTGATGGAAGTGGCGCCGGGAACCTCCAAAGCACAACTGCACCGGGCGCGTAAGTTGCTGAAAAAAGCCTTACAACGATGAATGACACACACATAGAGCCGCTGCTGTATGATTACGTAGCCGGCGCCCTGGGGCCGGACGAGAGAGCGGTCCTCGAAGCGCACCTGCAAAGCTGTCCGGTCTGTCGTGCGGCAGAAGAACAGGTCAGGGTGTTGCAAGCTTCAACGGCAGAGTTGCCCCGCAGCGTCGCGCCGCCGGAAGACCTCTGGCCGGGCATTCAGGAACGCCTTCACAGCCGATCACAGCCTCCTGAGCCGCGCCCCTCCACACTCTATTTTGAAAGTCGTACGCGCCTGGAAAAGTCGGCGCTGATGCGCCATCGCACCCGGATTCCGGCCTGGCAGGTTCTGACAACCGTTCTGGTGCTGCTGTCGGTAGGAGCCGGCCTCTGGTTACTGCGGCCTTCCCCTGCGGACAGCGCTTGGAACGTAGTCCGGATCGAGGGCGCACCGCGAATCGCATCCAGCGATCTTGTCGACATCGGCAAGCTTCGGAAAGGAGACTGGCTGGAGACCGGCCGTAACGGGCGTGCGAAAATCACCGTCGGCGCCATCGGAAACGTAGAAGTGGCTCCCAACTCACGGGTTCGCCTGGTAGATGACCGTCCGGAAAACCACCGGCTGGCGCTTTCACAGGGAGTAATCGAAGCGCGCATCTGGGCCCCGCCCCGGCTCTTTTTCGTAGAAACACCTTCTGCGCTCGCCATCGACCTGGGATGCGCATATCGGCTGAGTGTAGACAGCACCGGGGCAAGCCTCCTCGATGTCGCCTCCGGCTGGGTGGCCCTCGCGCATGAAGACCGGGAAACCGTGGTTCCGGCCGGAGCCATGTGCCTGACCCGTCCGGGCGCAGGCCCCGGTACGCCGTTCGACCGATCCGCCTCTGTCGCCCTCCGACGCGCCCTGGAACGGTTTGACTTCGAGGGCGACGCTGATGCCCTGAATATGATCCTGGAAGAAGCTGGTCCGGGCGACACCGTTACGCTCTGGCATCTGCTCGTGCAGGCGGAGCCGGAGGCGCGCGGGCGCCTCTACGATCGGCTCGCTGCGCTCGAACCTCCACCCGAAGGGGTGACGCGGGAAGCCGTGCTCCAGGGAAATACTGACGTGCTCGAACACTGGGAACGCTACCTCGGAATGGACTACGATCACTGGGACCTGGATTTTTAGAAAGATACGCCAGGAAACGCACCCCATCAGGATAAGGGGGTAGCCATGCGCCACTGCCTTCCTTCTCTATCAAAAAATATGCTAAAAAAATAGCACGATCCACGCAACCTTTGTCTTTCCCTTCCGTAGCGTGCTAAAAAAACAGCATCTCGGACTGCTGCTGCGTATGCCGGGATAACGCCCTTCCTGAAAAAGCCCTTCGTACCCGCTTATGATTTCTGTTACCGCTCTCCTCCAGGCCGCCATTCTTGCGGTCCTCTTTCAGGCAGACGCTCCCGAGCCGCGCGAAGTCAGAGCCATCCGGCTCACGGATCGCATCGTCGTTGACGGGTTTCTGGATGAGGCGGCCTGGGAAGGCGCCGCTGCGGCGGACGGATTCACGCAGCGCGATCCCCTCGAAGGCGTGGCCCCCACACAGAGAACGGTCGTGCGGGTGCTGTATGACAACGACGCCCTCTACATCGGCGCGCGCCTGTTTGACACCGCCGCCGATTCCATCGTGGCCCGGCTCGGACGCCGCGATGCCCAACTGAACGCCGACGCCTTCTGGTTTTTCATCGACCCCTACAACGACCGGCGCAGCGGTTTCTACTTTGGCCTCAATGCCGGAGGCGCCATCTACGACGGCGTTCTCTACAACGACAGTTGGGACGATGACTCCTGGGACGGCGTCTGGCAGGGCCGCGTCAGCATCGACGAAGAGGGCTGGACCGCCGAGATGCGCATTCCGTATTCGCAACTCCGGTTCCGGTTGCAGGACGAGCAGATCTGGGGCATCAACTTCCGGCGCGACATCTCCCGCAACAACGAACGTGATTATCTGGTCTACGTCCCCAAAAAGGAGAGCGGTTTCGTTTCGCGTTTCGCGCGGCTGGTGGGGCTGCGCGGTATCCAGCCGCCCCGCCGCATCGAAGCCCTTCCCTACCTGACCACCAAAGCCGCATTTACCGATCATGAGGCGGGGGACCCCTTCAACGATGGCTCCCGGTATACCCCGGCGGCGGGCGTGGACTTCAAGATAGGTCTGGGCAGCAACCTCACGCTGGATGCGACGGTCAACCCGGACTTCGGGCAGGTGGAAGTAGACCCTGCCGTCGTCAACCTCTCCGATGTGGAAAGCTTTTTCAGCGAAAAACGACCTTTCTTCATCGAAGGCTCCAGCATTTTCGACTTCGGGCGCGGCGGCGCGCGCAACTACTGGGGCTTCAACTGGCCTGGCCCGGATCTCTTTTATACCCGCCGCATCGGACGCACGCCGCAGGGCAGCCTCGACGATTACAACTACGCCGACGTGCCGGAAGGAACGCGCATTCTCGGCGCGGCCAAAATGACGGGCAAGATCGGGGACAACTTCAACCTGGGTATGGTCCACGCCCTGACAGCGCGCGAATCTGCCCGTTTGCAGTTGAACAGCGGGCAGGACCGGGTTGAAGTGGAGCCGCTCACCTACTATGGCGTTCTGCGGGGGCAGAAAGAAATTGACGGAGGCCGGCAGGGCCTCGGCATCATGTCTACCCTCACGGCGCGGCAGTTCGACCAGCCGCACCTCCGCGACCAGTTGAACGGCAGCGCCTTCGTCACCGGACTGGACGGCTGGACTTTTCTCGACAGCGACCGTGAGTGGGTCGTGACGGGGTGGACCAGCGCCAGTCACGTCCGGGGAACCGCGCAGCGCATGACAGACCTCCAGCGCAGTTCGGTGCATTACCTCCAGCGTCCGGACGCCGGCCATGTGCGCGTGGACTCCGCTGCCACGTCGATGACAGGCTTTGCCGGACGGTTCTACCTGAACAAGCAGAAGGGAAACTATTTCATGAACTCGGCCATCGGGTTCATCGACCCGCACTACAACTCGAATGACCTGGGCTTCATGTTCCGAACGGATGTGATTAACGGACACATCGGCGCCGGTCGTCAATGGACCGAACCGACCGGGATCAGCCGGTATGCCGAAGCGGGCGGCGCCCTTTTCCGAAGCTACGACTTTCAGGGCAACACCCTCTGGACGGGCCTTTTCCATTTCGGGTTTGTCCGATTCCTGAATTACTACCGCGTCAACTGGAACCTGGCCTACAATCCGCAGACGGTCAAAAAACACCTCGAAGACGCGCTCGCCTTCGCCGAATATTTAGAAACGCGCGA
>CBDUBU010000154.1:0-9187 GCA_965365465.1 uncultured Rhodothermaceae bacterium
CCCGGCGCGCCGCCCGGCCCTTGCGCGTGCCCGACGGACTGCGCGTCGCCACTGCTCGCATCGGGTTCGGCGCCGAGGATGATCTCGCTGCGGGGGAAAACCGCCTCTGGCGACCGGGTGAAACCGGCCACGTGCAGCACGCTCGGCGTGGGCCAGAGCCCGGCGCGGAGCGTCATCCCCAGCCCCGGATCCTCAGCCGGGTAGTAGGCGGCATCGCCCCAGCCCACTTCCAGATAGGCGGCCTGCGCGAAGCGCTCCGCTTCCGGCCACTGCCCTGCGGACAGGTCGGCCCGCCGGATGACGATGCCGGCGTGCCAGCCATGCCCGACCACGTAGACGAACGGCTCTACGGCTTCCTGCACCGGCTGCGCCGCCGGCGCCCTGCCGCAGCCGATGGGGAGCAGCGCCAGGATGAGTATCAGCCTGAAGGGCGCTACGGCATAGCGGCCATCAGCCGGGATAACACGCCGGACAGGTTTCATTATGAGCCGCACCCCCCTGTCACACGCATCAAAGGGAAGCATCTCCGGCCCTCAGTGCTTTTCCTTGTTACGCCGTTTCCATCATCTCCGGCGCTCCGGCGGAGCGCAGTCCGCTTTCAACCGAACATCCGTCTGGCAAAGGCCACGTTCGCTTTCGTGTCTTCGACGAACCGGTTTTCCCGGCCGCTGGTTTCCAGCACATACCATTTGTCGTACCCGATCTCTTTGCAGGCCGCCGCAATGGGTTCAAAGGCGACGGCGCCTTCCGGGGAACCCAGCATCGGGGTATGCCAGTCTTTCAGATGGATCTCGCAGATCCTGTCCTTTCCGAGCAGGCGCAGTTCGCCCGGCACGTCGTAGCCGTATTCCGTCGCGTTGCCCACGTCATAATACACCTGCAACATCGGGGAGCCGATGCGCTCCATGATCTCCAGGTTTTGCACGGCGGTGAGGGTGTTTTCCAGCCCCAGGATCACCCCGGCATCTTCCGCACGCGGCGCAATCTGACGGAGCGCCTCTACGACCCGTGTGACGCCGCGAGCATCGAGTTCGTAGGATCGGAAAGGCCCTTCGCTCACGTTGCGGAACGCCCCCATGCTGTCTTGCAGGCGCAAATCACCGGCGCTGAAAAAGGCCATGAGGATGTTTTTTGCTCCCAGCGCCGCAGCGGCCTCTACCGCATCGATCACGTACACGGCGGATTGCGGCTCTGATTTCAGGGGAATCTGGTTCAGGATGTTTCCGGCGGCCACCGAATGAAAGGCAATGCCGTGTTGTTTGCCCAGTTCGAGATATTTCCGGCGCAGCGCCGGGTCGCGCAGCGGGATGCTGGTCGGATCGTTTCCCACGCTCACCTGAATCCCGTCTAGGTTTGCGCTTTTCGCTTTTGGAATCATCTCCGGGTCGCAGACAGGCCCCAGGTTCCAGTCGCACATGCCTACCCGAACTGCCTCGCGCGAACTGAAAAAATCAAAAGGTTGCGGGCGAAATCCCGTTGCGGCCAGGGTCGCCCCCAGCAGGCCAAGAAAATGTCTGCGGTCAGTATTCATAAGGCGCAAGAGAGGGATAGAGGGGGTGAGCGCAACAGGACAGGGACAGGGCAAAAAAAGGCAGACGGCCCCGCAAAAGCAAGCGGAGAGGCCGGAGAAAATTATCGCCGCCGGGACGAAAAAATTTCAGAAAAGTCGAAAAATAGGAAAAAACCTGGAACTTGTAGGTAACTGTTTTTGTTTAACTTAGCATAGTAACAATGAAATTACGACATACGAACTCACCCGGCGATATTTATGCGGAAGTTTCATCTTGCTCTGGTTTTTTTCGGCGCCCTCGCGCTCGTTTTCATAGCCAACCTGGGCGTTGGAGAAGCCACATTGGGAAAGACGCTTTCCTCAGCACTTTTGCCGAGTTTTCACAAAGCCGAGATTACAGAGCAGGAAGTTCTCCCCGCAGGAGACGTTGAAGTAGGTCCTTTCATCGCCCCTGCCGACGAGCAGGAATACGGGACAGAGATCACCGGGCGCGTCGGGATCGATGCGCAGCGCCTGGAGCCGCTGCCGCCGGCGCAGCTTGCGACCCTCGATGAGGAAACGCTCTGGCTGGCCCGTTGCATCTTCAGCGAGACAAAGCGTGCCGAAGAGCAGGAACTGGTAGGCTGGGTAGTGCGCAACCGCGTCGAGAGCGGCTATCGGGGCAAGTACAGCTACAGGGAGGTCGTGCTGGACGAGATGCAGTTTTCTGCCTTCAATCCGGGCGAGCGGACCCGCGAATTCTACTCGGCGCTGACGGCGCAGTCGCGGTTTGAGGGCTGGCAGCGGGCGCTCCGCATCGCGCACGAGGTGCGCAAGGCATCTCCGCTGCAGCGCCCGTTTTCGGCGCAGGTGCGTCATTTCTACAGCCTGCAATCGATGGTAGGGCAGAAAGACCCGGTCTGGGCCAAAGGGATGGAGCCGGTCGCCCCGAAGCGCGAGTTCACGCTGGAAGACGAACGCTTCCGCTTTATCGCCGAAGTGGATTAATAAACGCGGCGATCCGGGAAGAAAAGGAAGGGAAACGGCTCTTGAAGTCTGTTTCCCTTTTCTGGTTGCGCCAACCGCTTTGCTCGGTTGCTGGGCTGGTCGGCTTATTTGCGATCAGTCACTTCGTTCGTGTCGCGCTCGTGGCTGCCGCGCCTGCCTGCCGGAAGTTCGGAGGCGAAGCGCCTGCCCTTCGGGTTACATTCTTCCGCAATCTGCCCTGCCGGTGCAAAGAAAGAAGCCCCACCCTTTCGGGCGGGGCTTCCTCATGCAGACAGCCGTATACGGGTTCAGGTATCAATAACCGGGGTTCTGGACGAGGTTCGGGTTCGCGTCCATCTGCGTCTGCGGGATCGGGAAGAGCAGCCGGAAAGGCTGGCTCCGGTCCTTGAACGTCCAGGGCAGCAGGAAGCTCGGCGTTCCGTCCGGGCCGGGGATGCGGACCAGGTCCTGACGGCGCTTGGCCTCGTAAAAGAGCTCAAACAGGCGCTCCTGCAGGATGCGCTGGCGCAAGGCTTCCTTCGTCGGGTAGTCCGCAAGCTGCAGCGGCTCGTCGGGATCGAACACGCGGGCGCGGAGCACATTGAGCAGATCGATGGACTCCTGGTTCGGGCCGCGCAGTTCGTTGAGCGCTTCGGCCTTGATGATGTACATCTCGGCCAGACGGAAGAACGGATAGTCGTTTCCGTTGTCGGGGCCTTCATGGTTCGGGTCGTCCGGGAACTTGAAGATGCGCACGCCCTCGCCTTCGGTCGCGTTGGTAATGTCGTTGATCTCCGGCGTGAAGATGAGCGGCTGGCCCTGGCGGTTGTTGACCGGCTCGCCGGTTTCCACGTTAAAGGCCTGTCCCGCAAGCAGCGACTGCCGGCGGATGTCATCTTCGTCAAAGGCGCCGTAGGTTTCCGCGAGGGTGGCAAAGCCGTTCCACGGAGCGGGCGCAAACTGGTTGTAGTGCAGCGTGCGCATGATGAAGTTCATTCCCAGCCCGCTCTCGGCCAGGTGCGCCACAACGAAAATGTGCTCCGGCGAGTTGCTGTTGTCCCCGTCGAACACGTCGAACCAGTTGGGTTCGAGGCTGTACTGCCCGGAGTTGAGCAACCGGTCGGCGGCAGTGACGGCATCCTGCCACCGGGCCGTTCCGCGCTGCAGCCCGGAGGCCGTCACTTCACCGGTGAACACCTCGGCGTTCAGGTACATGTTCGCCAGCATGGCATCGACCGCGCCCTGCGTCATGCGGCCGTAGCTCGCAGCGGGCCAGGAGGCCGGAAGCTGGTCGCGGGCCGCCATCAACTCCGACTCGATGAAGTTGAAAACTTCGGCGCGGGTGTTTTTCGCCGGCGGGTTCTGCGGATCGACGGAAGGCTCCGTCACGATCGGCACGCCGCCGAACATGTCCATCAACTGATAATAGTAGAAGGCGCGGAGGGCGCGCAGTTCCGCCACGATCACTTCCTGGTTGTTGACGCTGGCGCCTTCCAGGTTGTCAAGCACCGTGTTGGCGCGGGCGACGCCGGTGTAGGCGCTCAGCCAGGCGCCGTTCAGGAAACCGATCGACGGCGTCCAAGTCTGGCGGTGCAGGTCCAGCCACATACCGCCGTCGAACCAGTCGGAGCCGCGTGTGGGGACGACCGCCTCGTCGGAGCTTACCTCCGCCGTTTGCTGGTAGTCGCCGAGGGCGGAACGGAGTTGCGCATAAACGGGGGCCAGCGCCGCGATCACTTCCTCGTCCGTGCGATAGAAGTTCTCCGCCGTGATGGCGCCGAACGGCTCCTCCGTCAGGTCGGTGCAGCCGTGCAGCGCAAGGAGCAGCGGCGCGGCGGCCAGCAGGGCGAGCAGCCCTGTCTGTGTCGTTTTAATAAATCTTCCGGCTTTCATAGGGCATATACAGGTTTCTGTCGTTGCGATGCAGATAGTGGAAAGACGAGGCCGGAGCGGATGTCCGTGTGGCGCCCGCTCCGGCGCTTCGTGCTCAGATTCCGATCTGAACGCCTACGGTAAAGGTTCTTGGCCGTGGATAGTTCGTATAGTCGATGCCCTGTGTAGCCAGACCGGCATCGGTGTTCACTTCAGGATCGAATCCCGAATAGGGGGTGATGACCCACAGGTTGTTGACGGCCAGGTAAATACGGGCCTGCCGGACCTGGGTGGAGAAGTTCGGCAGCGCGTAGCCCAGCGAGAACTGGTCAAAGCGCAGGAACGACCCGTTCTCGATCCAGCGCGAGGAGTAAACCGGAGCCTCGTTCACCGCATCCGGATCGTTGAGCGCCTCGCGGATGAAATTGTTGCTCTGCAGGATACTGCTCTTCGTCTGGTACACGAGCGCCGTGTTGTTGAAGACATCACGCCCGAACTCGCCCCGAATGAACAGGTTCATGTCGAAGTTCTTCCAGGTGAAGTTGGTGCGCAGGCCCACCGTGAAGTCAGGACGCGCCACGCCGATGATCCGGCGGTCGTCTGATCCCGGCTCCACGACGCCGTCGCCGTCGAGGTCCTCAAACGTCTGTTTGCCGTCCACGACGCCCGCGAACACCGGGCCGTAGAAGCTGCCCAGCGCCTCGCCGGGCCTGATGATCTGCGCGTTGACGCCGGATTGACCGCGACCGCTCACGCTGCCGGTGATGATCTGGTCGCGGGTGCCGAGGTCCACCACCTCATTTTTCTCGGTGGCGAAGACGAGGCCGAACAGCAGGCTCTTGTCCGCATCGGCGAGGGCGAGCGCATCCAGGGAGAACTCGAGGCCCTGGTTCCGGATCTGCCCGACGTTCTCCAGGCGGTCGGAGACGACGGCAGGCTGCGGCACCGGGATGCGCAGCAGCAGGTCGTTGGTGTTTTTCAGGTAGTACTCCAGCGTTCCGGAGAAGCGTCCGTTGAGGAAGCCGTAGTCGATGCCCACGTTGAACGACTCCGTCTGCTCCCACTTCAGGTTTTCGTTGGCAAACGTGACTGGCGCCACCCCCGTTACCGGGACGCCGCCGATGACGGCGCGGGCGCCGGCGTCGGGCCGGAGCAGCGCCAGGGCGTTGTAATTGCCGATCTCCTGGCTGCCGACGACGCCGTAGCCGACGCGGAGCCGGAGGTCCGAGAGCGCCTGCACGCCGCGCAGGAACGATTCCTCGCTCAGGCGCCACGAGGCCGAAACCGCCGGGAAGAGGCCCCACTTGTTGCCGGACCCGAACCGGGAGGACCCGTCGTAGCGGAGCACGCCGGTCAGGAAGTAGCGGTCGTTGAAGCTGTAGTTGGCGCGTCCGAAGAACGAGACGAGGCGGTTGGTTTCCTTGAACGAGTACGGCTTCTGCTCGTTGGCGCCGCCGCCCAGGTTGTTGTAAAGCCAGAAGTCCGTCACGAAGTCCCGCGACTCGACGCCGAATTCCTCGGTCATGTAGTCATTGTACTCGTAGCCGCCCAGGAGGTCGAAGCTCTGCCCCTGCAGCGGCGCGGTGTACGTCAGGTACGTCTGCAAGGTCTTGGAGGTGAGTTCGCGGTCGCGCTGGAATGCCTGCCCGCCGAACTCGGCGCCCACCGGGCTAATCTTCGGGAAGTAGGCGCGGCGGCTCGACGTGGAGCGGTCGGCTCCCACGTTCACCTGCGCCGTCAGGCCCTGGAAAAGGTCCAGTTCCGCCGAGACGTTTCCGAGCGAACGGGTGGTCTTGCCGAAGTCGTTGATCTGCTCGGCCAGCGCCACCGGGTTGCGAACCGACTGCCGGCCCCGACCGGTTTCGAAAAACGGATTCTCGCCGGGCTGCGCGTCTACCCGCACCGGCTGGGTCGGGTTGAACGCGAACACGTTGGTAAACAGGCCGCCCTCGAAACCCGAGGTCTGCTGGTAGGGCAGGTAATCATCCTCCACGAAAGAAGTCGTGAAGTTCGTAGCCAGGCGCAGGCGGTTTTCGAGCGCCTGAAGGTTCGCGTTCACACGCCCCGTGATGCGCTCCAGCCCGGAACTGATGATCGCGCCTTCCTGCTTCAGGTAGCTCAGGGAAGCGCGGTACTGCGTGTTGGTCGCCCCGCCGGAGAGCGAGAGGTTGTGGAAATGCGAAACCCCCGTCTGGCTCACGGCATCCTGCCAGTCGGTGCTGGCGTTGCCGAGGTTGGCGAGGGCTTCCTGGTTGAGCACCCCGGCGCTGACCTGCTGGCGCACAAACGAATCGAACTCGCTCGCCGAGAGCAGGTCGATCTTCCGCGCCACGCTGGAGGCCGAGACGTACCCTTCATAATCCGCCGTGACCCGTCCGGCAGCGCCCTGTTTCGTCGTGATAAGCACGACGCCGTTGGCCCCCCGGCTGCCGTAAATGGCCGTCGCCGAAGCATCCTTCAACACCGTGATGGACTGGATGTCGTTCGGGTTGAGCAGGTTCAGCGGGTTCCTCGGCGCGGAGCTGCTGACGTTGGCGCCGCCCGGCGCTACGCGGTTGTTGTCGACCGGCACGCCGTCGATCACGTAGAGCGGCTCGTTGCTCGCGCTGATCGACGTGCCGCCGCGAATGCGGACCTGAAGCCCTGCTCCCGGCTCGCCGTTGGTGGACGTGATGTTGACGCCTGCCACGCGGCCCTGCAACATCTGGTCCGGCGAGGTCACCAGCCCGATGTTCGCATCATCGGCGTCCACGGTCGAGACCGAGCCGGTGATCGCTTCCTTGCGCTGCGTGCCGTAGCCGATCACGACCACGTCTTCCAGCACCGTAACATCCTCGCCCAGTTCGACGTTGATGACGTTCTGGTCGCCTACGGGAATTTCCTGCGTGTTGTAGCCGATAAACGAGAACACCAGGATGGCTTCCGGGCCGGGCACCTGCAACGAGTAGTTGCCCTGAACGTCTGTGATGGCGCCCTGCGTGGTGCCCTGAATGGCGATGTTCACTCCGGGCAGCGGAATCCCGCTGCCTTCGTCCGTTACCCGGCCCGTAACCGTGCGCTGCGCGAACGCCATGTTCGTCCCCGCCAGCGCCAGCACAACCAGGATAAAGAGCTTTGTGACGATTCGATTCATAGTGAATGTGTGTTTGGGTTCCGGGGCGCTGCAAGGGTCAGTGCTAAAAGGCCCTCCCGCCTGCCGCCCTCAATAATAATGTACGCTTGCGTCCGGAGGCGCATGGTGCGCGCTTGCGTCCTTGTGCGCCGCTAGGTCTCTCGAAAAACAGCCTCTTCCGGACCTCAACGGGGCTGCTCTCGCGCAAAATAATGTGTTTTGGAAGTGAATGTGAGGAGCTTTCGGGAAATACGCAAGGCAATTCTGCGGCAGCATCCCGCTTATTGCCCTGAAAGATTGTAACTTTTCAGAACGGCGCTTTCCTGCGCTGCGGCATCGGGTTCGCAAAGCTGTTTTTCACCTCCTCGCTCTCCGGCTCAGGCAGGCCGGCGGCGTTTGCCTGTTGTAACAGGTATCGTGTGAAAACCGTTCTTATTTACAGAAACAAACGGAAACTGCGTGATCGCCCGCCGCCGGCGCTCGGAAGGCAGCGCCGCCTCACAAAACCAGAGCCAAAAACCGGGAGGGCGTAGAAAATAAAGAAAAAAGCAAGCGCCGGCTTCCCTTCAATAAGGCAGCCCGACCTTTCTCGCTGCTGCTACTGTTTGGCCGGTTCCCCTCCGCGCCTCGTAGTAACAAGGATCACTCCGTTGGCTCCTCTGGAGCCGTAGATGGCGGTCGAGGAGGCGTCCTTCAGCACTTCGATGGAGGCTACGTCGCTCGGGTTGATGAACAGCACCCCGCCGGGCCCGGGCGCGACCGGCATCCCGTCGACCACGTACAGCGGCTCGTTGCTGCCCATGATCGAACTCTCGCCCCGCACGCGCACCCGAATGCCTTCGGAGGTTTCTTCCACACGCACACCGGCCACACGGCCCTTCAACAGGTCTTGCAGTTGGGTGGCATGGCGGTCTTTCGCCTCATCCCCGGAAACCGAGGCGACCGCGCCGGTAACGTCTTTCTTCTGCTGCGTGCCGTAGCCGATGTTTACTTCCTCCTCCCCCTTGTCCTCTGTTTCGCGCGAACCGGCGCAGCCCGGAAGCATCGCAAGGCTCACGATGGCAGCGAGCGACACATACAGCAGCCTGCGCCCAAAGCGTGTATTCATGGCGGTTCTCGTAAAGAAAAGGGATTTTGCCGTGCTCTCGAAAGGTACGGAAGCGGTTACATTAAGATCCATGCAGGCAGGAATTTTAGCCCCGTCTCACATTCCCTGAACGAGCGCCCGGACAGCCAGAAAGGCCAGCAGCCCCATCCCTGCCGTCAGCAGCGCGAGCGCCGCCACGATGGCGCCGAAAAAGCGCCGGTTGGAAGCAGGACGCACCCGCCGTGACGATCCGAGATGCGCGTGCAGCAGGTCGAGGTCGCGCGTGTTGCCTTTCCAGGCTGCGTCGAACAGATCTCCCAGCAGTGGCACGGCTCCGACGAGCGCCTCCACGCCCACGTTGAACAGCATCCGCAGCACCGTTGCACGGGAAACGCCGAAGCGCGTCGCCTGCAAGACGATGTAGGCCGAGAGCGCCATGCCGGTGAGGTCGCCCACCCCCGGAATAAGCCCGATGATCGCGTCATAGCCGATGCGGTAGCCGACGACCGGAATCCGGATGGACTGGTCGAGCAGATACCCCAGGCGCTCGATATGGCGCAATCGGGGATCCTCGGCGGCGGCAGTGTGCTTTGCGGCGGGGGCGGTGTGTTTCCGGCGTTCGCGCCTGATGTCTGGCATG
>CBDUBU010000155.1:0-9113 GCA_965365465.1 uncultured Rhodothermaceae bacterium
GTGCCGAATCCGAGCGCCGGCACGTCCTGTTCCTGAATTCTTTTATACATACGGTGGAGAGATGATCTGGTAGAAGGGGCTGCGTCTGCTCAAGGTAAAGAAGACCATCTTCCGGCGCACGGCGTGTTTGAAGTTTATTGCGGCGGTTCCGGCGCCGGCGCGGGGGGGCCGACCTCCGGCTCAGAACGGCACAAAACCGGGGCGCCTTGCATCCGGAAGATGGTCTTTCCGTAGGCTGCTATGGTCCCTATGATTTCGGGGTGCTGTTTTTTTAGCACGCGCTGTTGACAGACGCAGTCTCTCCGGTTATCTTGATCCTGCGTGCTAATTTTTCAGCACCTCATCGAGGACAACAGGACAGGTGGGAAATGGGCAAGCAGCACCAGAACCTGAGCCGCCGCGAGCGGCAGATCATGGACATCCTTTACCAGCACGGAAAGGCCACAGCCAACGAGGTGCTCGACAGCCTGCCGGACCCGCCGAGTTATTCGGCGGTGCGTGCATTGCTCCGGGTGATGGAGAACAAGGGGCTTCTCGAACATGAGGAGGATGGCCCGCGCTATGTTTACAAGCCGACCGTTTCGCAGAGCAGCGCCCGGCGCTCGGCGCTTTCGCACGTACTGCAAACCTTTTTCGACGGCTCGACCGAGGCAGCCGTTGCCGCGCTGATCGATCTTTCCCGCGACCGGCTTTCGGAAGATGAACTGGACCGACTCACGAAGCTGGTGAACAAGGCCAAAAAGGAGGGACGATAGGATGAATCTCTGGCTTGATACCTTCACATCGACGGCCGCCCCTGAACTGTGGTTTGCAGCGCTCTGGCCGGTCGCGCTGAAAGGCGCGTTGCTGGCGGCGCTGGCCCTGCTCGTTGCACGCCTTCTGCGCCACGCCGCTGCCGGAGCGCGTTATCTCGTGTGGGCAGCGGCAATGGTAGGGGCCTTGATTCTGCCGCTGCTTACCGTAACGCTGCCGGCCTGGAGGGTGCAGGTGTTGCCGGCCTCTCCAGCGGCGGAGAGAGGCGGGGCGGCGGCTTTCCAGACTACTGACGCGCCCGGCAACGCAGCGTCCGGCGCATACAGATTCACCTACGAAACGAAAGCCCCTGCGCTTACGGAAGCGGCAGAGGGTGTTGCGCCTTCCGGGATCGAACCGGGTGGCCTTTTGCAGGCAGGGCGAGACTCCCTTGCCGCCCTGTCCTGGACAGCCTGGGCGCTGCTCCTGTGGGGAGCCGGGGTGCTGTACGTGATGATGCGCTTGCTGATCGCGCTCGGGTGTGTCTGGTGGCTCGCCCGCCGTGCGGAGCCTGTCGAAGATCCCGAATGGTTAGGCTTGATGAAAGATTTGCGCTGGCGGCTCGACCTCAACCGCCCTGTCCGGCTCTTGCGGGCGCGGCTTGCCTCGGTCCCGATGACAATGGGGGTTTTCCAGCCGGTGGTGGTGATTCCGGCCAATGCCGACGACTGGGATGAAAATCGCCGGGAAACCGTGTTGCTGCACGAACTGGCGCATATCAGCCGGCATGACTGCCTGCTGCACCTGGCCGCGCAAGTGGCCTGCGGCCTCAACTGGTTCAACCCCCTGTTCTGGTATGCTGCGGAGCAAATGCGCCGGGAACGGGAACGCGCCTGCGATGATGCCGTCCTGACTTGCGGTTACACGCCGAGCGACTATGCGACGCACCTTCTGGAGATCGCGCGATCCCTCAAATCCCTGGAGTGGTCATCGGCGGCTGCGATGGCGATGGCGCGGCGGTCGCAACTGGAAGGGCGGCTGATGGCTATTCTCGACGCAGGGATGCGCCGGCGCGGCCCGGGCCGGAAGGCGCTCGGCGTTGCCGCCCTGCTGCTCGGATGCATCGTGCTGCCGCTGGCGGCGCTTCGGCCCTTGCCGGTTTCCTCGCACGAAGCTTCCGGCAAGCTTGAAGCAATGGACATGGAGGCGCCTGCTACGATTTCCGTGAGAAAGGGAAAAAATCCGGTGCTTTCCGCCGAGATCGCCGCCTCTGAAGCAGACCGCGCCTCCGTCCGGATGGAACTGGATCTGAGCTTCGAAACCTCCGGGGTGAAATCCCTGATCTCGGATGCCATCGGGACGGCGTTCTCGGCCGTGCTGGCGTCTGTTTTTCCGGAATCCGATACCCTCTCCGTTGCAACCCTGATTCTGCTGCGCCAGTACGGGGTCGATGCCGACTTCATCGAAGCCCTGCAAGAGGCAGGCTACCGTGACCTCAGCGCCGATGACCTGATTACGCTGGCGCAGGCCGGCGTTGACGCCGATTACCTGGAGGAACTGCAAGCAGCAGGTTATCAGGATCTCTCCGTGGATGAACTGGCGGAAATGAGCAAGTTCGGCGTCGATCCGGACTTTGCCCAGCGGATGAAGGCGGCGGGATACCCGGATCTCGATTTCGACGAACTGATCGAACTCAGCAAATTCGGGGTGGACGAAGACCTGGTTCAGGAAATGGCGGCTGCCGGGTACACCAACCTCCGGGCGCATGACCTGATCGAACTGAGCAAGTTTGGCGTAGACGAAGACCTCATTCGGGAAATGGCGGCTGCCGGGTACAGAAACCTGAGCATAGACGCTCTGGTCGAACTCAGCAAATTCGGCGTCGATGCGGACCTCATTGCGGACATGCGGAGCCTGGGCTACACGAATCTGAACGTCTCCGACCTCATAGAACTGAGCAAATTCGGCGTAGACGAAGACCTCGTCCGCGAGATGAATGCGGCAGGCTACAAAAACCTGCCCATCAGCGCCCTCATAGAACTGAGCAAGTTCGGCGTGGATGAGGATCTGGTTCAGGAAATGGCGCAGTCCGGATATAAAAACCTCAGCGTCAGTGACCTGATCGAACTGAGCAAGTTCGGCGTCGATGCGGACTTCGTGGAAGAGATGCACGAGGCCGGTCTGAAGAACCTCACGGTCGATGAACTGATTGAACTGCGAAAATCAGGCGTAGACGCCGACTTCATCCGGTCCATGCGGAAGCCATAGCGGGGCGCTATATGCCTGTCAGGAGGCCGATGCCGTCCAGCAACAGCACGACGGCAAAGCCCACGGCCCCGCCAATCGTGCCGCCGAGGGTCCATACCCGCATCGTTTCCCGCACCGTCAGGTCGGCAAACCGGGACACGACCCAGAACGCAGAGTCGTTCGGCAACGAGGCGCACATACTGCCTGCGCAGACGGCCACGCCGGCCAGCACCGGGGAAACGCCGGTGGTTGCCACCGTAGGCCCCAGAATGGCAGAAACCGTAACGAGCGCGACCGTAGCCGAACCCTGCGCGCCCCGCAGGAGCGCCGCCAGAATGAATCCGAGGAATAACGCCGAAACGTTCCAGCCCTCCATCGTCTCGACCAGATAGGGGCCGATGCCGCTTTCGTTGATGATGTATCCGAACGAGCCTCCGGCGCCCGTGATGAGCAGGATAAGTCCTGCCGAAGCCGCCGCCTCGACGATGACCTCATTGGCAGGCTTCGTGATGTACCGTTTCAGGAGCACGACGGCCAGCAGCACGCCCAGCAACAGGGCTATATTTTTGTCCCCTGCGAAGGCCAGCGTTGCCTGAAGCGCCGATCCTTCCGGAAGCAGGACGGCGCCGAGGCTGCCCACCAGAATCAGCAGGACGGGCAGCAGCAACAGCCCCAGCGACAGCCCACCCGATGGGCGCTCCGGCGCCTCCCTTTCCGGCGCAGGCAGGGGCATTTCCAAAGGCGTTTCGGGCTGTGCGTTCCGGCCCAGAAAAAGCCCGTAGAGCCACCCTCCGGTCAGCGAAGCCGGAATGGAGGCTGCCAGCGCAACCAGCAGGAACAGGCCGGGATCGAGGTTCATGTTCTCCGCGACGGCCAGCGGGCCGGGGGTCGGAATCACCATGCAATGCGTCGTAATCAAGCCGATGGACAGCGCAGCCACATAGGTAATGACCGGCTTTCCCGTCCGCCGGGCGACCTGTGAGACGAGAGGCATGAAAATGACGAACGCCGCATCAAAGAACACCGGGATCGAGGTGAGATAGCCGGTTCCGTTGATCGCCAGGGGTGAGTGCTTTTCACCGGCGGCGCGGATGAGCTGGTTGGCGATCTGGTCGGTGGCCCCGGCTTCGAGCAAGAGACGGCCCAGGATGATGCCCAGGCCGATCACGATGCCGATGCCGGCCAGCGTATTGCCGAACCCCCGCGTAAGGGCGCTTCCGATCTGCCCGACCGGCATCCCGACCAGAAACGCCGTGACGATGGCGGCCAGCAGCAGCGCCAGAAAGGCATTCACCTGAAACCGGATGATCAGCAGCAGCAAGAGCGCAACCGAAACGACGAAAACGACCAGCAGCAGCGGCCCGGTAAGCATGACAATCTCCAGGAGGCGAAGGGAAAAGAGCGCGTCCGGAATCTAGATCAGCCGCCGGGCTGATTGCAATTTTTTCTTTCAGGCGGCGCAGGTTCAGGCTGCATTGAAACCGCAATCCTGTTTGCTACCTTGCCTGCGCTGTCGTAGCATAAGAGATTCCTCACTCCAGTCCGTACTTTCATGCCGCGTTCCTTACGCTTTACCGACCTTTCTCTGTGGGCAGTCCTGCTGCTGCTGCCGCTTTCCGGCTGCGCTCCGGAAGCGGACGCCCCTGATGCCGAAGCCGAGGCGACCGGCGCCATCGTTTATATCGGCACGTCGTCCGGCGAGCCGGGAACAGGCATCCATGCCTGGCGGCTGGACCCTGAAGCCGGTGTGATGGAGCCGCTGGGACTGGCAGCCGATACGAAACGGCCCGGCTTTCTTGCGCTCCATCCCAGCCGCCGTTTCCTCTATGCCGTGGGCGAGGGAACCACCCCGGACGGGCAGCCGCTTGGCGTCGTTCGCGCCTTTGCAGTCGATCCGGAAACCGGAGTGCTCACGCTGCTCAACGAGGTGTCTTCCGAGGGCGCTAACCCGGCGCACGTGAGCGTGGACCAGACGGGCCGGTACGCGCTCGTGGCAAACTACACCGGCGGCAGCGTCGCCGTGCTGCCCATTGGCGAGGACGGTCGCCTCGGCGCCGCCACGGATACCGTCCGGTATGCCGGTTCCAGCGTGAACCCGCAGCGCCAGCAGGAGCCGCATCCCCATGCGGTCGGCGTTTCCCCGGACAACCGCTTCGTGTTCGTGCCCGACCTGGGGCAGGACAAGTTCTTCGTTTACCGCTTCGACGCGGAGAACGGAACGCTCACGCCGAACGATCCGCCTTATGCCGCCCTCCAGCCCGGAGCCGGCCCCCGCCATTTTGCCTTCCACCCGAAAGGTCGCTTCGTCTACGTCATCAATGAACTGCTCTCGACGGTTACGGTCTTTGCTTACGACGCCGAAGCAGGGACGATGGAGGAACGGCAGACGATAACCACGCTGCCGCCCGACTTCTCCGGAGAGAATACCACTGCCGAGGTAAAAGTCCACCCGAACGGACGGTTCCTCTACGGGTCCAACCGGGGGCACAACAGCATTGTCGCCTTCTCCATTGACGCAGATACCGGAGCGCTGGCGCCCGTTGCCTGGGAACCGACACAGGGCGAGACGCCGCGCAACTTCGGCATCGACCCCAGGGGGGCCTACCTGATCGTGGGCAACCAGAACTCGGATTCCATTGTGCCTTTCCGCATCAACGCCGAAACCGGCCGCCTCACCCCCACCGGCCAGTCCTTCGAGGTTGCCTCGCCCACCTACGTTGCCTTCCTGCCGTTGGAGTGAGGCGGCTTCAGGCAGGGATTGAGAGATGCTACAAGACGGGCAGGCGCCTGTTGTCCACCCTGCGCCCGCCTTCTACGTACCAGACAGCTTCCGGGAAACACACAACGCTGCCTCCGTGATTCCCCTACACTAAATGCAGGTGAAACCCTTACGAAATCGTTCTTTTTTTGATATTGATCGATTATTTTTGATACGCTCTTTGAGACTATTTGGACGTTTCCAATTGGGAGATACGGGAGATGTGCAGGGACTACCTCTGTAGCTGACGGAAATGAACGTTTTCATATCCTTTCTGTCTGCCTGCGGCCTAATCTCTACGCTTTAAGCTGACTTATCAAGCTGCTTTCGGCGACGATACCCCTTGCACGAACATGAGTAATTGTTACCAGACCAGCGTGGAGCTTCAGATCACGTAAAAGCCCCGGGTTGGCTTCTCCGTAACAACACTTCTTTTTCCTCCTGTTATTCAAGCCTCCCTCAAAGCCATGAAACGCTTCAACGGCCTCAAGCTCAAAACAAAACTGCTATCGGGCTTCATTGCCCTCGCGATGCTGGCCGGCATCATCGGGTATGTCGGCATTACCGGCATCCAGCGGGTAAACAAGGCAGATGTATACCTGTACGAGAACATGACTGCCCCAATGGAGCATCTCGTTGCCCTCACCGATAACTACCAGAAGTACCGCGTCAACGTTCGCGGGCTGCTCCTTACAGAGGATTCTCTGGACAATGTGCAGCTCAACGCTGAAATCGAAAGGCTGAAGGAGGAAGTAAGGAATGCCTCTGCCGCTTACGAGAAAACGCTTACCACCGATGAAGGAAGGCAGATGCTGGAAAGATTCACCAAAGGTTTCGAGACGCTGATGCCTTTGCAGGACGCTGCGGCCGCCCTGGGAGCGCAGAACAGAAACGCCGAAGGATATGCAGCCTTGCTGGAAGCTATCCCTGCGGGCAAAGAGGTAGAAAGCGCCCTTGATGAGATGGCGGCTCAGAAGGTGGGCCGGGCAAAAACGATAGCCGAAGAAAACACGGCGCTGACAAGCCGGTCGGTTCTGCTGATGATGGTAATGATAGCCCTCGGCATAATGGCCGCGCTGCTTCTGGGCGGCTTCATCGCTCGCGCCATCGGAGGGCCAGTCAGCAAGCTGGAAGCCGCCGCCGCCGGCATCGCTGCCGGAGATCTGAGCGTCTCGGTGGAGGAGTCCGGCAAAGACGAGATAGGCAACCTGAGCCGGAGCTTCAACGTGATGGTCCGCAACATTCGCGAGGCCAATGCCGCCGTTCAGGCCGAGAAAGCAGGCGTTGAGCAGAAAGTGGCCGACGGCATTCGGGCGGCTGAGCAAGACGCCGCTTACATGCAAGGCGTGGCGGATCGGTACGGATGGATGATCGAACGCCTGGCGGAAGGAGATCTCATGGCCCGCCTCTCTCCCGAAGGATACCGGAAGGCGGAGCAGGATCTGTTTCTCGCTTTCAACCGCGCCGTGGAAAATATGAGCACGATGATCCGGCAGGTGAGCATGGCGGCGGGGTCAGCCGCAGGCGCCTCCACGCAGATCAGCGCGTCGAGCGAGCAACTTGCCACGAGCGCACAGGAACAGTCGGCGCAGGCCGGTGAAGTGGCCGCCGCCGTCGAGGAAATGGTTCGCACCATTGTAGACAACTCGCGCAACGCGCAGCAGGCGTCCGAAGTCGCCTCAAATGCAGGCGCGCTGGCTCGCGAGGGCGGCGCGGTCGTCAGGGAGACGGTAGATAAGATCCGCTCCATCGCCGGGGTTGTGAAAGCCTCCGCCCATACGGTCGAGCAACTGGGCGCTTCCAGTCAGAAGATCGGGGACATCGTTTCGGTAATCAATGACATTGCCGACCAGACGAACCTGCTGGCGCTCAACGCGGCCATCGAAGCGGCCCGCGCCGGAGACCAGGGACGCGGCTTCGCGGTGGTGGCAGACGAAGTGCGCAAGCTGGCGGAACGAACCACGCAGGCTACCAAAGAGATTGCCGGCATGATTAAAAGCATTCAGGCCGAGACGCAGGAAGTGGTTCTGACCATGCAGCGGGGCAGCGAGGAAGTGTCCGAGGGTATCTATCTGGCCGACCAGGCCGGGGCTGCGCTCGAAAAGGTCGTCAAAGGAGCCGCCGACACGGTAGACATGGTCGCCCAGATTGCTGCGGCAACCGAGGAGCAGAGTTCCACCAGCGAGCAGATTGCCCGGAGTGTGGATGCCATATCCAACGTCACGCTGGAGTCGGCGCAGGGCGTAGGGCAGATTGCCCGATCCGCCGAGAGCCTCTCTCGGTTGACTGACGAACTGCACGAGATGGTATCGCGCTTCAGGACCGAAGACGCTGCCGCCTCTGCAAGCGCCGCGCCGCACCACGATGCCGCCCGCACCTTCGGAGACGGGCACGGATCTGCAGTGTATCCTGCTTTCCAGGTTGCCCGTCGATCCTGACCGTGCCTTCTTGAGGCATGGTTCCGGAGAAACTGGGAGCGGCGCGTCTGACGAGAGCGCCGCTCCTTTCTCTTTATGGCCATGACAGTCCATTTCCGGAAGGATTTATGTTGTTAATGCTTGCAAACGCCTGGCAATAGGCGCTTTTGGAACTGCATATCAGCGACGAGTGCGCGACGAACAGCGCTTCATTGGGCGCCCCGGTTGTATCTTGCCGCATGATGATGCTCAGGAAAGGGATCATGGCGGCGATAGGCATGGCCGCGCTGGCGCAGGGAGGCTACTGGCTGTTGTTGCAGCGGGGCTTCCGGCGGGCCTGCACGGTCATGCCGGACTCCGCCGAACCATTGCCTCCGATCTCCGTGATCCTGGCGGCGCGGAATGAAGAAAAGCGCCTGCCTGCTCTGCTCGACGCGCTCGCCCGGCAGACGCACCCTCTCTTCGAAGTGATTATCGTGGACGATGCCTCGACAGACCAGACTTCCGGTATCGTCAACGCCTGGAGCCGGAAGCATCCCAACGTGCGGCTCCTCCAGATCGAAAAACCCCGACGGCCCCGGAAGAAACACGCGCTTTCGGCAGGGATTGCAGCGGCCTCCCACACGCTGCTGGCCCTGACCGATGCCGACTGCACGCCGCCGCCCGGCTGGCTCTCCGCGCTGGCCCGGCAACACGCCGCCGCAGCACAACCAACCGTGTTCGTCGGGTACAGCCCTTTCCGGGAGCAACCCGGCTTGTTGAACCGGCTCGTGCGCTATGAAACGTTCGTCACAGCCTTTCTGACGGCCTCGGCAGTAGGGATGGGCAAGCCCTACATGGCGGTGGGGCGCAACCTGAGCTACCCATCTTCCCTGTTTAATCAGGTCGGCGGGTTTTCCCACTCCCGTCAATCACTCTCCGGCGACCAGAGCGGACAGCTTTCGTTTGACAGCCTGACA
>CBDUBU010000156.1:0-8997 GCA_965365465.1 uncultured Rhodothermaceae bacterium
CCGCTGGTCCGTCACGGCCATGCATACGTATGACCGCGGACGGATCGACGCGGGTGAGAGAGAACGGCAGGAGGAATTCAGCTGGAACAACTTCGTCCTGGGAGGCCGTCTGCTCACGTTCCCCTCGGAATCTCCTTTCCTGTTCGAGGTAAACAGTGGAATCTCCTATGTCAGCAATGACGTAGGCAGCGCGGTTCGTCCGGAACGGTCTTCCAACGCTTTACAGGTTAGCACGGAACTCAACCTGACCTACTATACGAACAGGACAAGGATCAACGGGGGCGTCTTCTCTCGCGCAAACTGGTTCAATTACCGCCTCGGCGAGCAGTTCAGCAACCTCCGGACCAGCGAAGAGATGCTCATTAGCGCCGGAGCTTATCTGGATGCGGAAATATCCTTCAGCGATCGCGTACAGATTGATCCGGGAGTGGCCGTCACGCTCTATCCTTTTCTGTACGGTCCAAGCATAGAACCTCGTTTCCGGTTTGCCTGGACTCCGGGAGGAGCCGACGGATCACAGAAGTTCACGGCGGCTCTCGGCGTGTACTGGCAATCAGTGGCAGGCATCAGCGACGAGCGCGATGCCGGCTCCATGTTCATCGCCTGGGTTCCCGCTCCAGTCGGCGGCGCCCAGCAACGCGCCTTACACGCTCTCGCCGGATGGCAGACGAAAATCGGTCCCTGGCTTAACCTCGGCGTTGAAGGCTACTACAAACGATTGAACAACCTCACGATCCCTATCTGGAGCACCATTGCCCGGTTCACTACGGCGCTAAACCTTGCCGATGGCGATGTGTACGGCCTGGATACACGTCTGGAGTTCAGGCGTGCTCCGATTTATTCCTATATCGGCTACGGTCATGCGCGGACGGAATATCAGGCTACACAGGACAACTTCGGGGTATGGTTCGGTGAACCGGTGCAGCGGTACCATCCGCCGCATGACCGCCGCCGCCAGGTAAACGGCCTCTTCAGTGTAGAAGTCCGGAAGGTGACAGCAAGCGTGCAGTGGCAATTCGGATCAGGTTTGCCCTATACCCGTCCGCTCGGTTTCGATGATCTGATCCGGTTTCGCGGCCTCGTCGATGTACGGGATGAATATGGAACGCCGCGCGTGCTCTATGAAAAGCCGTATCAGGGGAGGCTCCCCACCTATCACCGGCTGGATATTTCGGTCGAACGAGGTTTCGACGTGCCTTTTGGCAAGCTTTCCGTTCAAGCCGGGGCCATCAATGCGTACGACCGCACGAATCTGTTTTATCTGGATGTGTTTACGCTCAGGCGGGTCAATCAGCTTCCCCTGCTTCCGTATCTGGCCGTCAAGCTTGAAACCCGCTAATGACATTCGGAATGATTTATCCTTTTTCAACCCTACGATGCTTACTGCTGTTCTCCTTCGCACTTTGCGTGGTGGGCTGTGAGTCCTCCTTTGATCCGATACAGGAGAGCACGCGGTATTTTTCCATCTTCGGCTATCTCGACGCTTCGGCAGATACCCAATTCGTGCGTGTATCCCCGCTGCGGGATACGGTTGTAATAGCGGACGCACGCCCGCTCGATGCCGTCGTCACGCTAGAGCATCTTGCCTCCGGCCGGGTAACCGTCTGGAAGGACTCCGTGTTCACGTATCCCGGCGGGCTGCTTGCACACAACTTCTGGTCGGTAGAAAGGATTGAACCCGGCGAAACGTACCTGTTCAGGGTTGAACGGGCAGACGGAAATGCAAGCACGGTCGAGGTTACGCTGCCGGACAGCTTCCCCGATCCGACGCTTCAGATTCCGAGGTTCGATCCGCTATGGTATCTCACGGTGCTGGATGTGGAACGTCTGGCCGACTTGCGCATGATTTATGTGGTGCATGATGAGTTAAGAAATACATTCATTGAGGTTCCCGTTTCTTACCTCGAGTTTGCATCGGCCTTCACCGGCGGCTTTGCCGCTGTCGTCGATCCGAGGAAAGACATGGAGCGGGTGCGGCAAGCGCTTGGCATCCTTTCACCGATGATTTCAGACATCAAAATTTTTGCGGCGGCGGGAGGCCCCGGCTGGCCCCAATTCTTCAAACTGGACGATGAACTGGTGGCGCTTCCGGATGCCGTCTCAAACGTGCAACAGGGCGTTGGTTTTCTGGGCGGGGTTATGACCAGAAAGTTCTCGCCGCCGCGCTGATCCGGACAGCGCGGAAATTGAATTACGCCTCCGGCGCTGCGACCGTCCGCTTCGCAATCTCAGCCAGCAGGTTTTGCTTCTCATCGGCTGCGGTGACGCCACAATTGAAGATCTCCTCTTTCTCCTCGGAAAAACTGAGCGTGATGTACGGCGGCACGTCCGGGGTGATGAGCACATCGGGTGGGCTGGATTGAAGCCGGAAACTCTCCAGCCGTGCAACGACGATATCCATGGCGCGTGATATTACCTCGAAACCATTCGGCATGGCGCTGCCCTCACCACGGAACGTCCGCTTCAACCGATCCGTCCACATAGCCAGACTGATGCGTTTTTCCACTTCCACAGGGCGCTTGCGCCGCACCGGGTATGCATCCAGCAGCGTAGCTTCCCGGTGAAGCCGGATGGCAATGGTATAGCGTGCGCCATGATTTATCAGCACGCTTACCGGCACGTTGTTGCACAGCCCTCCATCGACCAGCAGGCGGCCTTCAATCTCTACGGGAGCGAAGATTCCCGGCATCGCACTCGATGCCAGGATTGCATCCACGAGCGGCCCCTTGTTCAGCACCACCTCACGCCCGGTTTCCAGATCCGTGCAGGTTACATAGAAGGGCACTTGCAGATCCTCAAAGGTGCAATCGTGCAGGTGGCGACGCAGATAATCGCGGAGGGCATCGTTGCTCAGAAGACCAATTCCATCGAACCTGAGCGAAAAGAGTGAGGACGTTCTCTGTTCACGCATGAACTGTTTCATCTCTTCCAGCGAATACCCGTACGCAAAGTAGGCTCCGATCAACGCCCCTGCGCTGCATCCGGATATCACGTCCGGGTGCAGACCGTAGCGCTGGAGCACGGACAGGACGCCTACGTGCGCCCATCCTTTCATGCCCCCGCCGCCGAATGCGATTCCAAGCGAAGCATCCTGCGGCCCTGCCGTTTTATTGTTTTCCATCCTTTCCAACCTTCTGGTGGAACAATTGTCACGCCTGCAAATGCTACCGTCGGCTCTCCAAAACATAACGACGGGTTCGGCGAACAGATGCATCCCCGCCGTTTTTCGAAAATGCTTCAACTTTTCAGCTATGCCGCAGAACATGTTTACCTTTCCGGGCAACGTTACAGATCGGGTTCTCCGGCGCGACGGCGCCGAACTGCGCACAGGCAACACGCGTGTCCGCGTCAGCGTCGTATCGGAAGGCATTTTTCAGGTTCGCATGTCGCAATCCGGCGATAGCTTTGAAAACCCGCCCTTCTCCTACGCGGTGCGTCCCGGCTTCCATGACCAGCCTGTTCCGGACGTAACCGTCGCCCTGGAAGAAGACCCTGTCCTGATCCGGAATGGCTCCTTCACCGCAGTCGTTGCTTGCAGTCCACTTCGCGTTCGGTTTGAAGACACTGACGGGTATGTTTTTGCTGCCGATGATTACGGCCCTGTCTGGAATGGAAATAGTTTTGCAGTCTGGAAAAAGCGCGCCGACGATGAGTATTTCTTCGGACTTGGAGAAAAAGCTTACGGGATTAACCGCACGGAAGAGCGCTTCAAGAACTGGAACACCGACGCCCCTTTCTATCGCCGGGAAAGCGACCCCCTCTACAAATCCTTTCCGTTCTTCATAGGCCTCAAGCGGTTCGAGGACGGAGTGCGCCGCGCCTACGGAATCTACCTGGATAATTCCTACCGTTCCGAGTTTGACTTCGGAGGCCAGGCGCGCCAACACGTTGTGTTTGGAGCGGAGGGCGGCGCGCTGAATTATTACGTCTTTATGGGTCCGGAGGTGACTGATGTAATCCGGCGCTATACGGAATTGACGGGCAGAATGCCGATGCCGCCGCGCTGGTCGCTCGGATACCAGCAGAGCCGGTGGAGTTACTATCCGGCGAGGGAAGTGCGCACTCTGGTGCAGCAATTCCGCGAGCGCAAGATTCCGCTCGATGTGGTGCATCTGGATATTCACTATATGGACGGATACCGCATCTTCACCTGGGATAAGCAGAACTTTCCTGACCCTGCCGGACTGATTCACGATTTGCGTGAGCAAGGCGTCAAAACCGTAGTCATCATAGACCCTGGCGTTAAAACAGATCCTGGTTATCCGGTGTACGATGAGGGCCTAGCCGCAGATGCGTTTGTCAAGTTTCCCGACGGCAGGGTCTACGAGGGTTCCGTATGGCCCGGCGCCTGTCATTTTCCCGACTTTACCAAACCGGGAGCACGCGCCTGGTTTGGCGGGTACTACAAGGATCTTCTGGAAAAGGGCATCGCCGGCATCTGGACGGACATGAATGAACCGTCGAACCACCGGTACAAAACCATACCCGACCTTGTGCTTCATGACTTCGAGGGACGCGGCGGCACGCACCAGGAGGCGCACAACATCTATGGCCTGATGATGACGAGGGCTACCTACGAAGCCTTGCGCGAACACGCGCCCGACGAACGCCCCTTTGTCCTGACGCGATCAGCCTTTTCAGGCTCTCAGCGATACGCTGCTGCATGGACAGGCGACAATGTATCCAACTGGGACCACCTTCGCCTTACCATCCCGATGCTGCTTTCCATGGGGATCAGTGGAATGCCCTTTTGCGGCAGCGACGTGGGAGGCTTTCTCGACTCTCCTACACCGGAACTCTTTGCCCGATGGGTTCAACTGGGGGCGTTTTCGCCGCTATTCCGAAACCACACAATTTTTGAAAGTCAACGGCAGGAACCCTGGAGCTTCGGGCCTCGCGTTGAGGAAATATCACGCCGCTTCATCGAACTGCGCTACCGGTTGCTTCCACTCTTTTATTCCCTCTTTGATGAACACCGCCGCACAGGGCTGCCCTTGATGAGGCCGCTCTTTCTCCATTATCCACAGGATGAAAAAGTGCTGTTTATGGACGATCAGTTCATGCTGGGCGAGCATTTACTCATTGCGCCTGTTCTGCACAAAGGAGCTACAGCGCGACAGGTATATCTGCCTGAAGGTCGATGGTATGATTTCTGGTCTGGGACTACCTTTGCGGGAGGCCGGGAGACACTGGTGGAAGCACGCCTGGAAGATATGCCGGTCTTTGTCCGCGCAGGAGGCATCGTTCCGATGGGTCCCTTGATGCAGTACTCAGGAGAAAAGACTGTCGAAGAACTTGAACTGCGCGCCTTTGTGGGAGACGGAGAAGCGACGCTCTATGAAGACGACGACCAAACCCATGCTTATGAACAGGGCATGATGAGACGAACGACCTTCGAGATGCGCGAACCGGCGCCCGGTCTATGCAGCATCAAGCGAACCAGCGCCGGTCCATTCCGATCTCTATGCCGCAGCTTCCGGCTGCATCTGCCCGGCGTAGATCGCCCGCATGAACTGCGCGTCGACCGGCAGCCTTACCCAATCCTGGATGCTTCAACCTCGGAAAATGCGGTCGGCGTTGCAATCTATACCGAAAAAAGCCTGACCTTCAGCGTGGATGCGGGATTTGAAAACATAGAAATCCGCTGGACCTGAAAGGGTATGGCTGCATCAAAATATAATGCATTTCTTCCATGCAGCAAGATTCAGGCCGCCCTGTGTTGAAAAAAACACAGAATTTTGTTATATTTAGAGGCTGAGAGTGTTGATGCAACCATTTCCCGGAACGGGACACTGGACGTGATGCGTCTTTTTCAAGTTAGCCGCTCCTCTTTTATCGATACGCTCCTCCAGGCAGCCTCTCAAGGCTTATCCCACTGGTTGCACGACAACCTGCCCAAAGGCGGAAACCGCTCCCTGTCCTCCCATTAATCAAACAACCAGACGTATGTCCAGCCCTACGAGAATCCTGTTTATCTCTGGAGAAGTCAGTCCCTTCGCCAAACGTACGGAGATTGCGAACCTGGTTCGCACCCTTCCGGAAAAGCTTCAGGAAACGGGTGACTATGAGATGCGCATCATGGTGCCGCGATACGGAATTATCAGCGAGCGCCGGAACCGCTTGCATGAAGTAATCCGGCTCTCAGGGTCAAACATAGCGATGGGTGACAAGAGCGAGACGCTCAAGGTGAAGGTAGCCTCGATTCCGGGAATCCGGCTTCAGGTATATTTCATGGACAACAACCGCTACTTCAAGCGGAAAGGGATCCTGTCAGACAAGCAAGGCCATGTTTTTGAAGATAACCCGGAGCGCGCGCTTTTCTTTGGACGCTCCGCGCTGCAAACCATTTGCAACCTCGGCTGGAGCCCGGATGTGGTCCATGCCTTTGGCTGGATGAGCGCCTTGATTCCCCTTCTGCTTCGCACCGAGTATGCAGACAATGGCTTGTTTGAGAACACCCGGATCGTATACACTCCGGACGAATCGACAGGGAACCCGGTTCTTTCATCGGAAAACGTTTCTACCTTTGGGCTTTCCTGCAATGGAAAAGCAACGGATCGTGACCTGAACGACGTAGGATCTGCCTATGCAGACGCCATTGCGTTCCCCTCCTTCCTGAATCCGTCCTCCGACGGCGCCATACAGTTCAGCACCGACGCGGACGAGATGACGGAACAGGCAGCGTCACTCTATGAGCAGGTGCTTAACGGCATCCTGGTCTGACCTGAGACCGGCGGGGAAACCTGTAACCAACTTCGGCATTCTTACCACCACGGTTCACGCACCCCATCGACGGCCCGTCGCTTGGGGTTTTTCCTGTCATGTAGAGCAGGTTTATACGATTAGAGTTCCTTTCTACGTTAAACCAGTGCTCCCTGCCGTGTGGAAAGTGGACTACGCTTCTGCCATACGTGATGGTCAGCGACCCCTGCCTGACGCTTTGAAAACGACATAGACCCTTTTATGCGCAGTTCTCCTTTTTTGCTCTTTTTCTTCTGTGGAACTCTCATTTTCTTCTTCACAGCCTGTGGCGACGATCCTTCGAATGTTGGGATAGGGCTGGTAGGCGATCAGAGCGGTGAACCTGCCGTAGTAACGCTGAATCCGGCAACAATGGGTGAAGAATCAGCGAAAGATGTCACGGGAAATGCTTCCCGCGTACTGGCGGGGCGCGTGAATGACCCGCTCCTGGGCATTATTACCACTACAGCCTATGTCGATTTTCAGATGGCGGGTGGCCTGACAGAGGCTTTTCGGGCGGGTCCAACCACCAGCGCCGAACTGCGCTTCCGGCGCGATTATGTCTATGGAGACACGACGAGCGCCGTTGTGCTGCGCCTCAACGATATGCCCTCGGAGTGGAACTCCGATCTTGCTTCCGCCGACACCGTTCTGCAAGGCGGAGCCACAGTCGCCGAGTGGCGTTTTACCCTCTCCGCCGCCGACACCCTCGTGACGCTGGAGTTGCCTGCAAGCTGGGTAAATGCCTTTGATGCAACCCTGCGCAGCACAACGTTCAACGCCGATTTCCATGGGTTTCAACTCGAAGCCGTCTCAGAATCCGCTGTCACTGGTTTTCAGGTAGAGAGAAGCGCACTTCGGGTGATAGCCGGATCCGACACTGCCGACTTCAAGATCAACAAGTCCATTTCAGGCATCACGCGCAGCGGGCAAGCCGAACTTCCGCCGGATCGAACACTTATTCAGGATGGAGTTGGCTCCGTGGCGAGCATTGATTTTGCATTTTCCGATTCGCTGTGGGCATTGAACCGGGCTGTTTTTCAGTTTACAGCCGACACCTTGACCTTTGAGCAGAATACGCCGGTAAACTTCTACCGTCCTGTTTTAAATGAGCTACGTCTCATCGGCGTCACAGATGAAGGATTGCCTGTTTTCACGTCCGCAGGCAACCCTGTCATTGACATTGCCGCCAGGCTGGATCAGCAAGGACGTTTCATCTTTTCCTCGCGCGATCTCGCACAGGTTGTCCAGAGAATGGTAACAGGGACAATCCCCGTAGATCGTTTTCAGATACGTATGCCTGCCGCAAACACTATTACTCCGGCGATCTTGTTCAATACCAACGCGCAGGATTATGCCCCAAAGGCTATACTGACCGTCACCCCGTTCGCGGAATAAGAGCCGTATGATCCTCCGGGGTCGTGCTTTCGGATCGTAACTGGAATCTTCAAGAGTCTATGCTTTTCTCAAAATCCCGAATCCTCGTTTATCGCCTTTTATCCGCGTGCTTTCTTGCCCTGGCTGTACTGCCGGGACTGCCTCAAATAAGCTTTGCGCAGGGGAAAAGCGATGGTTCCATTTACTCGCGATTCGGACTGGGGGATCTCCAATCCTTTCCTTCTTCGCAGATCCAGGCTATGGGCGGCGGTGGGACCGCCATGCTTTCCTTTAACTACGTGAACTTCAGCAACCCAGCCTCGTGGGCCGATCAGGTGTTGACTCGCGCCTCGGCTGGATTGCTGCTTCAGGAACTACAGGCCACGGATGCTACGGAGAACACCAGCGTCCTGACCCAGGGATCTCTGAACGCAGTACATTTCGGTTTCCCCCTCCTCACACGCAAGCTCGGGGTCGGGCTGGCATTTTCCCCCTACTCGCGCACGAACTACCGCGTTGCGACAGAGGGCGCGCTAGACCCGGCGCTTGGAGATACCGCCGATTATACGGTGAATTATGAAGGAAGCGGCGGCTTGCAACAGATCACAGCGGGGCTTGGATACCGTATCAACAACAACTTGAGCATCGGAGCCAGCGCGATAGCCATCTTCGGGATTCTCGACAACATCCGCCGGACCACAGTGCTCGATGCAGGTTATGTAGAAACCAACCTGACTACTTCTACGCGGCTGTCCGGCTTTTCCGGCACGCTGGGTGTTATGGCTACATTTCCCGAGTTAGCCAGCGACCAGGACATTCTGGCTATTGGAGCGGCGCTTACGTTTCCTGCAACCCTTCGCGGCGCCCGTGTGCGCACGC
>CBDUBU010000157.1:0-8914 GCA_965365465.1 uncultured Rhodothermaceae bacterium
CCCGCGACCCTCAGCTTGGGAAGCTGATGCTCTACCAACTGAGCTATTCCCGCGTGTAACCCGGCTCCTTGCCCGGTATAGTAAGCGCGTTTCTCGTGAAAGTCAAGCAGCCTTTTGTTTGTCCGGCAAATTCCTTATCTTTACGTGCTTTGCGAATTTTTTGCTGCGTCGCCGCTTTTTCAAACCCTCTGTGGGGTTTGCGCGTAGCACCGGATGTCAGTTGAACGAGTATTAACGGATAGAAGTTGCCATGAAACGTACGTATCAGCCGAGCCGCCGCAAACGGGCAAACACCCACGGTTTCCGCCAGCGGATGGCTACGAAAAACGGTCGCAAGGTGCTGGCCCGCCGCCGCGCCAAGGGAAGAAAACGCCTGACGGTGGCCGATTCCTACAGCGGCAAGTAAACTTTCAGAACCCGTGGGCGCCTCTGAAGCGTTTGCCGGCGCCGAACCCGGTCTGTCGCATCCGTTGCCGCGTTCCTACCGGCTCAAGCGTCGCCGGCTGATCCGGGCGCTTTTCGCGCGAAACGACCCGGCGGTGGGGTCGGTGGCCGCCGGATGCGTGCGCCTGGTTTTCCGGATGGTTCCACGTGACGAAACCGGCGAAGATGTCCCGCTTCAGATCGGATTCTCGCCGGGCCGGGGGCTGAAACGAGCGGTGGACCGGAACCGGGTAAAACGAATACTGCGAGAGGTCTATCGGAAGCGCCAGCATGTCCTGATAGACCTCTCGTTGCGTAAAGGGCACACCCTCACGATGATGGCGCTATTCAGGGGCAGGCTGGAGGATGCTGCTCGCTGCATTCCCCGCGATCTTCCGGAGGCCATGCAGCGGCTGCGCACGCACGCGGCTCTCGCCTCCGAACCCGGATCGGCGCCGGCGTGAATTGCAGGCGGAAACGGAACAGGGAACCGCATCTTCCGTATCCGCTTGCGGCGAGGGGCGCGCCGGTAACACCTTTCCCTGCCACCGTTGCAGGGCACATCTTTTAGCAGGAGACCTATTGTGGATAGGAACGTGGTCATTGCGACCGTACTCATTGCCATCATCATGATGGTCTGGCTGGTCTGGCTGGCTCCGCCGGCCCCGCCGACGCCCGTTCAGGACGGAAACGTGGCAACTGATACGCAGGCAGCAGCGCAGGCGCCGCTTCCCGAAGAGGAACCGGAAAGCCTGGCCCGTCAGACACGGCCTCTGCCGGTAACGGACTCCACGATTGCCGGGGCGCAGCAGGGCACGGAACGGTTCATCACAGTGGATACGGACCTCTACCGCGCCCGGTTTTCCACGAAGGGCGCCACGCTCAAGTCGTTCATCTTGAAGAAATACGACAAATTCGACCAGGAAACCCCCGTGCAACTGGCCGACACGTCGGGTCCCGGCGCGCTGGGACTGGCCTTTACCACGCCCTCGAACCATCTGGTTGATACCCGTTCTTTTTTCTTCGACGCCGACTTTACCGGGGACACCCTGCGGGTGAGGGAGAACCCGGTTGAACTGATCTTCGAAACTGCCGTCGGCGCAGGGACGATCCGGCAGACGTATACCTTCAAGCCGGGGGAGTATGAAGTAGACCTGCAAGTGGAGCAGGAAAACGCCGCCTCTTTCGCCACCGGAGAGGGGTATGAACTCATCTGGGAGGGCGGCGTGCCGTTCACGGAGGGCAACCTGGAAGACGAAGCCCGGCACGCCGGGGCGTATGCGAGCAGCGGAGGCGAGGTAGAATACATCGACCTCGTCAAGCAGAAAACGGACGTGCAGCGGCTGGCCGGGTCTGTTTCATGGGTATCCGTCAAGAACAAGTATTTCACGGCGGTGATGATGCCCCAGGGCGAAACGCGGGGCGCGGAACTGGAAGGCGAGCAGTTCGGGACGCTGGATGGGGGCGACCTCCGGGAGAACTACACGGCCCGGTTGCTGATGCCGTCCTCGCAGGGGGCTGACCTGTACCAGCTCTACATCGGCCCGTTGGAGTTCTACCGGATCACGGACTACGACCGGGGCCTTTACGACATGGTGGACTACGGGTACGACTTTTTCGAATGGATGACGCGCCCGGTCGCCAAGTTTATCTTTATCCCGCTGTTCACGCTGCTCGGCAAGTTCATTCCGAACTACGGCATCGTCATCATCATCTTCTCGATCCTGATAAAGCTGGCGCTGTACCCGCTGACGAAGTCGTCATACGTGAATATGGCGCGGATGCGCGAGTTGCAGCCGAAGATGGAGGCGATCAAGGAGAAGTACGGGGACAACCCGCAGAAGCAGCAGGAAGCGACGATGAAGATGTACAAGGAAACCGGCATCAATCCGCTCGGGGGATGTATGCCGATGCTGCTGCAATGGCCGATTCTGATTGCGCTGTACCAGTTCATCCCGCAATCCATCGAGTTGCGGCAGGCGGGCTTTCTCTGGGCGAACGACCTCTCGGCGCCGGATGCGATCCTGCACCTGCCGTTTACGATCCCATTCTACGGCGACTTCGTAGCCGGTTTCACATTGCTGATGGGCCTTTCGATGATCGTGCAGATGAAACTGCAGACACAGCCTTCGACCAACCCGCAGGCGAAGATCATGACGTTTGTGTTTCCGGTGATGATTTTTGCCATCTTCAACCGCTTTGCATCGGGCCTGAGCCTGTACTACCTGGTGTATAACGTCATTTCTGCTATTCAGCAGAAGTCGATCAACCGTTCGCTGGAAAAGAAGCACGAGGCGGGCGAAGACGGCAAAGTAAACGGGAAGCCGGATCGGAAGACGAGCCTTCGCAACCGGTTGACGGAGCAGAAGGACGGGAAGGCCAGGCGGGACGTGAAGCCTTCCAAAAAGGCCCGCACCTGAAACGAAAGCCGTAGATGACAGGGGCTGAGGATACCATAGCGGCTGTTGCGACGGCGCGGGGCCGCGCTGCGCTGGCGGTGGTCAGGGTATCGGGGCCTCGTGCGGTAGCTATCGCTTCCGCCTGTTTTCGGGGAAACGATCTGGCTTCGGCGCCCTCGCACACGGTCCATGTCGGACTGGTGGAGGGTGAGGACGGAGCAGCCGTCGATCAGGTCGTTGCGACGGTGTTCCGCGCGCCCCGGTCGGCTACCGGGGAGGATGTCATCGAATTTTCGTGCCATGGCGGCGATTTTGCCCCTGCGCTGGTCTTGCAGCGGCTTATCGTAGGCGGGGCGCGTATGGCGGCGCCGGGCGAGTTCACACAACGCGCCTTTCTGAACGGCAAGCTGGACCTGGCGCAGGCCGAAGCCGTGGCGGACCTGATCCACGCTTCGTCTTCGCAGGCACACCGCGTCTCGATGGCTCATCTCCGGGGGCGGTATTCGGAGCGGCTGGCCCGGCTGCGCGACGAACTGCTCGAACTTTGCGCCTACGTCGAACTGGAACTGGATTTTTCCGAGGAGGACGTTGCTTTTGCCGACGCCGGGCGGCTGGAACGGCTCCTGGAGGCAGCAGAGCATCTGCTGAGGGACCTGCTCGGCTCCTACCGGCTGGGCGAATTGCTTCGGGACGGGATCATGGTGGTCATCGGCGGGCGTCCGAACGCGGGCAAGTCGACCCTGTTCAACGCGCTGGTTGGATTTGATCGCGCCATCGTGAGTGAAATTCCCGGCACGACCCGCGATTCGGTAGAAGCCGAAGCGGAGATCGAGGGCTTGCGTTTCCGTTTCGTGGACACGGCCGGCCTGCGCGACACGGCAGATGTGATCGAAGCCGAGGGCGTCCGGCGCACGCATCAGGCCATCGCGTCGGGGGAGGCGCTCCTATACGTCTACGACCGGACGCTCGGGCTGGATGGAGGTGAGGTCGATTTTCTGGAGCAGATGCACCGGGAGCATCCGCACGTTCCCGTCCTGCTCGTCGGCAACAAGCGGGACCTGGGCGCGGAAGCTTTTTTGCCGGAGGGACTGTCTTTTCCCGTGATGCCGGTAAGCGCCATAGCGGCCGGCAGGGATATGCAGGAGATGGAACCGCTGGCGGCGTGGCTGATCGAGAAGGTTGCCGGCGCATCGGGCGTGACCGACGCCTCGGCGGTGGTGATGAACCTGCGGCACCGGGAGCACCTCAGCCGGGCGCACGCTGCCATTGAGCGGGCGAACAAGGCGCTGCGCCTGTCCGTCTCCGGCGATGCTCTCGCCGTGGACCTGCGGGTCGCGTTGCACGAACTGGGTTCCATTACCGGTGAGATCACGAACGAGGACGTGCTGGATCAGATCTTTTCGCGTTTCTGCATCGGGAAATAGCGCGCTACCGGGTTTTTCCTTCTTTATGTTTCAGGCAGGGCGGCGTTTTGCCCTGCTTCAGGCATAGATGATTCGCAGCGTTCAGCATGACATGACCCTGGGGGTTGCCATGCCCTGGTCGCGTCCAGAGTGCGTACTGGAACAAGCAGGCTCTCAGGTCTGGCAAAGGAAACAGGATGCCGATGCACGATGTTGTGTGTTCTGCAATGGGGCCTTCAGGCACAGGGTTACAGGAATCGAGGAGGATATGAATGCAGTACAGTGATGCATACGACGTGATCGTGGTGGGAGGGGGGCACGCGGGTTCGGAGGCGGCGGCGGCGGCGGCGCGTATGGGCGCACGCACGCTGCTTGTCACGATGAACCTGCAAGCCATCGGGCAGATGTCGTGCAACCCTGCCATCGGGGGAATTGGAAAAGGGCAGATCGTGCGGGAGATCGACGCGCTCGGCGGAATCATGGGGCGTGTCACCGACCAGACAGGGATTCAATTTCGGATGTTGAACCGGCGCAAGGGGCCTGCCGTCTGGAGCCCCCGCGCCCAATGCGACCGTATGGCGTACGCCGCAGCAGTTCGAGAGGAACTGGAGTCGATCCCGAACCTGTTCATGCGGGCTGACATGGTGACTGAAGTGATCGTCGGGGAGGGCCGGATCGAAGGAGTGCGGACGCAACTGGACCAGACACTCCGGGCGCAGTGTGTCATTCTGACCAGCGGGACGTTCATGAACGGGGTCATCCACGTCGGCGAAAGGCAATACGGTGGGGGGCGCATGGGGGAGCGCGCTTCGACGGGCCTTACGGCGTGTCTGGAGGCGCTTGGCTTTGAAAGCGACCGGCTGAAGACCGGAACGCCACCCCGTGTGGACGGCAGAACCATCCGGTATGAGCGCCTGTTAGAACAACCGGGCGACAGCCCGGCCCAACCCTTTTCCTTTATGACCGACGCGCTGCCGAAAGAGCAGCGAAGTTGCTGGCTGACCTATACGAGCACGGCGGTGCATGACGTTCTACGCACCGGCTTTGACCGCAGCCCCATGTTCGCAGGCCGCATTCAGGGGCGCGGCCCCCGGTACTGTCCCTCCATCGAGGACAAGATCGACCGGTTTGCCGACAAGGATCGCCACCAGATCTTTCTAGAACCAGAGGGGCTGAGCACCTCCGAAGTGTACGTAAACGGCTTCTCGACCAGCCTGCCGGAGGAAGTTCAACTGGCAGCCTTGCGAGGCATTGAGGGTTTGGAAGAAGTCCACTTGCTGCGCCCCGGTTATGCCATTGAGTATGACTATTTCCCGCCGTACCAGATCCGCTACAGCCTGGAAACGAAACTTGTCCGGGGTCTCTTTTTTGCCGGGCAGATCAACGGCACCACCGGGTACGAGGAAGCAGGAGCGCAGGGCCTCATCGCCGGGATCAACGCTGTTCAATACCTGCGAGACGATGAACCCCTCGTGTTGAAACGCTCCGAAGCGTACATCGGCGTATTGATCGACGATCTGGTTGCCAAAGGCACCGACGAGCCTTACCGGATGTTTACGAGCCGGGCGGAACACCGTATTCTGCTCAGGCAGGACAACGCCGATCTGCGCCTGACGGAGACAGGACATCGGCTTGGACTTGCATCGGTAGAGCGGTATGCGCGAATGCGCGGGAAACAGGAAGCCGTAGCATGTACGCGCCGGGCCGTGGAAGAAACGGCGGTTTCCCCGGAACAGGTGAACGGCTATCTGGAGGGGGTGGGTTCTGCACCGATCCTGCACCCGGAGCGCATCGTTCGGCTAGCTTTGCGGCCCGAAGTGTCGCTGCCGGAATTGCTGGACCATGCCGGAGTGACGGCCCAGGTTGCTAGCTCTGCCCCTAGCCTGGAAAACATAGTTTCCCTTGTAGAAATCGATCTGAAATACGACGGCTACATCCAGCGCGAGCGTGAGATGGCCGAGAAGATGCAGCAACTGGAAACGTGGCGCATCCCTCCGGCCTTTCCGTACCGGCAGATCAACAATATCACGATGGAAGCGAGGGAAAAGCTGTCGAAGATCCAGCCGGAAACGCTGGGGCAGGCATCCCGGATCAGCGGTGTCAGCCCGGCGGATATTTCGGTCCTGATGGTGCTTCTCAAGCGTAAAAATGGTCTTGAGAAACCTGAAACGGCCTCTCCGAATGTTTCACGTGAAACATCGCAGGTTTGATGCGCACTCTGATTGCCTCAGATAGCCCGATTCAGGTTCCGCCTTTTATACCAGTTCCCTGGGACCCGATAGCTTCTCTCCTCCCGGCGCAGCAGGGGCAGATGGAGCAGTATGCGCGGCTCTTGCAGGAGGTGAACCGCAAGATCAACCTGGTATCGCGGGGATCGGCCGAGGACGTATGGGGGCGGCATTTCGTGCATTCGCTTGCCTTGAGCCTGTATCCTTTCCCGGCGGGCGCCTCGGTGGTTGATTGGGGAACGGGAGGCGGCCTGCCGGCGGTTCCCCTTGCCATACGATTCCCGGAGGCGGCAGTCTATGCCGTAGATTCGGTCGGGAAAAAAATCCGCGCCCTGGAAGCCATGAAACAGGAACTGGGACTGACGAACCTGCATCTGTGGAATGGTCGCGCTGAAAAATGGCCGGGCCGGGCTAATTACTCCGTTTCCCGCGCCACGGCGCCGCTCTGCGATCTCTGGAGGTGGCACGTGCGCATTGCCGCCGGCCTTCCGGGAGATCCGGGGCCGGATTTCTGGCAGCCTGGACTCCTGTGCCTGAAAGGAGGCGACCTGTCGGCGGAACAGGAGGCGTTGCGCCGGCGCCATCCCGGCGTGCAAGTCCGCACCCTTGCTTTGGAGCCTCTACTTGGAAGCCCGTTGTACGCGGAGAAATATATCGTGCAGGTTACTCATTCCGGAGCATAACCAAATCTTCGGGCTTCCGTATTCTGTGTTTCAGACGCACCGCAGGCGTTCAGAGATTCAGCCTCGATATGATGCTTTCAAAGGCAAAAACCGAACACGAACCGTTTTTCCACGTTTAACGCCCTGCTCCATCCCCGCTTTTCACCCCACCCGGATCGCCACGCATGAACAAACAGGAACGCACCCTGAACCGAACGGAGCGGCTCTTTGCCACCATCCTGCTTCTTCAGAACCGCCCCAACATGAGTTCACGCGACCTGGCTGAGCATTTCGACGTGAGCAGACGGACAATATTCCGGGACCTGCGGGCGCTGAGTGAATCCGGCGTGCCGCTCACCTATGCCGAAGGGGGAGGGTATGAAATCCTGGAGGGATACCAGCTTCCGCCGCTCATGCTTACGGCCCGTGAAGCCGCTACGCTGCTTGTCGGCACGTCGTTCATGAAGCTGCAATCCGACGCTTCGCTACGAAAAGATGCAGGGCAGGTTGCGATGAAGATTCAGTCCGTGCTTCCGCGCGAGGTGCAAGCATACGTTGCCCAGTTGCAGGAGCGCACGGTGCTCGATCCGTACTGGCTGCATGGCGTCGAACCAGACGCTGAGGAAGAGGGGCGCTGGTATGAGGTCAGCGAAGCGGTGGCCCGGCAGCGTTCGATCCTGATGGAGTATTACGTCGAGAGCCGGGATGAACTCACGCGGCGCACGGTAGACCCGCTGGGGCTTGTTTATTATACAGATCACTGGAACCTGATCGGGTTCGACCATCTGCGCAAGGACATCCGGAATTTCCGGCTCGATCACATCCGCTCGCTAAGGGTGCTCAACGAGCGATTCACGCCGCCTTCCGGGTTTGACCTCTCGGCGCATCTCAAGGAACGCGGCGCCGGCCCGCAGAATATCCGGATCCGCATCCGCTTTGCCGAACGGGCCTATCCGTGGGCACGCCGCAGCGTGCCTGCCCAGATCGAGGAAGAGCGCACGCGCCGCGACGGCATAGAGATCACGTTTTATTTCGAAAACCTGGATTACGTGGCGCGGTGGTTGCTGCGTTTCGGGACGCAGGCTCATGTCCTGGAGCCTGTGGAGTTGCAGGATCGTATGCGCGAGCAAGGCGAGGCGCTGGCTGCGCGGTACCTCCGCGCCGCAGTAAAGGCTGGTTGAGGCTGGCTATGCATCATTCCGGCGCCGTCCGGATTCCACCTGCCGCACCATTTGCATCTCAGACAAGTGCTCTCCAATAACGTAGCGAAGAACCCAGGCGTAGAGATAGAACAGCACAAGCGGTCCCATCGTCCACACATAGTAACCTACCGAACCCTCTGCGTGCATCCATCGAGATAGGGCAAAGGGGACGATCACGACGACAGCGAACGCGACGATGGCTTTTAACCATTTCGCTCTGGCCAGTTGCCACAGCATATACGGTGTGAAGAGGACAGCCAGCACGATCAGCACCGTCATAGCGAGCCCATAGGACAGAAAGAACATGCCTCCGCCCAGGATGACGGTGAGGGTTTCATAGGAGAGCCAGTGATGAAGTTGCTGGAGGGCAGATTCTTCCTCACTCACAGCAACGTTGAGCAGCCTTAGTTCGTCCATTCAGGAGGCGTATAACATTTAGCATAACCGGCGCATCGCTTGCACACAGTTTCAAGAAGATATGGAGACACTGGAGGTGGAACGAGGCAGGACCATAACGCATTGAGGCCAGTGCGGAAGCGGATTTGCAAGCCTTCGCTACCCCTCATACTTAACCACGAGGCAGCCAGCTTCTTCTAG
>CBDUBU010000158.1:0-8897 GCA_965365465.1 uncultured Rhodothermaceae bacterium
TCCGGGAGGGGGGACGGACGGTGGGAGCCGGTGTCGTCTCCAAAATCCTCGACGTTTGATTTGAATAGACTGTGCTGCTGAGGCACTGGAAATACGCTCGGGAGCTTCCGGCAGGATCTCCCGTTCTACGGGCGTAGCTCAATTGGCAGAGCAGCGGTCTCCAAAACCGCAGGCTGCAGGTTCGAGTCCTGCCGCCCGTGCATTGACAGAAGGATGCAATGTGCATCCGAGGGATAAGGACCTGGTCTTTTGATCCCTCCAGACAGGCATTATTGCGGGAAGTGATGTTATGAACAAGATCCAGGCCTACCTTGAGGATGTGCTCAAGGAAATGCGGAAAGTGAACTGGCCCCGGCGGGAAGAGCTTGTCAGCAACACGGTAATTACGCTGCTTGCCACGCTTATCATCGGGCTGTTTATCTTCGCGTCCGACCGAATTATCAGCGGCATCCTCGATTTCATCTATGTCTAGACAGGGGTCAGCGGCGTCTCGGGATGACGACTGAATAAAACATGGCAATCAAGAAAAACGAAGATATCCGCAAGTGGTATGTGCTGCGCACCTTCTCCGGTCACGAGAAGAAGGTGAAGCAGTACCTGGAGCGGGAGATTGCCTTGATGGGCCTGGAAGACAAGCTCACCGAGATCATGATCCCGACGGAAACCGTCTTTGAAATGCGGGGCGGCAAGAAACGCACGCGCGAAAAGACGTTCTTCCCCGGCTATCTTCTGATCCACGCCGTGTTGGACAACGAGTTGCAACACGTCATCGCCAACGTCCCTTCGGTAGTAGGATTTCTGACCACCGGAGACCAGCCCACTCCTCTACGTCCGGATGAGATCAACCGGATCGTGGGCAAAATGGATGAAGCCAGGGAGATGGGCGAGCAGCCGGAGATTCCTTTCAAGTACGGGGATGCAGTCAAGGTCGTGGATGGTCCGTTCAACAACTTTACCGGATTTGTGGAGGAGGTTTTCCCGGACAAGATGAAGGTGAAAGTGATGGTTTCCATCTTCGGGCGTAAGACGCCGCTCGAATTGGACTATCTCCAGGTAGAGCATGAAGGATAACTCCGGTCAGGTTGAGCGGGCCGCTCTCTTACTACCCTCAAAATTCCGGCATCACGTATCGTTTTAATCAACAACAGCGCGGGAGCTGCGTCCTGTGAGAGGATCATAGGACAGGCGTTTGAACCGCAGGGTGCATTATGGCAAAAAAAATAGACGGTTACATCAAACTGCAGATCAAGGCAGGACAGGCCACCCCGGCCCCCCCTATCGGCCCGGCGCTGGGTCAGAAGGGCGTGAATATCATGGAGTTCTGCAAGCAGTTCAACGCAGCGACGCAAGAGAGGATGGGGCTGGTCCTGCCCGTCATCATCACGGTATTCTCTGACAAGTCCTTCACCTTTATCGTCAAAAGCCCGCCGGCTCCCATCCTGCTGAAAAAGGCTGCCGGCTTGCAAAGCGGTGCTGCGGATCCCCTGCGCCAGAAAGTAGGCTCCGTCACCTGGGACCAGTGCCTTGAGATTGCACGCCAGAAGATGGAGGACCTGAACGCATTTGACGAAGAAAAAGCGGCCTCGATGGTTGCCGGCACCGCCCGCTCGATGGGCATCAAGGTGGAAGGCAAACCCGAGCACGTACGCTAAATACGGAGAAACAGACAGGGTTCGCTGAAGCCTGCCCCGTACATGAAATCGTAAACAGCGGGAGCCGTCCGCAGGGAGGGCGTTTGCACCGCGCATACCCGTACTACAATGCCAAAAAGAGGAAAAGGCTATTTGCAGGCGATGGCGCTTGTCAAGGAAGCCGGAACCCCCCTGAACCTGGAGCAAGCCTCTGATCTCGTCAAGAAAACGGCCCATGCCAAGTTCGATGAATCGGTGGACATCGATGTGAAACTGGGTGTCGATCCGCGCCACGCCGACCAGATGGTCCGCGGCACGGTAGCCTTGCCGCACGGAACCGGAAAAACGGTTCGTGTGCTGGTGCTCGCCAGCGAAGGCAAACAGGCCGAAGCACGTGAGGCCGGAGCCGACCACGTCGGCCTCGACGACTTGATAGATAAGATCCAGGGAGAAGGCTGGGTTGATTTTGATGTGGTCATCGCTACCCCGGATGTGATGGGTAAAGTGGGACGCTTGGGTCGCTTTCTTGGCCCGCGCGGCTTGATGCCGAATCCGAAGAGCGGCACTGTAACAATGGATGTCGGGGATGCCGTACAGCAGGTCAAAGCCGGTAAAATCGACTTTCGTGTAGACAAAAACGGAAACCTGCATACTGCAATCGGAAAGGTTTCTTTCTCACCGGATCAGATCCGTGAGAATGCAGAGGCTTTCCTCAAAGAGGTGGTGCGTCTTCGCCCTTCTACGGCGAAAGGTCTTTATGTCCGCTCGGTCACCCTTTCGACGACCATGGGGCCTGGGATTGAGATTGACCGGAATGTGGTTGTCAACTCCCTGCGATAGTCCCCGTTTCCGACCCCAAAGCGTGTATTTGCTCTGACAGCGAGGTGTAGCTATGCCCATGACCAAACAGAAAAAAGTGACGAACGTTGAGGAAATTTCTCAACGGCTGGAACAGTCGCCTACCATATATCTGACGAACTATTCAGGCCTCACCGTGGCCCAGGCCGATGACCTGCGCAATAGGTTCCGCAAGGAAGGAGTAGACTTCAAGGTTCTCAAGAACACCTTGGTGCGGCTTGCCATGGAACGCAAAGGCGGGTACGACGAGCTCTTCGACCGACTGAATGGCCCTACGGCCATTGCCTTTAGCGAAGAGCCTTCTGCCCCGGCCCGCGTGATGAAGAAATTTCTTCAGGAGAAGAACCTGGATCGTCCTTCCCTGAAGGCTGCGTACATCGACGGCGCCATCTACTTCGAAGATGCCCTCGATGTGCTCGCTTCCCTGAAATCCAAGCAGGAACTCATCGGCGATATCGTCGGATTGCTGCTCTCCCCGATGGCCAATGTCGTGGGAGCATTGCAGGCCCAGGGACAAAACATTGTCGGCGTTCTCAAGACGCTCTCCGAGCGGGAAGATGCCTGACATTTCTGACGCACCGTGCAGGCGCACGGTGTGTATTACAAAGCGAAAACGAAACAACCATTAACCCTTAATTGGCAGCGTAGCTCCAAACGAATGGAGCACAGACCGCTGCAGGAGAAAAGATCAATCATGGCAGACATCAAAGCACTCGCAGAACAGTTGGTTGGCCTCACCATCAAGGAAGCCAACGATCTGGCCAAACTGCTCGAAGAAGAGTACGGCATCAAACCGGCTGCTGCAGCCGTAGCCATAGCCGGCCCTGCCGCCGCAGCAGGCGGCGACGGCGCAGCCGTTGAGGAGCAGACGGAGTTCGACGTGATCCTCAAGGCCGCCGGCGCCAACAAGATTGCCGTCATCAAGGAGGTTCGCGCTATCACCGGCCTGGGCTTGAAAGAAGCAAAAGACCTGGTCGATGGGGCGCCCAATGCCGTCAAATCGGCGATCCCGAAGGATGAGGCGGAGCAGATCAAGAACAAATTGCAGGAGGCAGGCGCCGACGTCGAACTCAAGTAAACGTTGGTCTGTTCGAGCGGGCTTGCACCCGCGCTTCCAGCCTGTTATTCAGGGCGCCGGGCGCCAGTGACAGGGAAGCCGACCCCTTCTCGGAGAGGTCGGCTTCTGATGCTTGTACGTGCTGTGATTACCGGAACTTACACCGCGCATATCACGGAACGGGAGAGAAACAACGCTAAAAGTTTGGCGTTATGCTTACAATGCACTTCTCTCTGGCCCCAACACACCCCAGGTAACCTTGAACGCTAAAGGCAACGTATCCCCAACCACGGTAGCCAATCAGCTTATGCCAAACGTCAATGGTCAAACCTTGGACGAATCCGGGCGGCGCACATTTTCGCGCATCCGATCCGTTCAGGACTACCCCGACTTTCTCGAAGTTCAACTTAAATCGTTCAGAGATTTTGTGCAAGATGATGTTCCGCCTGAAGAGCGTGAGGACATCGGCTTGCAGGCTGTTTTTAAGGAACACTTTCCGATTCAGGATAGCAGAGAGCGTTATACGCTCGAATTTATCTACTACCTGCTCGATGCCCCCAAGCATTCGGTAGAGGAGTGTATCGCTCAGGGACTTTCGTTCTCGGTTCCGCTCAAGGCAAAGCTTCGCCTTTCTTCCAAGGAAGATGAGGATGAAGATGAGGCGGAGGAGGCCATTGAACAGGAGGTATACCTGGGCAACCTGCCTGCCATGACGGATCGTGGTACGTTCGTCATCAATGGAGCGGAACGGGTAGTGGTCTCCCAGTTGCACAGAAGCCCCGGCGTGTTTTTCGGACAGAGCGTGCATCCGAACGGCACCGAGCTTTATTCGGCGCGCATCATTCCGTTCCGGGGATCCTGGATTGAGTTTTCGACCGATGTAGGCAACGTGATGTGGGCTTACATCGACCGCAAGAAAAAGCTGCCGGTTACGACCCTGCTCCGCGCCCTCGGCTTCTCTACGGATGAAGACCTGGTGCGTGTTTTTGACCTCGCCGATTCGGTGGAGGTCAGTACCCGCAAACGTTTTCAGGAGTTGGTCGGGCGCAAGCTGGCGGCTTCGATTTCTATAGAGCGCGAGACAGAGGTCGTTGATGAGGATACGGGTGAGGTTGTAGAACAGCGCAAAGAACGCGAAGTCCTGCTTCCTGCCGATCATGCCCTCAAGGAAGGGGATTTTGATACCCTGTCGGAAAATGGAATCTCAAAAATCTTTTTGCTTCGTCAGGAGCACGAGGACGATGAGGTTGACCGCGGCACCCTGCTGAGCACGCTCCGCAAGGATCCGGCCCATTCCGAAGCAGAAGCGCTGGAGTACCTTTATCTCCAGCTTCGGGGTACGGAAGCGCCTGACATCGAAACTGCACGTGGCGTGCTGGACAGGCTCTTCTTTAGTGAAAAACGTTATGACCTGGGTGAAGTAGGACGCTACCGCCTCAACAAGCGCCTGCATCTCGATGAAACGCTCGATACGTTGACGCTCACCCGCGAAGACATCGTCGAGATCATTCGTGAGTTGATTAATCTCCAGAATGGACGCAGCGCTGTCGATGACATCGACCACCTCGGGAACCGGCGCGTCCGAACCGTAGGAGAGCAACTGGGGTCTCAGTTTTCGCTGGGTCTGGCCCGGATGGCGCGCACCATCAAGGAGCGCATGAACCTGCGCGATGCGGAGAATTTCACCCCGCAAGACCTTGTCAACGCTCGGACGGTCTCAAGCGTTATCAACACGTTCTTCGGGACGAATCAGTTGAGCCAGTTCATGGATCAGACGAATCCGCTGGCGGAATTGACGCACAAACGGCGTATGTCCGCGCTGGGACCGGGGGGGCTTACTCGTGAACGCGCCGGCTTTGAGGTCCGAGACGTTCACTATACCCATTACGGTCGCCTCTGCCCGATCGAGACCCCGGAAGGGCCGAACATTGGTCTTATCTCCTCGCTCTGCGTACATGCCAAGATCAATGATTTCGGCTTCATCGAGACACCCTACCGCGTGGTGAAAAACGGCGTAGTAACCAGCGAAATCAGGTTTCTCTCGGCCGAAGAGGAGGACAACGCGATCATCGCCCAGGCCAATGCCCAGATTGATGATAAGGGAAATTATAAGACAAAGTATGTCAAGTGCCGCTACAGGGGCGATTTTCCAATCGTTGAGCCGTTGCAAGTCCAGTTCATGGATATTGCGCCCAGCCAGCTTGTATCTCCGGCAGCCAGTCTGATCCCGTTCCTGGAGCATGACGATGCCAACCGTGCGCTCATGGGTTCCAACATGCAGCGCCAGGCTGTGCCGCTGCTTCGCTCGGAAGCCCCTATCGTCGGGACAGGGTTGGAAGGCCGCGTCGCGCGCGATTCGCGTGCCGTGATCGTAGCGGAAGGTCCCGGCATCGTTGAATACGTGGATGCCACGCAGGTAGTCGTTCGCTACGACCGCGCCCTGGAGGACAGCGACACAGCGTTTGAGGAGCCGGTCAAGCGGTATGCCCTTACCAAGTTTCGCCGGACCAACCAGGATACCTGTGTTAACCAGAAGCCGATCGTTAAAGTCGGCCAGCGGGTAGAAAAAGATAGTGTGTTGACGGATGGGTTCTCGACGGACGACGGCGACCTCGCGCTCGGTAAAAACGTGCTTGTGGCGTTTATGCCTTGGCGCGGTTATAACTTTGAGGATGCCATTGTCATTTCGGAGCGCGTGGTCAGCGAAGACGTGTACACCTCGGTTCATATCGAAGAATTTGAACTCCAGGTGCGCGATACCAAGCGTGGAGAGGAAGAACTGACCCGTGAGATCCCGAACGTCTCGGAAGAAGCCACCAAGGATCTGGATGAGCGCGGCGTGATCCGAATCGGAGCGGAGGTCAAAGCCGGAGACATCATCGTCGGCAAGATTACGCCGAAGGGCGAAACCGATCCCACGCCTGAGGAAAAACTGCTGCGCGCCATCTTCGGCGACAAGGCAGGCGACGTGAAGGATGCATCCCTCAAGGCGCCTCCAGGGATGAAGGGCGTCGTTATTGACACCCGCCTTTTCAGCCGTCGCAAGCTTGATCCAGCTTCCAAGAAAATGGAGCAGCAGCGCCTCTCCGAGATCGACGAGCAGCTTGAACGTGACGTGGCGGACATCAATCGGAAGTTCTGGGAAAAGTTCTTCAAGATCGTGGAAGGCCAGACCTCTGCGGGCGTCGAGAACCGTGAAGGGCGTATCGTTCTTTCAGAGGGCGCGAAGTTCACCCGCGATGCCTTTAAGGAAGTAGAGCCTGTTCAGTTGAACCCGGTTTACGACTTCACGCAGGAAGCCGGTTCTAACCGTAAAGTCAAACAACTGCTTCGGAACTACCATAACCTGTACAACCGGATCCAGGGAGAATCCAAGCGCCAGAAGCACCAGGTGCAGATGGGCGACGAGCTTCCTCCTGGAATCGTGCAGTTGGCTAAGGTTTACATCGCCCGCAAGCGCAAGGTGCAGGTCGGCGATAAGATGGCAGGCCGGCACGGCAACAAGGGTGTTCTGGCAAAGGTGGTTCCGATGGAGGACATGCCGTTCCTCGAAGACGGTACTCCGGTCGACATCGTGCTGAATCCGCTGGGTGTGCCTTCCCGCATGAACCTGGGGCAGATTTATGAAACGCTCCTCGGATGGGCCGGCAAGAAGCTGGGGCTGAAGTTCGCCACGCCGATCTTCGATGGCGCAACGATGGATGACATCGCTGGCTACCTCAATCAGGCCGGGCTTCCGACGGACGGTCGCACGCAGTTGTACGATGGCCGCACGGGCGAACCTTTCGACCAGAAGACGACGGTCGGATATATCTACATGCTGAAGCTCAGCCACCTGGTCGAGGATAAGATTCACGCCCGGAGCATTGGGCCTTACAGCCTCATTACGCAGCAGCCGCTTGGTGGAAAAGCCCAGTTCGGCGGCCAGCGTCTCGGGGAAATGGAGGTCTGGGCGCTCTATGCCTATGGCGCCGCGCACGTGCTGCAGGAGATGTTGACCTACAAGTCCGACGACGTTCAGGGCCGTTCCAAGGCTTACGAGTCGATCGTGAAGGGGGACAATATGCCTGAGCCGAACGTGCCGGAGAGCTTTAACGTGCTGGTTCGCGAGTTGCAAGGCCTCGGCCTTGAGGTAAAACTCGATTAGTTGCGGAAAGAGCGGTCGGGTGTGCAGCCGCACCGGTTTGCGCTCCCGACCGCCGGTTCCTGCCGACGCTATTCCGCATCATCCAAACCCCGCATTCGAATTATGCCGTACGGAAAAACGCAGAAACTCAAGAAGAACTTCAGCAACATTACCATCAGTCTGTCCTCTCCCGAAAGTGTTCTGGAAAGGTCCTATGGTGAGGTTCTGAAGCCAGAGACGATTAACTACCGGTCGTTCAAGCCGGAAAAAGACGGGTTGTTCTGCGAGAAGATCTTCGGCCCCGTCAAAGACTGGGAGTGCCACTGCGGCAAATACAAACGCATCCGTTACAAGGGAATCATCTGCGACCGCTGCGGTGTAGAGGTTACGCAGAAATCGGTTCGCCGCGAGCGGATGGGGCATATTACGCTCAGCGTTCCGGTCGTCCACATCTGGTACTTCAAGACACTACCGAACAAAATCGGGCACCTGCTCGGGATGAAGTCGAAAGACCTCGAAAAGGTGATCTATTATGAAAACTATGTCGTTATTCAACCGGGCAGCGCGCGGAACCTCGGCATCGAGGCTAACCAGCTCCTGACCGAGGATGAATACTTCAGCGTGCTCTACCAGATCCGCGAGGACAACAACCGTCTCGACAGCGAGGACCCGGAGAAGTTCATTGCATTGATCGGCGGCGAGGCTGTCGAGGAAATGCTCAAGCGCCTGGAACTGGAAAAGCTCTCGCACGAGCTTCGCTTCCAGGTAAAGACCGAAACCAGCCAGCAGCGTAAGGGCGAAGCCCTCAAGCGGCTGGCGGTGGTAGAAGCATTCCGTGATGCAAACAAGCGCATGGAAAACCGCCCTGAGTGGATGGTGATGCGCGTGATTCCGGTCATCCCTCCGGAACTGCGCCCCCTCGTCCCGCTCGAAGGCGGACGTTTCGCTACCAGCGACCTCAATGATCTTTACCGCCGCGTCATCATCCGCAACAATCGCCTCAAGCGCTTGATCGACATCAAGGCTCCGGAGGTTATCCTGCGGAACGAGAAGCGTATGCTTCAGGAAGCCGTCGACTCGCTGTTTGACAACAGCCGGAAGGCGAACGCGGTTCGCTCCGACTCTAACCGGGCGTTGAAGTCGCTTTCCGACATGCTCAAAGGCAAGCAAGGCCGGTTCCGCCAGAACCTGCTCGGCAAGCGCGTGGACTTCTCGGGCCGCTCGG
>CBDUBU010000159.1:0-8877 GCA_965365465.1 uncultured Rhodothermaceae bacterium
GTTCTTCGAGCAAGGTCTCGTGTCCGTAATCAGGCCACGAGACCTTCTTTTTTATTCCTTACTTTGCATCCGGCGTTCGATCTTGCGGACCAAGCTCGGATGCCGTTCGTATTTTAGGCGCGGCTGCGTCGGTGCAGTCCTTGTGAACCCCTTCCCATTCTTGAAAGAAAAGAAAAATGCCTGTCTCGCTGCCTAACGAACCGGAAGTTACCCTCGAACTGGCTCAAAGCCACGGCCTCACGGAAGAAGAGTATGGCTGGATTCTGGAGAAGCTGGGCCGAACCCCCACCTTCACGGAACTGGGCATCTATTCGGTCATGTGGAGCGAACACTGTTCCTACAAGAACTCCATTGCCGTGCTGAAGACGCTGCCGCGAGAAGGCGAGGCCCTGCTCGTCGGCGCAGGGGAAGAGAATGCCGGGCTGGTAGACATCGGAGGAGGGCTGGCGGTTGCTTTCAAGATCGAGTCGCACAACCATCCTTCTGCCGTAGAGCCTTACCAGGGCGCGGCTACCGGCGTGGGTGGCATCCATCGGGACATCTTCACCATGGGGGCTCGTCCGATCTGTTCGCTGGATTCGCTGCGCTTCGGAAGCCTGGAGACCCCGCGTGTGCGTTACCTGTTTGACGGGGTGGTGCGCGGGCTTGGCGATTACGGCAACTCGTTCGGTGTTCCCATGGCTGCCGGCGAGGTGTACTTTGACCCATCGTACGAGGGCAACCCGCTGGTGAACGCCATGAGCGTCGGCACGGTCAAGGTAGGCGAGACGGCTTCCGCCATTGCCAGGGGAACCGGCAACGCGGTCTTCATCGTCGGCTCTGCCACCGGACGCGACGGCATTCACGGCGCTACCTTTGCTTCTGAGGAGATCTCGGAGAAAAGCGAGGCAAAACGTCCGAGCGTGCAGGTGGGCGATCCGTTCACCGAAAAACTGCTCCTCGAAGCTACCCTGGAGGTCATTCGTGCGGGTGTGGTGGAAGGCATTCAGGATATGGGCGCCGCCGGCCTGACCTGTTCTTCCTGCGAGATGAGCGCAAAGGGCGAGAGCGGCATGACACTGCACCTCGACCGCGTGCCTGCCCGTGAATCGCACATGACCCCCTACGAACTGATGCTTTCCGAGAGCCAGGAGCGCATGTTGATCGTCTGTAAAAAAGACAGAGAAAAGGAACTCAAGGCGATCTTCGACAAGTGGGATCTTCACGCAGCCGAGATCGGCGAGGTGACGGACGACGGGCGCGTAAAGGTGTACTGGCACGGGCGACTGGTGGCTGACGTGTCGGCTGAACACCTCGTGCTTGGCGGCGGGGCGCCGGTTTACCACCGCGAAACCCGGCGTCCGGCCTACCTGGACGAGGCGAACGCCTTCGACTTCGGCGACCTGCCGGATTTGGCTGAGGGGGAAGCCGCCGGGGTGCTGCTGCGCCTTCTGGGATCGCCCAACATTGCCTCGAAACGGTGGGTGTTCGAGCAGTACGATACGATGGTGCGGACAAACACCGTGGTGGGGCCAGGCCCGAGCGACGCGGCCGTTGTGCGGGTGAAGGGAACGAACAAGGGGCTGGCGCTCAAGACAGACTGTAACGGACGCTACGTGTACCTGAATCCGAGAAAGGGTGGGCGGATCGCCGTGGCGGAAGCGGCGCGTAACGTCGTTTGTGCAGGCGGAAAGCCGCTGGCTGTGACCAACTGCCTGAACTTCGGCAACCCGTACAAACCGGAGGTTTACTGGGTTTTCAAGGAAGCAGTCGGAGGTATGGGGGATGCCTGCAGGGCATTCGGCACGCCCGTGACCGGCGGCAATGTGTCTTTTTACAACGAGAATCCGGAGGGAGCTGTCTTTCCCACCCCTACCATCGGGATGCTGGGTCTGGTGGAGGATCTGGAGGCGCACAGCATCACGGCTGATTTCAAGGACGAAGGCGATGTCATTTTTCTGCTTTCTCCTGCCGGATGGCAGCACCGGAACGACCTCGGCGGCTCCGAATACCTTGCCTCGATTCATGGCAAAGTGGCAGGCGATGCGCCGCATTTCGACCTGGAGGAGGAAAAAGCGGTGCAAGATGCCATGCTGGCGCTGATACAGGCAGGACTCGTGCAGAGCGCTCACGACGTTTCGGACGGGGGCCTTGCAGTCTGTCTGGCAGAAGGGATCCTGTTTTCCCACGAGCACGGCGCAAAGATTCACATTTCGGAACGTAACGATTTGCGCCTCGATGTCCTCTTATATGGAGAAGCGCAGTCCCGCATCGTTTTTTCGACGCAAGCAGGAAAGGAAAAGGCAGTTCAGGAGGTGATAAACGTATTTTCCGTACAGGCATCTCCCGTTGGAACCGTAACCGGGGATGGGCTTCACATAGAGATAGACGGGAATCTGGTAATCGACGTGAGTAGGGAGGCGATGGCGCATCCCTACGAAGAGACCATTCCTGCCATGATGCAGTAACAGACAGCCTGTTTCTGAACATCCTGAAGAGTTGGCAGTATGACTGTTTTGGAATGCATATTGCTTGTAGGATGTCATAAAAGCTTTTCAGGATAACCGGATGGTTGTTTCTTGTTGCTTTAATGAACACAAACCCAATTATGGAGGAGGAAGATATTATGGCCGCAAACGCCAAGTACGTAACGTTAACGGATAGCAACTTTCAGGAAGAAGTGCTCAACGCGGATATGCCGGTGTTGATTGATTTCTGGGCTGCCTGGTGCGGGCCGTGCCGGATGGTGGCGCCGTCGATCGAGGAACTGGCGGAAGAGTTCGAGGGTCGCGCCAAAGTAGCCAAACTGGACGTAGACCATAATCCACAGGTATCAATGCAGTTCGGGATCCGTTCCATTCCCACCCTGCTGTTTTTCAAGGATGGTCGTGTGGTGGATCAACTGATCGGCGTTGCGCCGAAGAAGGTGCTGGCGGGGAAGCTCGAATCGCTCGTGGCCCAGCCTGCCGAGAAGTAGGAGCGTCCCTCAAAAGTGCGTTCGCCGGTGTTGATGCAGGCAAATTCGCTTTTTGACAGAACAACAGGCCCGGAGAAGAACGCGCAGGCTGATTTTCTTCTCCGGGCTGTTTGTTGGACGAATTGCAACGCAGTGAGAAAAGGCAGCATTAACTATGGAACAGACTACAACCTCTGATGCGTTCGCTGGAATGGATTTCTCGAAAGCGGAGAGCCATCAAGTCGTTATTATCGGGACCGGCCCGGCGGGGCTTACTGCGGCGCTGTATGCGGCCCGCGCGAACCTCAGTCCTGTCGTCTATCAGGGTCTGGAACCGGGCGGGCAGTTGATGACTACGACCGATGTGGAGAACTTCCCCGGCTTTCCGGACGGCATACTCGGGCCGGAGATGATGCAGAAGTTTGAACAGCAGGCAACCCGCTTCGGGGCAGACCTGCGCTACGGCATGGTCACGGCGGTAGATTTCGCCCGACGTCCGTTTCGCCTGATCGTCGATGAGGAAACGCCGGTGCTGGCCCAGGCGGTCATCGTTTCGACGGGCGCTTCTGCCAGATACATCGGGCTTCCAAACGAAAAGCGCCTGCTCGGTCACGGCGTATCTGCCTGTGCTACCTGCGACGGCGCTTTTTTCCGCGATCAGGACATTGCCGTGGTAGGCGGCGGCGACACCGCCATGGAAGAGGCGCTTTTCCTGACGCGCTTTGCCAGAAAGGTGTACGTCATTCACCGCCGCGACGAACTGCGAGCTTCCAAAATCATGCAGGAGCGTGCGTTTGCGAACAAGAAAATCGTTTTCGTCTGGAATACGCTTGTTGTCGATGTGCTTGGAGAAAAGGACGTGCAGGGTGTAAGGCTGAAGAACGTAAAAACCGGAGAAGAATCGGATCTGCCGGTGACCGGTCTTTTCATCGCCATCGGGCATAAGCCGAACACAGAGATTTTTCAGGGCTGGCTGGACATGGACGCGCAGCGCTATATCGTGACGCATCCGCGCTCTACCGCCACGAACATACCCGGCGTTTTTGCCTGCGGCGATGCACAGGACCACGTTTACCGGCAGGCCGTGACGGCGGCAGGAACCGGTTGTATGGCGGCTATCGATGCCGAGCGCTGGCTGGCAGAAGTCGGGGTGATCGACGACCTCCGCACGGAAACGGAATACCATGCCGCCGGAGCGCTGGACAGCGAAACCGGTGAACTTGTAACGGAAAGCGTGAAAAAGAGAGCGTAAGCGCAGGGGCAGGTTTCGCCCTGACATTGTCTGCCGGGTTCTGTGGTTCAGCCGCAGCACAGGTTTTGCCTTACGGTTTCCAGGAATGAAAAGTGTATCCATGCGTCGGCGAATCAGTTCAGTTGTCTTTTTGCTGTCAATGCTCGTGATGATCCCCGGCTTGGCCTGTTCCGCGCAAGACACCGAAGGGGAGCAAGAGGAAGTGGAGGCGCTGCCTCCTGCCGCCGACATGGCAATGCCGCCCGTGGAAGCGCCCTTGCCGGAAGAAATACCGCCGCCGGAGGTAATCCGCGACGACCGCAAGGTTTCCGAACGCATTGCGGATGCCTCGCTTGCGGCGCGGGTGAAAATGGCGTTGCTGGAGGCAGAGGGGTTGCGGTTGCTGGACTTCAAACCCGAAGTGGTGCGCGGGCGCGTGACGCTGGTGACGGACAGCCTCACGCCCGACCAGCAGCGCCGCGCTGTGGAGGTAGCCCGGCAGGTGGCCGGGGTGCAGGACGTAGCAACCAGCGCTGCTTTGCTCGCGCCGATTCCTGTAGCTCGCATCGAAATGCCGGAAGAGTCTTCTGCACGGGCAGAACCTTCCGAAGCTGTTGTCCCGAAGGCGCAGATTGAGGAAAAAGCCGCCTCTGCCGCTGCTTCCGAGACGTATCACACCGTCCGGAACGGCGAGTCGCTCTGGCTCATTTCCAAAAAGTACGGAGTGTCCGTGAACCAGATCCAGAAACTGAACGGGATGAAATCCGGCAAGATCCGTCCGGGCCAGCGCCTGCGCGTGAAATAGGGTCGTTACCTGCGCAGCAGGTTTTTCAGCACGAACCAGATGTTTTCCTTGCGTTCGCGGAGCCGACGTGTGAAATAAGGGAGCCACTGCGTCCCGTAGGGCACGTAAACCCGCATCCGGTAGCCATCTTCGACGATCTGCTCCTGCGTGTCCGGGCGGATGCCATAGAGCATCTGGAACTCGAAACGGTCGTGGCTGATGCCTTTCTCCGCGACAAACGCTCTGGTCGCCGCAATGAGCCGGTCGTCGTGGGTGGCAATGCCGGGATAGCGCGCTTCTGTGATCAGCAGCTTCATGTACTCGGTAAACCGCTCGCGGATGGTATCCATGTCCTGCCAGGCAATCTCCGGCGGCTCCTTGTAGGCTCCCTTGCAGAGGCGGACGCAGGCGTTCAGTTCGCACATCCGGCGCACATCGCCTGCCGTGCGTTTGAGGTACGCCTGTAGCACGATGCCGACGTGCTGCGGGTACTCCGGGAGCACGGCTTCAAAAATGGCAATCGTCGATGCGGTGATGTCGCTGCCTTCCATGTCCAGCCTTACAAAAACGTCCTGCTCCTTCGCTACTGCCAGAAGTTGGCGCAGGTTGTCGAGGCAGAAGTCATGATCGATCTTCTGTCCCATCATCGAGAGCTTGATGGAGACGTTGGCGTTGGAAAGTCCCTCGCGGCGTTCCTGCGCGATGGTATGGACGAGCCGGATGTAGGCATCGCGGGCGCCTGCCGCCACTTCGCGGCTATCGACGTACTCGCCGAGCAGATCGAGCGCCACGGAAAGCCCTTTCCGGTTCAGGTTTCTGACAACCGGGAGCGTTTCTTCCAGCGTCTCCGCAGCAACAAAACGGCGGGCGAGGATAAAAGGAAGTTTCATAAACTGTCTGATATGATTGGACGGCCCGCTTGAGAGGGCTGCTCCGGAAGGACAGGGGGTATTCTTGCTCAACGAAGTTGCCGGAAAGGGAAAGACCGGCGCTACGAATCTAATTCCTTCAGCCGTTGAGCGCCTGCGAAAGATCTGCTAATAAATCGTCCACGTGTTCGAGTCCGACGGAGACGCGCAGGAGGTTTTCCGGGGTGCGGGTCGGCTGCGTCTCGATGGAGGCCCGGTGCTCGATCAGGCTTTCGGTTCCTCCGAGGCTGGTGGCGCGGGTGAAAAGCCGGACGCGCCCGGCCACGGCCATTGCATCGCTGCGGTCACCCTCCACCTGAAAGGAAAGCATGGCTCCGAACGACTTCATCTGTCGCCGCGCGATGTCGTGGCCCGGATGAGAGGCAAGGCCCGGAAAGTTCACCTGAGCGATACGGGGGCAGTCGGCCAGAAAGTCCGCAATCCGGGCGGCGCTCGCGCATTGCACGTGGAGGCGGGCCGCCAGGCTGCGCATACCGCGCATCGTCAGCCAGGCGCTGAACGGGTCGAGCACCGGCCCCCCGGCGGTCTGCACCGTGCGGATGCGGTTGAAGAAGTCATCGGGCGTCCTGGCAACGACGATGCCGCCGAGCACATCCGAGTGCCCGGCAAGGTACTTCGTCACCGAATGCAGCACGAGGTCAGCCCCGAAGTCCAGGGGGCATTGCAGGAGCGGCGTGGTCCACGTTCCATCCACGATCAGCCGGGCCCCCGCTGCGTGGGCGCGTTCGGCCACGGCAGTGAGATCCGTGATTTTCAGCATCGGGTTGGAAGGCGTCTCTGCCCAGACCAGTTGCACGCCCTGCTCCAGCACAGCCTCCACGGCCGGGAGATCCGACAGATCGACCACTGTTGCCCGGAGGCCCCATTCGCTGAAAATCGTTTCCAGCAGGTACCGGACGCCGTGGTAGACATCATCCGGGAAAAGGACGTGGTCGCCGGGTTTCAGGGCTTGCAGCACCGCCATGGAAGCCGCCATGCCGGAGCCGAAGGCGGCCGCTGCGGCGCCGCCCTCCAGGGACGCCGTCAGTTCTTCAAGCTGGCGACGGTTCGGGTTGTCGGCGCGGCTGTAGAAAAAGCCGGTGGGGTACGAGCCGTCCGCCTCGCGTTCAAACGTGGTCGAGAGATGGATCGGCGAAGTCACAGCGCCGGTGGCAGGGTCCGGACGGCAGCCGGCATGGGCCAGCAGGGTTTCGGGATGCATCATGCAGGGTCAGGTTGGTTCAATGCGCCGCCAATATACGACACAGGACCGACAGCCATAACGCCGCCTCCTGCTTTTCCAACATCACTCCGCCTTGCTGATTTGGCGCCTTCAATCTGGCGTTTTTCTCCGGCGAACGCTAGCTTGCCGGCGCTTTACTCATAAACTATGGCTCCTTCCATGGATCGTCAAGCCAGGCTTATCAGCGCCGCCGGGTGGCTTGTGCGCCTCGCCCTCGCGGCAGGATTTTTGTCGGCTGTTGCCGACCGGTTCGGGTTCTGGGGGCCGCCCGGTGCTCCGGGAGTAGCCTGGGGCGCCTGGGAGCCTTTCGTCCAATATGTGGGCGCCCTCAACTGGTATGCGCCGGTCTCCTGGCACGCCGTGCTGGGGTGGCTTGCAACGGGGGCCGAGGTAGTGATCGCCCTGGGCCTGCTCATTGGCTGGCATCTCCGGTGGTTTGCTCTTGCCGCTGCCCTGCTGCTTTTGTCCTTCGCGCTGACGATGACGATAGCCGTCGGGGTCAAGGCGCCGCTGGACTATTCGGTGTTCGCTGCCACTGCCGCCGCTTTTTATCTGGCCGCTGTGGTGTGGGAAAGAGATCGGGGCGCACGGCATAGCCGGTTTGGCGCCCTGTAGCCTTTCCGGTCCTTCTGCCCGTCCTGGTGCGCTGTGAGGAATCTACGGCAAGAGACGGAAGGTTCTCACTCATACCGAAGGCTCTTCACCGGATCAGCCAGCGCGGCCTTAACGGCCTGATAGCTGAGCGTCAGCAGCGCGCCGACTCCGACAAGTAAGAGTGTCTTCCAGCCGACCCCTACAGCGTAGGCAAAGTTAGCGAGCCATAGCCTCATCTCTGCCGGCAGCGCCGCTTTCCGGGCTTGCCGGATCTTTTTCAGGGCATTACAGGACGGAATATCCGGTTTCCTCTAGCGGGCGAAAAAAAATTTCGCAGCCGTGTCGTCTTGCAGCCATCTTTTTCGCATTACCCTTAAACCCCTGATGCGTGGACTTCCCACCTCCCGCACAGGCAAGACTCCCGCCAGACCTTACCCCTTGCGTTACCTCTGTGTTTTATGCCGGAAGACTGTCCGTTTTTTTTCGGACCCTGGTCGAAGAGAGAGGTTGACATTGTGACGAAGGCCATACGCGACTTTGAAGTTCGGAACCCTTACCTGCCCCCGCTCTCGCTCCGAGCGTCCTGGACCTGCGGTCTGTATCCGCTGGCTTCAGGAAGTATTTATGTAGCCCTTCGCTATGGCCTCGGGCAACCTCTGGCAGCCAGGAGCCTCGACGGCCTGCTGCAGGAAATGCACGGGGGAGGAGAAGAGGCGCCGGAGCGCACACAGGCAGCCATGTCCTGCCAGGCCGATGATGACTTGCAGGCTTCGGCGTGAAACCGGATGCGCAAAAACGTGTAAGATATTAAAAATAACCGTTTTAAAGCTTGATTGTAACGAATTGGTTGTTAAACCGGTCATGTTGCGCTGTCTTCCATTACGGGGTGCAGCACCGGGTGTTGGGGAAATGCAGCGTTGTTCTGTGTCGATGAAGCTGCTGTGCAGAGGACGGTTTTGTACTTCCCGTATTCGCTTTTGTTATTTTGTTTTCCCCGCTATGACACAACCCTCTCGTATGGCACGCGTCTCCCGGATGCAGCGCCTGAAATGCCTCACCGAGTGGCTCCGGCAGGGGCGCAAACTTACAGTCCACCTGGCCGCCGATGCTTTTCACGTCTTGCCCTGCGCCATCGGGGTGTCGGCGTTCATCGTGTTCGTGATCGAGAGGAGCCCGTTCTCG
>CBDUBU010000160.1:0-8875 GCA_965365465.1 uncultured Rhodothermaceae bacterium
CCGCCGCCAGAATCGGCTTGCCCCGCAAGGCATACTGGTACAGCTTGTTCGGATCGGCGCGCTCGTTGTTTTCCGACCGGATGAGCGGCAGCAGGCAGATGTCGGCGCACCGGCAGAACGCGCCCACTTGCGACTGCGGGACCTGCCCGGCAAAATGCACCCTGGCGCTGACGGCGAGCGCCTGCGCCAGTTCTTCGAGTTCGCGCCGGTAGCTGCCCGACCCCACGATGACGAGGCGCAGCCGCTCACGCAGGTCGCCGGAGGCGGCGATGCCTTTCAGCACCGTATCCAGGCCCCGCGTCGGGTCGATGCCTCCCACGTAGAGCAAGTTCATGAGCGCCGGATCGAAAAACGCTCGAATCTCGCCCGGGGGGGCATCATCCTGAAAATCCTTCAACCTGACCGTGTTCGGAACCACCGTGATTGGCGCCCGAACGCCGTGCTCCTCCTGCAGCCGCTGCCCGTTATCCGCGTTCACCACGAGGAGATAATCGGCCTTCCGCGCCATGCGCCCTTCCAGCCGCCGCCACCGGTCGTAGTCGACGAAAAGACGCTGCGGAAAGCGCAAGGCGTAGGTGCTGCCTCGCAACAGGTCAGGGTAGTTTTCGTGCAGATCCAGCAGCAACACGGGGCGATTTTCAGCAGAAGCCGCCGCCTCCGATGCAGGCCAGGCAAGCGGAAGATCATGGACATGGACGGCATCCGGCGCCAGCCTGCGAATGGCCCTTGCAATCTGATACTGCCACAGCCAGCGGTATATCGGAAGGTGAAACAGGAGGCCGAGCGCCTTTTTTGCAACCTGCCGGGGCGTGTAGAAACGATGAACGCGAACCCCGCGCACGAACTCGTCCGGCGGGATTGCCCTGGAAAAACGATACGACAGGACATGCACTTCGTGCCCGGCCTCCACCAGGCTTTCCGCCTCCTTCTCTACCCGGATGTCAGGGGGGAACGGTGCATCGAGTACCATTAAAATGCGCATGGCAGCATAGACCTGTTAACCTTTCAACGATACCTCATACTGCTCTACCCAGCGCAGCAGGTTCACCCAGCGCCACACCACCCGCGAATCCGTAGCGGTTTCTCCCTCCAGCGTGCGCCGCCAGTGCTGCCGGATCACCTCCCAGTTGAGAAAAGGGATCTCGTCAACGGCGTCGCTCCGCAGGGTCTGCGCTACCCAGGCGCTCATCTTTCCCAGCCATTGCCTCTGGGGCGTGACGAACCCGATCTTATCCCGGCGGTCCAGAATGGCATCCGGCACGATCCCGCGCATGGCCCGGCGAAAGACCGCTTTCGTCACGGCATTCCGGTCTATGAGGTATGATTCCGGCAGGCTGGATAAGAACTCCACCAGCCCGGTCGTCAGAAAGGGCACCCGGCTTTCAATGGAATGGGCCATGCTGTTGCGGTCCTCATAGCGAAGCAGCATCGGCAGGCTGGTCTGACTGAACGACCGGGCCAGCATTTCCTTCAACACGCGCGGCTCATGCGCCTTCCAGAGGTGAGGCTGCCGCGAAACGCCGCGCTGGTCGAACCACCGGGCGTCGAGCCAGGAGGGGTCTGGAGACCGGCCCAGCAGCCGCAAGGCAGGCTGCTGGATGCCTTCGGGAACAAGCATACCCAGCGCGTAGGCAACCTGCCGGAAAGCGCCCCCCGACATGGAGAGCCGCCCGGCGCAAGTCAGGTAGTGGAGCGCCTCGGCCCACGCGCCGGTCCTGATGAGGGTAGCCAGACGCGCCGCCATGTGAAGCTTGTACCCTCCGAGCAGCTCGTCCGCCCCCTGTCCGTCCAGCATCACCTTGATGCCGGACGCACGAGCCAGTTGGAAAACGCGGTACTGGGCATATATGCTCGTGCTGACGAACGGCTCCCCCTGAATGCGGATCAGCGCGTCCAGGTCCCGAACCATCTCCTCGGGTTCGGGGGACACCTTATGCGCCGTTGCTCCGGCGTGCGCGGCGGCGAGGTCCACCCAGGGTTCTTCGCTCAGCGCCGGATCGGGAGCAATGAAACTGAACGCATGGATCTCCGCATCCGGGAAAAGATGACGGATGCCGCAAACGATGGCTGAGGAGTCGATCCCGCCGGAGAGGGCAGCGCCGACGGGAACGTCGCTGCGCATATGCAGGCGCACGCTGTCCAGGAACAATGCCCGCGTCTGCGCTGCCGCCGCCTCGAAGGACAGATCGCGGCGCTGCTCCGGCATCAGGCGCCAGAACCGCTCCAGGCGAGGGCGGAACGGATCGGACAGCGGCACCGCCAGGGAATGACCCGCCGGAATCTGCTTCACGTCCGCGAAGAAGGTGTCTTCGCCGTGGTCCGAAACGCCGTGGTACAGGTAGTCGTACACCCGGTTCAGATTTCCACGGCGGCTTACGCCGGGCAGTTCCAGCAGGGGAGCAAGCTCTGAAGAAAACGCAAATCCTTCCTTCCAGAAGGTGTAGTAGAGCGGCTTGATGCCGGCGAAGTCGCGGGCCAGAAACAGGGTCCGCTCACGGGCATCCAGAACGGCAAAGGCAAACATACCGTTGAGGTGGTTGAGCACCTCCTTCCCCCAGTGGGCGAAACCGGCCAGCAGTACCTCCGTATCGCTCCCGGAACGGAAGGGGCCGCACCCCTCCTGCTCCAGCCGCGTTCTGAGTTCGAGGTAGTTGTAGATCTCGCCATTGAAGGAAAGGTAGTAACGACCGTCCGGCGTGCCCATGGGCTGCCGCCCCGCTTCGGTCAGATCCAGAATGGAGAGCCGGGTGTGAAAAAGGGCGGCTTCGACTTCCGAAGCATCCTCCGCGCGCCCACCGAGCGTCACGCCGGACTGCGCTGCATACAGCACACCCCGACTATCCGGCCCCCGGTGCGCCAGCAGGCGCAACATCCGGGCGCCCAGATCCCTGGAAACGTCGCCCTGTCCTGCCAGGGTTATGCCGCAGATCCCACACATAGGCTATTGTGCTGCTGTCGCCATGTGACGCGCCAGGAGCGAGGCGATGTGCGCCGCCGCGTGACCGTCGCCGTAACAGGGCTTCGGCGGCGCATCGGGGTCCACCTGCAACGCGGCATGGACTGCTTGCTCATCGAGGTCCGTCACCCGGTTCCAGCCGTCCAGCAGCGTTTCCACCCACTCGGTTTCGGTGCGAAGCGTCACGCAGGGGCGCTCCATCCAGAACGCTTCTTTCTGCAACCCGCCCGAATCCGTGAGCACGCGCGCCGCGCCGTCCAGCAGCGAGAGCATGGCGAGGTATCCGGCGGGCGGCATCGCGTGAATGCGCTCCGGAAGATCAAGCCCGAATTGCGCTATCCGGCTGCGGGTGCGCGGGTGCAGGGGCCATACCACCGGCAGATCCAGGCCGCCGAGGATGCGCAGCACCTGACCGAGCCTTTCCGGACTGTCCGTGTTCTCGGCGCGATGGACCGTAGCCAGATAAAACGCTCCATGCAGGTAAGGCGCGAGCGTTTCGAGCGGGTGTTTCTCCAGAGCGGCCTCCCGGTAATGGCGCAGCGCGTCATACATCACGTCGCCCGTGAAATGAACCCCCTCCGCAGCGCCTTCGGCCCGCAGGTTCAGGATCGCCGTTTCGCTGGGGCAGAACAGCAACTGCGAAAGCCGATCCGTGACGATGCGGTTCACCTCTTCCGGCATCACCCGGTTGAAGCTGCGCAGGCCCGCCTCCACGTGCGCGAGCGGCACGTTCAGTTTGGCGGCCACCAGCGCCCCGGCCAGCGTGCTGTTGGTGTCCCCGTAAACGAGCACCTGATCCGGAAGCGGTCCTTCCAGCAAGAACTGCTCTAACCGGATCATCATCTCCCCCGTTTGCCGGGCGTGGGAACCGGAGCCTACTCCCAGGTCAACGTCTGGTCTGGGGATGTCCAGTTCGTCGAAAAACACCTGGCTCATGGCGGCATCGTAATGCTGGCCCGTGTGAACCAGCGTTTCTTCGATGTACTCACCGGCGAGCGCCCGGCTCACGACGGCGGCTTTGACAAACTGGGGCCTTGCCCCTACAATCGTACAGACGCGCATACTATTGGCGTATTTTTATTCACCATACTTGCAGTCAATCACGGCTCCCTCACTGCCAATCCACGACTCAATCGAGTTGCCTGATAGCATCTAAAGCAGTGATACATGAAGCCTCGAATATACAACGGCGGCAAATGCGTCCCTAATGCTGCGCCATGCCGTCCAGCAGGGCCGCCAGTTGCCGGGTCTGGTTTCTCCGGCTGTGGAGGGCTGCCGCCGCTTCGTCAGCGCCCTGTTCCGGAGCGCCGGAGCGCCAGGCATGGTACTGCCGCTTCAGGAGTTCGGCAACGCCTGCTGCGTCCTCGTAATCGAACATACACCCGGCCTTTGCGCCGCGCAGCACCGCAGCCGCATCGCCGGCGACCGGACCAATGCCCAGCACCGGACGCCCGGAGGCCACATACTCATAAAGCTTGCCGGTTGTGATGCCCCCGGCGCCCGGCACGCGGTTGATGACCAGCAGCAGCAGCGTGCTGCCCTGCATCAGGCGCACCGCGCGGGCGTGCTCGGCGTAAGGGGCTGCCTCGACCATACCTCCCACGCCGTATTCCCGCGCAGACGCCAGCACCGCCGGGTCCACATTGCCGACGATCCGGATGCGGAGATCCGGCATTTTTTCGTGGGCATTCAGCGCTGCAAGCGCACGCCACAGCGCAACGGGATTCCGCGCTTCGTTGAGGTTTCCGGTGTAACAGAGCGTGAAACCCGGCTCTGGCTCGACCGGATCATTCGTGAAATCGGCGGGGTCGAATCCGTTGGGAATGACCTGAATGTTCCGGGCGCGGCCTTCGAGACGGCGGCGCATCGAATCGCTGACGACGGTGACCGCCGAGGCATCGCGCAGCACCATCGTTTCCAGGGCGGCATCCAGCTTTTTTGCGAGCGCGGTCATCGGCAGCATCTCGTAATAATCGATCCCCGTCCAGGGGTCCCGGAAATCCGCCAGCCACGGCAGCCGGTGTCTTCGCGCCAGCGCGCGTCCGGCCAGATGAACGGAATGCGGCGGCCCGGTGGTCACGACGGCATCAAAGGGGTCCGACGCGAGCAGGCGTTCGCCGCACGCTACGGCAAAGGGCGCCCATCCGACCCGCGCATCGGGCAGAAAAAGGTTGGCGCGAACCCACCGGGCCAGACGGTGTTTCCAGTTCACCTCGCTCTCGCCCAAAAACCCGACGCCTACCGTATCCCCCTTGCTTTTTCCCAGCAGGCGGGCGTACAGGGCGTACGGGTCCCAGGCGCGGGTTCGCGCAACGTGCAATCCGACCGGGATCTCCTCGCACAGCGTTGGGTCCAGATCAGGGTAGGAGGCGTCTTGCGGGCGCACCGTCACAACCGTCGGGCGCCAGCCGAACGCCGGCAGGTATTTCACGAACTTCAAGGCCCGCTGGACGCCCGGTCCTCCCGAAGGAGGAAAGTAATAGGTCAGAAACAGGACTCGCTTATGCGTACCGCTCAAGAGTCACCCCCGGACGCCGGATTTGCGTTGTTCTTCGCTGTACAATGTGGCCTGACGGATTTATCATGGTCTCCATGCATACTACCCTGATAAACCGGGCGTTTTCGTTATTGCCGGCTTCTAAACGAATGGCTCTGCGAAATGTTTGGCGGCACAGCCGGAGATTCGGACCCGTTCACGGCCCGCGCATCTGGCATCGGCTCCGTCGCCGCCTGCCGGGCGATCCGCCCGTGTGGGTGCGCGTGCCCGGCCTGCCGCATCCTATCTCGCTGCGCGCCGGAACGGCAGATGTGGATATGTTCCAGCAGGTCTTTTTGCAGCACGAATATGATTTCCCTGCCGGGGAAGCGCCCTCCCTTATCGTAGACGGAGGGGCCAACATCGGCATGGCGAGTCTCTTTTTCGCCGTGAGATACCCGCAGGCCCGCATCATAGCCATAGAGCCGGAGGCGGCCAACGCGCGCCTGCTCCGGCAGAACACGGCGCTCTTTCCGCAGATCGAAGTCGTTCAGGCGGCGCTCTGGAGCGAGCCGGGAGAACTGACGCTCGAAAATCCGGAAGCCAGTTCCAGTTCATTCCGCGTTCAGGCTGCCGGAAGCGCGGCGCCGCCCGGCGCTGCCATCAGAGCCGTCACGTTGCCGGAACTCCTGGCAGAGGCGCCCCCGGATGCGCGGGTGCTCGTGAAACTCGATGTGGAAGGCGCGGAGAAGGAGATCTTCAGCGCCGACACCGACTGGCTCCAGCGGGTTTCGATCCTGGTGGTCGAGTTGCATGACCGGTTCAAACCCGGCTGCGGCGAGGCGCTCGAGGCGGCGGTCGCGCCCTTCCCTTTCACCCGGCTGACGTGCGGCGAAAATCTGGTGTTCACCCGCTAGCACCCGCTTCCTCCCCTTCTCCACGCTTTCCCTTTTCCTGCCTGCGCCATGCGGATTGCCCATATCCTCTACGAGTTTCCCGACCGTTGCACGTTTATCCTGGATCAGATCACCGGCCTGATCGACCGGGGGCACGACATCTTTATTTTCGCCGACACCCGGAAACCCCACGAACCGATCCATCCTGACGTTGCGAAGTACGGGCTGGAGCGCTTTACGCATCTGTTTCCGTCCATGCCTGCGCATCCTGGAGCGGCCATTGCAAAGGGAATCGGGCTGGCGGTGCAGAATGCGCCCCGGATGCCGGTGAAAATGCTTCGCTCGCTGAACGTTCTCAAGTACGGCCGCCACGCCTACTCCCTCCGTCTGCTGTATGCCGCCGCTTCGCTGCCCAGAGTACAGGACTACGACATCATCCATTGCCACTTTGGGCCTTACGGGTTGAAAGGATCACTCCTGCGCGACATCGGGTTGCTGCGCGGCAAGCTGGTCACCTCTTTCTACGGATATGACGTGACCCAGTACCCCGGAGCGCATGGGGCTGTCGTCTACCGGCGACTTCTCTTTGACAGAGGCGACCTTTTCCTTCCGCTCAGCCGGCACATGAGAAGCCAGTTGCTCGCGCTCGGCTGCCCGCCCGACCGGGCCGTAGTCCATCACCTGGGCGTAGACTGCGAGCGGTTTTCTTTTCTGCCGCGAACGATGGCGCCCGGCGGCAAGCTCCGGCTCCTTTCGATTGCCAATCATGTGGAGAAAAAGGGCCTTGCGTATGCAATAGAAGCCGTAACGCGCCTGCATGAGCAGCATCCCGATCTGGAATACCACATCATCGGTGAAGGCCCGCTCCGTCAGCAACTGGAAAAACAGATCGGCACCTCGGACGCAGGGGGCTACATCAAGCTCCGGGGCTGGCTTCCACGCCCGGAGGTCGTCGAGGCGTTGATGCAGGCGCATATGCTCCTGGCGCCCAGCGTCGTCAGTTCCACAGGCGACGAAGAAGGAACGCCGGTAGCGATCATGGAGGCGATGGCCTCCGGGCTGCCGGTCGTCAGCACCCGTCACAGCGGCATTCCGGAACTGGTGCGCGACGGCGTGACCGGGTATCTCGTCCCGGAGAAAGATGCGGAGGCGCTCACCGAAAGCCTGCGCAGGCTGCTCGAAAACCCTTCCCTGTGGCCCGCGCTCGGTCAGGCAGGGCGCGATCATGTCAAGCAGCACTTTAACATAGACTTGCTAAACGACGATCTCGTCAGGAAGTACGAGCGCCTGCTTCACCCAACCTGATACATCTTTCAGACCTGCGGCGGCGGCTCTTTCCTGCGGCGGCGGTAAAAGGCGAGACCCAGCAGGAAGAATGTCGTGCCGTAGACGAGCGCCGTCGTGCAGCCTGCAATCCAGAGGCCGAGGGTATGGCTTTTCGGCCTGAACCGCATCACCAAAGTGTGCTCGCCTGCCGGGACAGGCACGGCCCGGAGCAGGTAATCTGCCCGGTAGATCGGGACCGGCTCCCCGTCGAGCGTGGCCTCCCATCCGGCCGGATAATACACCTCGCTCGCCACCAGCAGGCGGGGCGCATCCGTCTGAACCTTCCACACGATTTCTCGCGGGCCGTAGCGTTCCAGCGACGCCGTTGCCTGACTGCCCGAATCAATCGGGGTGGTCGTGAACGGGATGGGTTCCGGAAGCAAAGCGGTGCGGGCCGGGTCGAACGAATCGCTGCGGATACGCTCCCAGGTCTCCTCGGAGGAGGCAATCACCTCCGTATTTCCCACGAAGAAAGCGCGCGGCAGCACATCCGGGTTTTCCAGCACGACAAACCCCGTCTGCGTTCCCTGGTACACCACGTTCATGCCGGGGATTGGCCGCTGCGCTGCCACGTAACGGGCATTCATCAGGTCGAGCGCCTTCTTGTCGGGCAAGCCGGTCGTCTCATCAAAGAGAAGATGGTCGAGGTAATCCTGGTAGAGCCGCAGTTTGGCGCCGTGATACCCGCCGAGCGACTCGTAGAAGTTGGAGGGGCGCGGGGCCTGCGTGGGAGGTCCTTCAAGCGAGAGCACCCGAAAATGCCCGAAGCCGCCTGCTTCACGCTGCCGCTCCAGCAGAAACTCGTCAAAGTCGAATTTCGGGATCTGCGCAGTCACTTCACCCGGCGGCGACAGCGCCTTTTCGTTCAGGTAACGGCGTCCGACGCCCCAGAGGTCGATTACCACCAGCAGGACGATCGCGGCCTGCATGAACCAGCCGGGAACAGCCCCCCTGCGATAGAGCACGAGCAGCGCGCCGGCCAGCGCCAGGAAGATGAGCGTCCGGAGAGCGTCGCTGCTGAACTGCTCGACGCGGGCCTCCTTCCTCCGGCTGATCTCTTGCAGCGCGATGCCCTGCGCCTGCGCCGCCAGATCCGGACGCTGCGCCGCTACCTGCGCTTCGATGCGCGCCTGTTCGTTGGGCGCTTCAAAGCTGAAAAACGCGCCTCTGGCAACCGTCAGCAGCAGCACCAAACCCAGCGCTGCCCCTGTAGCCACATAG
>CBDUBU010000161.1:0-8849 GCA_965365465.1 uncultured Rhodothermaceae bacterium
GTCAAGCGAAAAGCCGCAATAAACCGCAAAAAAAGACCCGCAAACCGCAAAATAATCCATAAGTTCGGTGAAGCGGGAGCGGCCTTGAGAGAAAGGAGTGTCCCGCTGAAGCGGCTTCCCTGCTCTGCCGGCAGTCTCTGCATGAAACAGATACAGGAACCTGATCCATGCAGAGGTATTTCGTGTTAATAGATTCCCCGGCGCCTTTACTACAAGCACATTATTTCGTAGGTTACCTGCTCACGGGACGTGGCGCAGTCCGGTAGCGCACTTGCATGGGGTGCAAGGGGTCGTGGGTTCAAATCCCGCCGTCCCGACCAGGCAGAGGCTCGAATCAGCCTCAAGCAAAGTTAAGCCCTTGGAAGCTAAACCTCCGAGGGCTTTTTTTGTCTTTCAAAGAACGGCGCATCAGCGCGCTTGCTCAGTTCACCGAAGCTCTGTGGGATATTGATTGAGGTGTGAATTCATGTTTTGTCAAAGCGTAAATATTTTATAGCTCTCCATGGAGAAATTCTCTGAAGTGAGGATTAAGGGCATGTCAATTCGTATTGACATCCAATGAAAAACCTCCGTATGTTTCATTAAAGCGTTCCACGCTTCATGTCTTCCATGGAGACAGCACCGGGGACAGATCTCGCCTTTGGGTTAGTGGACCAGTCCGCAACCTCTCTTCATCACGCTAATCTGGTAGCGCTTTCGCTATGATTCGGTTACAAATTCGTTTTGCAGATACATTTTCCTTCTGGAGGTTGGTGACCGCCAGTCTCTACGCTGCTGCCATTGTCGTCACAGCCTTTTCTTCCTCTGTAGCCCTGGCACAGTCAGGAACCATTGCCGGGCGCGTTACGGATTCACAGACCGATGAGCCTCTTCCGGGCGCTACTGTTCGCGTTGCCGGTACGGCGCTGGGATCTGCTTCCGATCTCGAAGGCAGTTACCGGATTGCCGGGGCGCCTGCCGGAGAGCAAACACTCATCGTATCGTACGTCGGGTATGAGAATCAGGAGATTCAGGTTCAGGTCGTACCTGGCCAGATGACGACGCAGGACATAGCTCTCGTGTTTGGCGTGCTGCAGGGACAGGAAGTGGTTGTGACGGCACAGTTGGAAGGCCAGGCGCGCGCCATAAATCAGCAACTCTCGTCGGAGACGATCACCAATGTGGTTTCGTCGGAACGCATTCAGGAACTTCCCGATGCTAATGCCGCCGAGTCGGTGGGCCGTCTGCCTGGTGTATCTGTGCAGCGCAGCGGTGGTGAAGGACAGAAAGTGGTTATTCGTGGTCTGTCGCCTCGCTTCAGTTCGGTCACGGTAAACGGCGAGCGTATTCCGTCGACGGGCACCGGCCGGCGTACGTTCATTGCAGACGAAGGCGGCTCCGCCAACATCAGCCCGGACGTGGATGATCGTTCGGTGGACCTTGCAATGATTTCACCGGATGCCCTCGCTGGCATAGAGGTATCGAAGGCCCTTACGCCCGACATGGATGCAGATGCAATCGGAGGAACCGTCAACTTTGTGACGCGGCGCGCTCCTGACGGATTGAAGGGGCGCATCAACCTCCAGACGGCATACAGCGGACTTCGGGGGCAAGTCCGCGGCTATGATGTTTCAGCCTATGTCAGTGACCGGTTCATGAAGAATAAACTTGGATACTTGTTTTCCGGCGGCATTGAGAGTGCAGATCGCAGCAATCACAACGCAGGGACGGATTACAAGTGGAGTGGCTTTGATCCAAACACCGGAAATCCGCTGCCCATGGCCGTGAACGCTATCGGCCTTACGCATCGCATTGAGACCCGTGCGCGATACAATGCCAATCTAGCCCTCGATTTCGAGCCGTCCCTTAACCACATCATCGTTGCTAATGCCCTTTATGGACGCACGCAGCGAGACTGGGTGAGTCGCGGCGTCCGGTATCAGACCGACTTTAACTATACGGGCTATAGCCTCAGCGAGGGCGAGAGCGAAATCACGCTCTTCAGTTCCAGCCTCCGGGGCGAGCATCTCATTCCGTTCGCAAAGGTGAACTGGCGCGGCAATTACGCGACGACCTGGGACGAGACGCCGTGGACTTCCGGCTACGGTTTCCAGGAACCAAGCACGATACCCAGCGATGTCGATACAGACAAGGGTCCGTGGCCGATTCCGCCCTCGGCTTCTTTCGATCCGAACAATGCCTCCGGCGGAATGCCCTGGATGTCTCGCAACAAGCGAAAGGACGCCAACTGGTCCGGCCAGGTGGACGTTGAGGTTCCGTATAGCATCGGGAGCACCTTCGCGGGCCGCTTACAGTTCGGCGGCAAGTATGCAGCGAAGGACCGCTCGCGGCGGAACACCGGGTACGGTGTAATCGGCGTCGATTACTGGGCTGCTTTCCGGGCGGACCATCCTGATGCCAACTACTATACGAACAACAGCCTCCGCATGACGGACTTCATTCAGGAAGATTTCGATCCGGATGATTTTATGAAAGGAGACTTCCCCTTCGTCGTTGGCCTGAAGGAGGGTCCGCGCGAAATTTGGGAGCAGTACTCAAATATCTTCAGGGTGCATCGCGGCTCGGCCAACAACGATTATAACGCGCTTGAGACAGCCACAGCCGGGTATGGGATGGTGCGCATAGATGCCGGGCCGCGACTTATGCTGCTGGGCGGCGTGCGCTACGAGTATTCGGACAACGAGTACGAGGCCAAATATATCCGTGCGATGTCGGGCACGTATGGCGAGCGTGGAACGGTGATCGATACCACCAGCAATCAGACCTATGGGTACTTCTTCCCGCAGGCACACGCACGGTACCGATTCTTCGACGGCCTGGATCTGCGTCTGGCTGTCACGCGGTCGATGTCCCGACCAGACTTCCACAGCTCCACGCCCTACGAGGAGATTAATACCCAGTTCCAGTACGTGGTCAAATCCAACCCGGACCTCAAGCCGACGCTTGCATGGAATTATGATGCGTTTCTGTCGGTCTATAACCGGCTTGGCCTGCTTACGGTAGGCGCTTATTACAAGACGCTGGAGGGCGTCGATTATCTGTACCGGCGCCAGATTTCCGAGCGAGGCAATCCGCTTCAGGGTTACAACATAACGGCCCCCTACAACGTGGAGGAACAGACGACGGTGAAGGGAATCGAGACCGAGGTGCAGACGAACCTTCGTTTCCTGCCAAGCCCGTTTAACGGGATCGTGCTCTATGGCAACTACTCGCGCATCTGGTCGGAGACGCCTTTTCCCTATCAGGTGAGTCGTGGGTATGACCCAGTGACGTTTGCGCCCATCTTTGCCGACACTTCCCGTGTGCTTCCGATGCCCGGCCAATCCGATCATATCGCGAATGTGGCTGTTGGTTACGAAAAAGGAGGCTTCTCAGGCCGCCTGTCGCTGGTGTATCAGGGAAGGGCGCTCGACGTTCTCGGCGCCGGCCCTGAACTGGACAACTACACAGACGATTTTACCCGGTGGGACCTGGCGCTTTCGCAGCGTGTGTACCGGTACGTAACGTTGTTTGTGAACGTTACGAACCTGACCAACCTGACGGAGCGATCCTTTGTCGGCGGCCAGACCTTTCCTACGAGTGAGAATCTGTACGGGTGGCAAACAAACATCGGCGTCCGTTTCAACTACTAACGAACGTGTCGATACGGTGAACGAGGCTGTGTATGTTCAGCGGCTGACGCGGCTGCATACCTGGCGGCCTCTAGTCAACTAAATAACAACCAACAACGAGAAATCACATGCAACAACGACACTATTTGCGCGGGATTACCCTGGTAATGCTTGCGTTCTTCTGCCTGCTCTCCATGGATGCGGTTGCTCAAAGGACCGTCATCATACCACCCAACCAGCCGGGTGCGCTGAACACTATGATTAATGGCGATACGACGGCCACGGGCGCGCGGGTGGACTCTAACACGGTTTATGTCCTTCAGCGGGGCGGCATCTACCCCTACACGGCTTCGGTCGAGAATTCAAACTACCATCTTACCGTCGTTGCGTCGGAGGGTGACGGTCCCCGTCCAATCGTGCGCTGTCTTCCAGAGCCGGGCAGGCAATGCGTACGTCCTTTCAATGCGCGTGGAAGCATCACCGTGAAGGGTTTGTACCTTGACGGAATCGACACCAATGGAAGCTATACCGACAACGCGCCGATTCGTATGCGGGCAAATGGCTCCCGCGGGGTCGTGGAGGATAACGTCTTCGACAACCACCGACTGGAGCTTGTTCGCACCAGCGCAAGCAACACGAGCGTCTACTTCCTCAATAACATCGTCGTGCGGAACTACCAGCGGGACGCCTTCTGGAAAGGGTGGGGCGTGAGCTTTGAGGGTCGTCCGAGCGACACGCTTATCTATAAGGGAAATACCATATACAGTTCGACGCATACGTTCTGGGGCATGAACGGCGGCCCGATCGAGTATATGGATGTCTCCCAGAACACCTTTGTAGACATCGCGCTGGCCCTCTGGGAAGGTCCGCAGAACAATGAGTTCGAGTATGCCGTGGTAGACCTCGGACGGACGAAGAATGGGAAGGTGACGGACAACCTGTTCATCAATCCTGCGTTCGCGGGCCGGGTGGATAGCTGGGGCGACAAGCTTTTCGCTATCACTGCTGATTCGGTCATTATCCAAAGCGAGACGGAAGGCGTGCCGCCGACCTACCAGCTTCCGGACAAGCTCGTTATCAAGAACAACTACATCTGGTTTGATGAGAGCCTGGCAGAGGCATACCCTGACACGGTTTCCCAGATCGAGCCGTTAGGCTCGCTGCTTCAGGAGCTTCAGGCCATGAATGATTCTCGTTTCGTGATTGAAACGCCGATCGTGGAGGACGTGCAGCTCGTAGGGCCGCGTCCTGATCTGGCCCAGGCACAGGAAGCTGTAAACCTCTGGTGGAACAACGACCCGGGCAGCGTCAACATCGAGTTGGATGACCCGGGCTTTGCGAACGTTAACTTTGCCTACAGCACAAGTGCTGCGGCCTACACCGGCGGCTCCGCAGGCCAGCCAGTTGGCGACCCCCGATGGTTTGGCTTGCAGATCCTCACGGCCGATGAGCGTGAGGACGACCTGCCAGAGCGTTTTGCGCTTCATGGCAACTTCCCGAACCCCTTCAACCCCTCCACGCGGATCAGCTTCGACCTGAAGTCAGCCGCTAACGTTAGCGTCGAGGTGTATGACTTGCTCGGCCGCCGCGTGCTAGCAGTGCCGGCGCAGCAGTTCCCGGTGGGAGCAGAGCATTCTATCGTGGTAGATGCTTCGCAACTTGCGTCGGGCACTTATCTTTACAGGGTATCGGTGAATGACGCAGGCAGGGGAGTTCAATATGCAATGGGCACGATGGTGTTAATCAAATAAAACAGACCAGAGCCAACCGGGACGCACAGAGAGAGTATGTCTCTGTGCGTCCCGGCGTTCTCGCCAGTTTCCTGCCTGACGCGACCCGCGAGGACACGAGCAACGAACCGAACTGCACTGCTCGCCCGACGCGGGTGCGTCGTTTTTATCGTGATGTTATTTCATGCGATTTCTAAGGACATACATTGTTGTTCTGCTTCTGGCGTTTACCGCGCCCCCAGGCGCCGCGCAATCCTGGCGTGAGGCAGCGGAAGCGCGGATAGAAGCGCACCGCAAGGGTGACCTGACTGTGGTGGTTCAGGATGCCTCCGGTCGTCTGGCGCCTGGGGCGCAGGTGCAGGCAACCCTGCGCAACCACGCATTCCGGTTCGGCACGGCCATCAATGCCGCCGTCGTGGCCGACGGCCCGGCTGTGGACCTCGTGAGCAACGACCTGGACCTTGGAGAGAAGCCCTGCGGAGTTCGTTTTCGACTGGACGTTCCCCGTGGCGCCGAGGTCTCCAGCGCATACATTCAGTTTACAGCCGACAAAAACAACCAGAGCGATGCGACTTCGCTCAACCTTGCAATCCACGAGACCGATGATGCCCCGGACTTTAGCGTGGAGGACGTGACTTCGCGCACCCTGAGCGCGCCGGTAGCCTGGTCGCCGCCTGCATGGACAACGGAAGGGGAGCAGGCTACACCGCAACGCACACCCGACCTCGCGGCGCTTGTCCAGGCCGTCGTCAACCGATCCGGATGGACGGCGGGTAACCATGTTGCTTTTGCTCTTACGGGAAGCGGGAAGCGCTCTGCCCGTGCGCTGGACGTGTACCCGAACGAGGCCGCCGTACTGCATGTGACGTATACAGGCGGGACGGTGGAAAGTATGATCGCCTCCGGTGCAGACGACGCGGAAGAGGTCATCGGTCAGTCGGAAGCCGAGCGGTACCGGCAGGAAACCATTCGCTTGTTTAACTACGTGACGCTGGAAAACGCGCTCAAGTGGGATCAATGGGAGGCGGATCGTGAACGCGCCCTGCGCGGCGTTGCCTGGGCCGAGGCAAACGGTTTGGCTGTGCGCGGCCACACGCTGATCTGGTCACGATGGCCGAGCATCCCCGCCGACGTGTCGATCCGTCAGTCTGATCCCGACTACGTGCGCAGGCGCGCGCGGGAGCATGTGACAGAGGAGGTAGATGCCCTTCAGGGGCGCATCCTCGAATGGGACGTAGTCAACGAACCGCTGCACGAGCAGGCGCTCGAACCCATCGTCGGCTATGACGAGCGGGTTGTGTGGTACCAGCTCGCGAAGGCAGCCGATCCAGGCGCGCGCCTTTTCGTTAACGACTTCGACATCCTGGAAGGGCCGGCGGAGCACGAACCCTATAAGACACTGGTGCGCGACCTCATTGCCGCTGGCGCACCCATTGAGGGCATAGGCGCACAGGGACACTTTCTGGGCGCGCGCCCCTCGCCGGAGCAGCTCTGGCAGCGTCTGGAGTCGCTGGCGGAACTCGGCCTGCCCGTACAGATTACAGAGTTTGACATGAACAGCGGCTGGAGCGCTCAGGAGCAGGCCGCACACCTGGAAGCGACGCTGACGCTTGCCTTCAGCCACCCGTCCGTGACGGCCTTCATCATGTGGGGTTTCTGGGACAGGTTGCACTGGCTTGGCAATGCGCCTCTTTACCAGACCGACTGGACGCTCAAGCCCGCCGGGAAGGTATTCATGGATCTGGTGCATGGCGCCTGGAAGACCGAGGAGACGCTGACGACAGATGCGCAGGGCGAGGCATCCCTGCGAGGTTTCCTGGGAGAATACCAGATCGTCGTCACCCATGAAGGAAGTGCGACAGAAACAGAATATGTCCTGGAGCCTGAGGGCGGTACGCTGGTAGTGACGCTTCCGACGCAGACGGGGCTGGATCCCCCGGATATGCCGGATGGAACGCTCAGTCTGGAGGGGCCGTGGCCGAACCCGGCATCCGGGCGCGTGCTTTTCCGGGTTTCGGCGCCGGCAGGCGCCTCCGGGGTGAGCCTGGTGCTTTTCGATGTGCTCGGCCGGGAGGTCTTTCGGATGAAACCAGGCTCTGTGGCGCCAGGGAACGAGGCATCCCTGGCAGTTGATGTGTCCGGGTTAAGCCCCGGCCTGTACCTGTACCGGTTGAACGATGGCGGAGTTTTTGCGCAAGGCGCAGTGACGGGCCGCCTCATGGTGGTCCGCTAGCCTCTGTTGTGTCAGGCTTGCTATGAACTTCGAGGAAGGCATCAGGCATGGCCTTCTACAGGACCGTGGACCGCATCTTTAAACAATAAGCCTGAGTCATCGTGGAATTCATCATTACCCGAGGTATCACATGTCAGAGTACATCATGCATATTGCCGTCATGGACGATGTCCGGCGGGTTGTCTCTCAGATGGAGACGATCACGCCTGCCTTCCGTGAGGTACTCGAGAAGCATCCCGACATAGCCCGCTATGGCAGCACGGCTCGTGGCAACCACATCTACGTATCGCCGCTGCTTGCGCAGTACCGGGAGCGATGGGAAGGCCGCACACCGGGCGACCCGATGGAGAAAAACCTGGCCTTCGTCATGGGCTGGATAGGCCATCGCGCCGCGGACTCTTACTTCAAACCTGTTCACCGCATCCTGAACCCGGACTATTATTTTCCGGAGTCCGAGGATGGAATCAGCCCCGCCCGTATTTATAATGATGTGGTGGTATACGAAAAAATCTACGACCACGGCCGGGAAGGCACATTGCCTGTGGGCCTGCTGGACCCGCGTATCGACTCCCATCCAGGCGCGCCGGCGCTGCGTGTAGAGCGCATTGAGCCGTTGCTGCACGCTCACTGGCAGGGTGAACTCCTGGGCCTTCAAACACTTACGGAGGGATCCTTTGAAACGCAGTTGGAAGAGTTCCTCTCCAGGAGGCAGGATTTTTACGTGCCCATGGAGGACTATTATGACGCCTACCACACCCCCGACCCGCAAGACATGCAGCGCTTCATTGTAGAATCCAACTTCTACAATCCCGACGATCCAATCATCCGGCTGGCGCGCTCGGTGCAGCAAGGCCAACCGGACGGCAGTATCGATCCCGAAGCAGCGTTTGCAGCGTCAGCCTCGCAGAGCCAGTATGCCCAGGCGCTTCACCTCGCCCTCTCTTATATGAAGGCCGCGAGTGCATTTTTCGAAGGAGACGTGACCCAGGAGCAATTTGAACAGCGCCTCGACTTCACGGCAAATCAGTCGGGCAGTGAGGAGCTATTGCAGGCAACCGAAAACTTGAAGCGCGCGCGCGCCGCACTAACGCAGGAGGCAAAAGGATGAAAGTAGACAAAACCTATGAACCAGGGAGGCGCACGTTCCTGAAGCTGACTGCCCTTGCAGGAGCCGGGATTTCTTTTGGCGGGTTCGGCCTTTTCTCGACCGATAAGCTTTTTGCACAGGCTGCGCTGGCCGGGTCGGGCGGCATGGCGCCGGTCGCCGTCGTGGAC
>CBDUBU010000162.1:0-8846 GCA_965365465.1 uncultured Rhodothermaceae bacterium
CGACCGTCACCGTGGCCCGGTAGGTGCCTGGCTCGGTGTAGGTGTGCGTCGGGTTGGCGCCTGTTCCGGTCGAGCCGTCGCCGAAGTCCCAGCTATAGGTTACGGCCGGGCCGCCGCCGAGGTTCACATTGGCGCTGAAGCTTACCGTAGTCGGCTCACATACTTCAAACGTCATCGGGTTCGCCGAGATCGACGTAACCTGCGGGGCGGGAGCAAATACTTCCACGGAGCAGGCTTCCGTGTCCGTGCTGCCCCGGTTGTTCGCCGTGAAGGTGACGTTATACGTGCCCGTGCGGTCGAACGTGTGGGTTGCGAGCAGGCCGGTAGCCGTGTTGCCGTCGCCGAAGTCCCAGCGGTATTCAAGCGGCTTGGTGGCGGCCTCCTCGTTCACCGAAGCGGTAAACGTGGCGCTCTGACCAAGCTGAATGCGGCCGGGGCAGTCGACTGACATGACATCGACCGGGGTGAATGCGCTCTTGAAATTGTACTTGAGGCCCAGCGTAACGGTGCTCAATGCGTCAAACGGCGCAAAATCGTCGCCGAAGACGTTCGCGTCCATTCCGTCTGCTGCGTCATCCGGGAAGGTAAGGTTTGACAACCACTCGAACACGAGCGATGTTCTGTCGCTGACCGCGATGTCGAGGCCCAATCCAACTGCCGGGCCGAACGCTGTAGAGGCCCGGTCGTCATTGTTGAACATGGCATGACCACCGATAGCGAAGAACGGCGCCACGCGAGATTGTGCGCCGATTCTGAACAGCAACTGTGCAGAGTGGAACATCGTTTCGTCATTATCGACGCCATCAGGGACGGTATCCCCGTAGTGGAAAATGAGGGGATGGTTGCTCAACTGGTAGCCGAGGCTGAGGCTGGCGCTCTGGTTGAACTGGTAGCCAAGTTCCAGCCCGGCAGCGTACGGGAATTTCCCGTCGACTTTCCAGTTGTCCATGTTGAAGTTTCCAGGAGACTTCTCGGTGTCTCCCAGATGCCAGGATATACCGACTCGGGGTTTGATGTACAGCGTCTGCTCCGGCCGAATGGCCTGGGCCAGAGTGGATTCAGGCGTCAGCATTACTGCGGCAAGCCCGAACAGGAAAGCTGCATAAAGGTAGCGTTTAAGCATGTTGTAAATCCTCCATCTAATCTCGGTTTATCGTATTGCTCGGTACATAGGTGGATGGTTGAACGTCACGTTAACAACCGTAACCGGCAATGTAAGGGCACTGCCGGGGTTTGTCGTCAAGACTGCCCTGTAAGGCAGAGGTTATGATTAATTTACAAAGCCGCTGCTAGCCGACAAGACATAGCATGGCGCTTTTCAATGAAACTCTACAACTTCAAAGCATGAACTTAGCAAACATAAAGGATCGAAGTAAGCCCTTATCTCTGAGTTTGCCGCAAAGTTCATCAATATGGCGTAAAATCCACGTTACGAGTGTAGCAAAACTGCTTTAAGGCAGGGGCAGGGAGCAATTTGCATCTTTACACAGCCTGTTAAAGATCACCTCACATGTGCGTCGGCGTCCTCCGGGTGTTCTGTCCACCCTCATAGTTACGCAAATAGCATAATCAATTGTAGCCTGATACGTATGAAGACACGCCAGCGACAGTTTCGGTACCTGCGCTGACGCTCCCGATAGCAATTTACAAATTCATAAATGTTTTCTGCCTAACGGGCGCTCTTAGACTTTTCACAGCTAACCCTGTGTTCCCCTCTGTGCCTCAGTCTTTGCAAGATAGCGCTTAGTTAACAGTTTTTTTACTTCATCCTGAAGTTGGATTAAAATTGAGAAAAAAGCTAGCACACGTAACAATATGCTTTCAAATATTTGGTTTGTTTAATGTTGCAAACAATTTTCAGCGCCTGGTCAGGCAAGCAGATGCGTGGTGCAGCGGCTCTTATCAAGAGATTTGTATTTATATACCTTGCATATACAAGGTCTTAAGGGACATGACTGGGGGTTGCGCCAGGTCCCTGTCGGCAAGGAACTATTTGGCGTGTTGAAGTGATGCCCAAGCAAGCCGTGAACGCCTGCCGTTCTTGCAAAACACATGCTTTGCTGTCGTTAGTCGCTTTGGTCATTTACTGGCGTCAGTCGGCTGCCCCTTGTCCTTTCCCTTTGTGTCACGAGCAGCGAAAGGGGGGACCTATGTTTTGAGGTTTGCAGGTGCCCTTGTAAAGGGAAACCTCGGCAAGTGGTTGCTTTTACGGATTGCCAAAGCGTTTCCAGAGATGAAAGAAATGCAAAAAGCCTGTCTCCTTAAGGAAACAGGCTTCAGGAAGATCTGCTTGGCCAGCTATAGTCAGGAGAGCTCGTTCACTGATTTTTCCAGGGCGCTCTTGTAGTTAGCCGCTTTGTTTTTGTGAATGATTCCTTTGGCTGCGAGTCGATCCAGATATGCTTTTACGTTATTAAGCAACTCGACGGCCTGTTGCTTTTCTTCGGCAGCGTGCAGTTTCTTAATCATGGTGCGCATCCGGCTTCTGTGAATGCGGTTGCGGGCGCGCCGCTTTGCATTCTGACGCACACGTTTCTCGGCTGATTTATGCTGTGGCATGAGATTCTAAAATAGAGTCAAACGGTTACTGAACTCGGTGAGCAAGCTAAACCTAAAAATATAGGAAGTATCACAGGAACAGTCAAGATGCCATGACAAGCTAAATACACAGGGGTAGAACACATCTATTCGGGCAGGCTGTTTTTCTATAACCGGGCCAAGTCTATGCTATCGTTGCTCTCAGAGTTCACACGAAATGCGGATCAGACGTATACGATTATCGTACTGGATGAAGAGCAAACAGAAAATCCTAGACGGTACTACTTTCGTCCCCGCAAGTTGCTTGTTCCACTGGCAGTATCGATGCTGGTCGTTCCGCTGGCGGTTGTCTGCCTGTTTGTGTTTGCGCCGATAAATACCATCATGCCAGGCACTGGCATTTCCGAATCAGGCAGTCAGGCTGAGTTGACTGCAATCCGTCTGGGTGTGTTGCAGGACTCGCTTCGTGTTCAGGAGCAATACTTGCAGCATCTTCAGCGCTTGATTACCGGAGATTCTGATTCCTCGCTTTATTCCGGTGCGCAGGTCGAACCAGGGGGCGGTATCTCTGGAGAGCAGCTTGATGAGGCATCCGTTCTGGTTTCTGAAAACTGGAACGACCATGCCCAGCCAGCCCTGCCGGTTGTTCGAATGGTTTCGGATGGAAAGCCGGCAAGCAGGACGGGTGAGACGACTCATAAATACCTCTCAGGTTTGCGCTTTCCGATGCTGCCGCCGGCAGGAGGGTATCTTACCAGGGGTTTCGATGCGCGAACTGGTCATTATGCTGTCGACATAGCAGTAGATGAAGGCACTGTGGTGCGTTCTATCGGAGACGGATACATCGTGTTTGCTGACTGGACGCAGGAAGGGGGATATACCATAGCCGTCCAACATGCCGAGGGATACCTTTCCGTTTACAAACACAACCAGCGTCTGCTGAAAAGAATGGGCGACCGTGTGCGCGACCGGGAAGCCATTTCCGTAAGCGGCAATTCAGGAGAGATTTCGAGCGGGCCTCACCTGCATTTTGAATTATGGCACGACGGACTCGCCCAGGATCCGAGGTACTATTTCGTTGGTTCCTGATGGCAGGCAACGACGCTATGCCGGCTTTCGGCACGGTCGGGAGGAAACATGTTAACGCAGGTTCGAGGAGGTTATGAAGGATCCTGACAAGAAAGGCTCTTACGACTGGCTTGAATCCTTTCGTGAAGTAGGACCGCTGGCAGGTCTGGGAATGCAAATTGCCTTCACCATGGTCTTTTTTGTGGCGGCGGGTTATTTGCTGGACCGTTGGGCTGACTCGTTGCCCTGGTTTACGCTGGCGGGTTCGTTGCTGGGAATAACCTCCATTTTTGTTCTGATTTTTCGGGTCAGTTCAGACCTCTCGAAAAAAGACAAATCTCAGCGCCCTCCTTCGGAAAAGCACCCTGGCAAAAGGGAAATCCAATGATTGCCTGCTGCAACACATCTGCCGCAAACGATTTTTGAGCATCTTCACGGGAGCGCATAGGGCATTCATTTAGAATTCACCTGTGTGGATAGCCTGGCAAGGCTCTTTTCACGTAGTTTTGCGTTCGACCTTTCTCTGTTAGCCTCTCTGTGCTCACGTTTTGTGGCGAGTATGTCCGGCGATATCATGGTAGATGATCTCTGGTTGAGCCTGGGGCTGGGAGGGGGAATCGGGTTGATGTATGGGGTAGCCAGCCGCTTGACGCACCGCTACGCCATGCATCAGAGCGACCGGCGGTTTTTCGGCATTTTTCTCGGAGGGATGGGAATTCGTCTGGGGGTTGCGCTGGCGCTGGTGTTTGGCATCCTTGCCACGGTTCCTGTGCAGGGGCCTGTGTTCATTGGCTCTTTCTTGCTTATTTTTGTAATAGGACTCGTCGTTGAACTGGCGGGGTTCTATCGTGGGCACGGGTTAGGTCGGAGTGGATCGTAGCGCCTCTTGCGTCTTCTGCACGCTGAACCGGCCGCGATGCGCTCTATGGTTGCAAGCCTTACGTTCGCACGTATGATGAAGCTTTTCAGGGTATACATGCTGGCTGCGCTGGCGCTTTCCACCGCAGTCTTGCCTGCTTTTGCCGCGGAGGATGGAGAGGAGTTTGATCCGATCCACCACGTCGCGGACGGGTACTATATGGACTTTGAACCTTTCGGCAAGGTTCAACTGCCGCGAATCTTCCTGGTGCGTCATAACGAGGGAGGGCTGGACCTCGACTTTTTTCTGTCTACTACAGGCGCACTGGCTTCAGGTGAGTACCGGATAAAAGAGGATGCGCACGGAGAAGGCGGCATTGCGGAAGCGCCGTCAGAGGGCTTCGAGGTCACGGAAGCGGAGGCCGAGCACGGCAATCCCATCGCCCACAGCGAGGAAATGGTTGCGGGGGCCATGCATCTCGACTCAGAACTTGAGTCTGTTGACGGGCATATCCTTGTCGATTTTTCGATTAGTCGGCACCTCATCTTTGCCATTCTGGGCGCTCTGATCGTCTTGCTTCTTTTCACGAACCTTGCTTCACGATACAAGCGCGGCATCGGGCGCACTTCAGCCCCGCATGGGATCTTTCAGAATATGTTCGAGACGCTGATCGTGTTTGTGCGGGACGAAATTGCGAAGCCCACGCTTGGCGACAAGTATCGCAAGTTTCTGCCTTATCTGCTGACGGCGTTCTTTTTCATTCTGACCTGCAATCTGATCGGGCTTTTTCCCTTTGGCGCCACAGCCACTTCCAATTTGATGGTGACGGCGGTTCTGGCTATCTTTACCTTTCTCGTAACGCAGTTCAGCGCATCACGAGATCACTGGGCGCACATATTCTGGCCGCCGGGCGTACCGTTTCTGCTCAAGTTCATTCTCATCCCGGTGGAGATTCTGGGTCTGTTCACCAAGCCTTTTGCGCTCGCCGTCCGTCTCTTTGCAAACATGACGGCCGGACACCTGGTGATTCTGAGCCTCATCGGTTTGATCTTTACGTTCACCAACCTGTTTGGCGCCGGAGCCGGCGTTGGCGTCTCGTTTGTCAGTGTGGCTTTTGCGCTCTTCATTTATTTGCTGGAGATCCTGGTTGCCTTCATTCAGGCGTATGTCTTCACGATGCTTTCAGGGCTTTTCATCGGTATGGCTGTTGCAGAGCACCATCACGAAGAGCCGGGCGAGGGGCATCTGCCTGAGCATACCGGGATTGACCATGCACATGTAACGCCGCATCTTATTGCAGGAGACGGCGAAGCGACTGTGGTGCGCGGAGCGCATCCGGTTGCCGTTGAGCATTGACCTTAGTTTATATCATGGGGTGCAGCGCTTCCCCTAACCAAAGCGTTCTCTTTGTACAATAGAGTCAAACCCTAACGAAAGAAAAAACAGGAGCTACAATGGAAGCAACTTCACTGGCCTGGTTGGCTGCAGGTATTGGCGCTGGAATCATTGCAATAGGCGCCGGGTTGGGCATCGGACGCCTGGCTGCTTCCGCAATGGAAGGATCGGCGCGCCAGCCCGAAGCTGCAGGCGACATTCGCACGACCATGATTATTGCCGCTGCTCTTATCGAGGGCGTGGCGCTCTTCGGCATGGTTATTTGCATCTTCCTTACGTTTAAGTAACAGACCTCCGTGCTGCGTCGATGCCGCGCCTGAAAGACTGGGGCAGCACTATCCATGCGGATCGCTCCTTATGGAAGCGCTCGGTGGAACTGACAAGGAGGTTTCAATAATCACCCGCGTATATATAAGCGACATGCACAGTATACTGGCGGCGAACTTGCTGGCCCCCAATGTCGGCTTGATTTTCTGGATCTCGGTCGTTTTCCTGCTGCTTATCCTGCTGTTGAGGAAGTTTGCGTGGACGCCGATCACCAACGCGCTCGAAGAGCGTGAAAACACCATCGGGGAGTCCATTCAGCGGGCAGAGAAGGCGCTTGCAGAAGCCAGGCAGATTCAGGCTGACAACGAGAAAGCACGCCGTGAGGCGGAGCAGGCAGGGCAGCGCATTCTGAGAGAAGCACGCGATACGGCCGAAAGACTGCGTGGTGAGGAAGTGGAAAAGACACGCGCCCAGATCCGGCAAATGCAGCAGCAGGCTCAGGCGGAGATTGAGCGGGAGAAACAAAGCGCCCTGAACGAACTCCGCGCTGAAGTGGCTGACCTGGCTATTGAGGCGGCCGGGAAGATCCTGCGGAAAAACCTGGATTCGGCGCAGCAAAGCCGTATCGTGGATGACTTCATAGACGAGTTGCCGAAAAACTAGGTTTTCGGGGCAGGATATTGAAAAGCCATACCTGTCCGAAATAATCCCGGTGTCTCTGAGCGGATCGTATGAACGAGAAAACAATAGCAAGGCGCTACGCACAGGCTCTCTATGAGGAGGCTGAACGGGCCAATCGTATGGAAGAGGTTGACGGCGACATTGCATTGATCCAATCCAGCCTGTCAGGTTCGCGGGAACTCGTTCGTTTCTTTGAAAGCCCGGTCATCCCGCGCGATAAAAAGGAATCCATCGTAAAACAGCTTTTCGGCAAGCGTGTGCATCCCGATACGCTGCACTTTCTGGATTTGCTGATCGAGAAAAAACGAGAGAGCATCTTTCCCGAAATTGTTCAGATGTATGGGGAGCTTCGAGACCATCATCTGGGCATCATGGAGGCACACGCCAGGGTCGCGCAGCCACTCTCCGAGGAGGAGGAAAAGCGGCTTAGAGCGGCGCTTGAGCGGAAAACCGGGAAACGTATCCGCCTCCAGGTAGAGCAGGATCCGGGATTGATAGGCGGGTTGATCGTTCGTATCGGGGATACGGTTTATGATGGAAGTGTACGCCATCAACTGGTGAGCCTGCGCGAGCAGTTTGCGCAGGGCACGTTCAGGACAAATGGTAATTAACTTTGGGTGTCAGGCCCACCGGGGCGTGAGAGGCAACAGACGTTGACAAGAACGCAGGCATTGCCTTTAACACCAAACTGACGCTCTTTATCGAAAACAAGTCTTATGGCAACGGCAATTCGACCTGATGAGGTAACGGCGGTACTCCGGCGTGAGCTGAGCGGCTTTGAAGCAGAGACCGATGTGTACGAAGTGGGAACCGTGCTCCAGGTTGGAGACGGCATCGCGCGTATTTATGGCTTATCCAACGTGCAGGCTGGAGAACTCATCGAGTTTCCGGGAAGCGATGTTACCGGGATGGTGCTCAACCTGGAGGAGGATAACATCGGGGCGGTCCTTTTTGGAGAAGTAAACAAAGTCAAAGAGGGCGACGAGGTCCGGCGAACGAAGCGTATTGCTTCCATCCAGGTTTCTGAAGGTATGCTCGGGCGGGTGATCGATCCTCTTGGCAACCCGCTTGACGGTCGCGGCCCCATTGCCGGGCAGAAGTATGAGATGCCGCTGGACAGAAAAGCGCCGAGTGTTCTTTTCCGGGAGCCGGTAAAACAGCCGCTGCAGACTGGCATCAAGGCCATAGACTCAATGATTCCGATCGGATTGGGCCAGCGCGAGTTGGTGATCGGAGACCGGCAAACCGGAAAAACGGCAGTTCTCACCGACACCATCATCAACCAGAAGTCGACGCATGAGACGGAGCGGCCGATTTTCTGCATCTACGTTGCAATCGGGCAGAAAGCCTCTACGGTGGCGCAGGTCATGCGCTCGCTGGAAGAGAGCGGCGCCATGGATTACACCGTAATCGTCAATGCGTCTGCATCGGTGCCGGCTCCGTTGCAGTACATAGCGCCGTTTGCGGGGGCCTGTATCGGAGAATATTTTCGCGATACCGGACGCCATGCCCTGGTGATTTACGATGACCTGTCGAAGCAGGCTGTTGCCTACAGGCAGGTTTCGCTGCTGTTGCGGCGTCCTCCGGGGCGCGAAGCCTATCCCGGCGACGTGTTCTACCTGCATAGCCGCCTGCTCGAACGCGCCGCCAAAATAATCGGCAGCGACGAGGTAGCGCGCCAGATGAATGACTTGCCTGAGTCAATCCGGGGTATGGTAAAGGGGGGCGGCTCCCTGACGGCGCTGCCTATCATTGAGACGCAGGCGGGAGACGTCTCGGCTTATATTCCGACGAACGTCATTTCGATAACGGACGGGCAGATCTACCTGGAGTCGAGTCTTTTCAATGCCGGTGTCCGGCCCGCTATCAACGTGGGTATTTCCGTAAGCCGTGTAGGCGGCAACGCGCAGATCAAAGCGATGCGCAAGGTAGCCGGAACGCTTCGGATTGATCTGGCGCAATACCGTGAACTGGAGGCTTTTTCAAAGTTTGGTTCGGATCTTGACCCGGCTACCCAGCGGCAGCTTCGGCGGGGCGA
>CBDUBU010000163.1:0-8807 GCA_965365465.1 uncultured Rhodothermaceae bacterium
CACGCAAAGGATGCCTGTTGTCTGCAACGCAGGCAGGGGGAAAGTTTCTCCGGTGCAGAAACAGGAGGCGGAAATATTATCCCGGTGTGCCTTGCCGTTAAGCGCGCTGCCGTTCAACGGCCCCTGATGCGCTGCTGCCATCTCTCTTGCTGCTCTGGAGAGCGCTTCGTCCTCTGTGCAGGGCAGCAGTCCGTAAGATGCCGCCGGCCACAGGTGGGCGCTCTCACGGAGGTACAATCTCACGCAGCACGCGCGCAGCGCTCGCGCTGCCAGCCGCATCAGCCGGTCGAGTTGCGCCCGGCTTTCCGGGGTGCATCTCTGGAAAATGGAATGCAGCATTGGGCGCTGCCCGCGCTCCACAGAAGGGACTACTTCCATAATTCATCCATAAAGATCATTCGCACGGCGGACGTTACGTTGCAACGGGGTTTGAATGATTCAGAGTATCGTCTCGTACACACAGAACTTTACACAATGTAGCAAGAAGTATCTAGTCATTTCTGCTCATATCCGGAGCCGGCCTGCTCCCGGCGTTCTGTTAAAGACAGAAGGCAGGAGAATGCCGGGATTCTACGTCCCTTTCCCCATTATTTTTCATATAGATGCCATGCGTGAAGATTCAACGGAAAACCCTGTGGGCCGGCATCCGGCGGGCATGGGTCAAAAAAAAGCGCAAAGACAGGGATGCCTTTGCGCTCCGGTAAACAAACGGACAGCATCACGCCGTCTCGGGGCCAGGCTGCCCGGCGCCTGCTCCACTTTTCACCTGTGTTCCGGCAAAGGGACGACAGGTTTAAGGCAAATCCTATGCCTGCCAGGGCCGCCGGCGATCTTCCAGATCATTCAGGATCTCTGTAGCAAGGGTGAGATTCTGTACTACCTGAAAGTCGAACATTCCCACTACGATGAAGTCCGCGCCATGCTCGAACGCATAACGGAATCCGCTCTCAGGATCGATCGCTCCGGCGGCGAGCGTTTTGAAAGCAAACCAGGGTTGCTTTTTGTCCATCATGTAAGCTGCCGTTTCCTCGGGACCCAGATCAAAGATGTTGTCATGGGTCTGTCCATGATCGATCTCACGGTCTGCATCGACGCTGAAGGGCTTGCGGTTCTGGCGCGGCGTGGCAGACCAGTAACGGTCATGATGAAACGTCTTGAAGTAGTAGTCCGGCTCGATGCCTTCCCGGTCGCACGCGATGGGCACTTCGAGCGCATGACTGCCCAGCCCCGAAGGAAGCCCTTGCGCGCGCACGTATTCAATGATTTTGCCGATGTAAGGGATGTTTTCCTGTCGTCCTCCTTCGACGGCGGCTTTGACGAGTTGATCGGCGTACCCCCCGTGGATGTATACCGTATCTACCCCCATGTCGATGACGAGATCGATGCTCTTTTTGATCTCATCCCAGGCCGGCTGATTCCAGAGTCCCCACAGCGGGCGCACCGAGGCGATGATCTGAAGCTTTCCGCCACGTTCGCGTTTGTACTTGTTGACCTGCTCCACCTGCGTCAGGTCAACCTGCACCGTGTTCACGCCTGCCTGTTCGAGCAGTTCAAACGTTTCATGCTGTTTCTGCTCCGTATTGTAGGCCCGCATCAGCGGCGAGACATACAGCAGGTCCCGCGAATGGGCCCATCCGCCGAGCAGGTTGCCGCCGGAAACGACGCGGCTGATCGTGAGAGATCCCAGTTTCCCCGTCGGCATGGTCGCGGGACTGAGGTGGGGCGGCAGTACGATTCGGTCTCCGGCGCCCTGCGCCATAGCGTCCTGAAGCGTTCGTTCTTCCAGACCTATGAATCCGGCTGCGCCCGCCATGAGCGATCCGCGCAGGAAATGACGGCGATTAACGGTTTCCGACATGGTTTTTTCAGGGAAAAGATTGAGCAGACTATGGTCTCCGCGCCCCTTCCTGTTTCTCCCTCAACGCGCGGATTACCTGTATACAAAAAGAAAAAACGCAGGCATTTGCCTTGAATTTTGCGGGAAATGAAATCGGAAGACGCTTGCCTGCACCTGCGTCATAAATGGATCTTGCCGAGCAGCGCCCGCAGTCCTGCTTCGGCTACGGCTTTTTTTGCTTCCGGGAGCGGCATCCAGCGGCGCGTGCGCACCTCCATTTCCGCCCATACCGAAAGTTCGTATTCGACCTCCATCACAAAGGCCAGCACCCGGTGCTTCGGGGGGACGCCATGAAGGTACGCCCCGATGGGCGCCTCCGAGATGCTGCCTCGGATTCCGGCTTCTTCCAGCGCTTCGAGCCGCGCCGTTTCACGCGCATCGAGGCCCGGCTCCAGGTTGCCTTTGGGAATGATCCATCGCCTGGAAGTCCGGGAAGTGACAAGCAGAATTTCCAGTTGACCCTTCCGCTTCCGGCAAGGGATCACACCTGCCTGATTGCAGGATGCAGGGTCCAGTTTTTCCATCAGTCTGAAACTGCAAAGCGGAATATCCCCGCGCTTTCATGAGACGAATCAGGGCAGGTTTCCTCTTGACAGGGAAGCAGGGTGCGCATACCCCGGAAGAGATGCGCACCCCGCTACAGGAAGCGCCGGACAACCGGCGGCAGGAGAGGCGTCTTTCCTGCTTTAGCCTATGATTCCCGCGTCGAGAACTTGTAAATGGTTCGAGATTGGTACTCTTCGCCGGGCCGGAGGATGGTTGAGGGGAAGTTCGGCTGGTTCGGCGAGTCGGGGTAATGCTGCGTTTCCAGGCAGAACCCGAACCGTTTTTCGTAGACGTGGCCGTTCTTGCCGGTGATGATGCCGTCCAGGAAATTGCCGGAGTAGAACTGGACGCCCGGTTCCGTGGTCGAGACTTCCATGACCCTGCCGCTGGTGGGTTCGTACACGACCGCGGCTTGCTTCATCTCGCCTTCCGGCCCATCGAGTACGAAGTTGTGGTCATAGCCTCCGCCGAACCGGATCTGTTCGTTATCGGTCTGGTTGATGCGCTCGCCAATGGCGGCAGGCTGCGTAAAATCGAAAGGCGTCCCGGCTACCGGCGCGATCTCGCCCGTCGGAATGAGCGTAGAATCCACCGGGGTGAAGCTCTCGGCATTGATGGTGATCTGGTGTCCGAGTACGTCGCCTTCCCCGTCGCCGGCGAGGTTGAAATAGGTGTGCTGCGTCAGGTTGACGGGCGTGGCCTTGTCGGTAGTGGCATGATAGTCGAAGATCAGTTCGTTGGCATCCGTGAGCGTGTAGGTGACGCGGGCGTTCAGCGTGCCCGGATAGCCTTCCTCGCCGTCGGGGCTGGTGTAGGTAAACACGACGCCCCTGCCGTCGCCGTTCTCGAAAGGCGCGGCCTCCCAGACCACCTTATCGAACCCCTTGATGCCGCCGTGCAGGCTGTTCGGGCCGTTGTTGACGGGAAGCGAGTAGGTCTGGCCGTCAAGCGTGAACGCGCCTCCGGCGATGCGATTGCCATAACGTCCGATGATCGCGCCGAAGTAGGGCGTTTCGTCGAGGTAGCCTTGCAGCGCGTCGTAGCCCAGCACCACATCCTCAAAGTTGCCGTCCCGGTCGGGAACGCGGAGGGTGAGGATAATGCCGCCGTAATTCATGGCGCGCACCTCCATGCCGCTCGCATTGGTAAGCGTAAAGAGCGAGACTTCCGCGCCTTCCGGCGTCGTGGCAAAGGCTTCCTGCGTCACACCCGCCGCCTTCGGCTCCGGAGCAACGTTCTCGGACGGTTCATCCGTGCAGGCTGCAAACAGCAAAACAAGCGTCATGCACGCGAGCAAGGTCCATATCATGGCGTTCTTCATTTGAATGTCAGGGCTGGCTGGAGAGAAAGGAGGAATGGAAGCGGCAGCGCCTGCCGGCGGTCTGCACAGCCTCCATTGCCGAATATAAGCAATCCCGTTTGATTATCGCTGGCAGGAATGAGACATGGATTGCAGGATTGGAGGCAGAACCGGGGTCTTATTCGGAAGTACAGTTTCCCTTCGTGTCCCTCGAGACCTTCCGCACAAACAAATGCAAGCAGATGAATTTCGAGCGCTTCAAGCTCCCCTGAAGCACAAATATCGTGAACAGCCGGAAGCAGCCCTTATTACTCTGCACGCTCAGGCCCGGCTCGGAGAAGGGATAACCTGCAAGGTGGAGACGGGGAAAGCCCTGGCGGAAGCCGGGCTGCATCCGGCCACCGGCGGAGACGGGTTTTCAGCCTGTTCAGGAGATATGCTGCTGGAGGCGCTGGCGGCGTGTGCAGGGGTCACAATGGGCGCCGTGTCTGCCGCCATCGGCGTGAACATTCGCGAAGGGACCGTCACAGCCGAAGGCGACCTGGATTTCCGGGGGACGCTTGGCGTATCGAAAGAAGCGCCGGTAGGATTTCAGCGTATTCGCCTGCATTTTCATCTGGATACGGATGCAACCGAAGAGCAGATCTTGACCCTGATGCGCCTGACCGAGCGCTACTGCGTCGTTTATCAGACGTTGCGCCAGTCGCCTGCCATAGAAGCTTCCTGCGCGATCCGGCAGTAGATGTCCTGAAAGGGCGGAAGCACGCTCTATACGGCCAGAGCTTCAACAGGACAGGCCGGTGCTGCCTCGGCAGGAAAAACGTGTGGATAGCTGGCCGTAAACGTGGTGCCTGCATCGGGCGAGGAGGCAAAGGAGATGCTGCCTTTCAGATATTTGTGCGTCAGCAGTTGCATACTGTAGGCGCCGAGACCGCGTCCTGTTCCGCGCGTTGAGTATGAGCGGTGAAACACCTGAAGCTGTACGTGGCGCGGCATATAAGTTGAATTATGCACCCGGAACGATACGCATTCGTCTGCCGCGCCGCAACCGAGCGTGACAACGCCTCCCGGCTCGGATGCCTCAAGGGCATTCTTGATCATGTTGCCCAGGACGCGCTTGAGCAGCACCCGATCCGTGGAGAGAGCAGCCGGGCGGCTCTCCGGGTCGAGCACGAGCCGGCATCCGAGGGAAGCCGCCATGAAATGGAAACCCTCGATCACTTCATCGAGCATCTGTATGGCGTCGAGCGGGACGGGAGTAACAATGAGGTCGCCCTGTTCCGCTGCTTCCATCTCCTGCTGCATACGGATCTGGTCGATTATTTCGCTGGAGAGATGGTTGAGGATTTCCAGAAACTCAGGTCTTTCCTCCGGGTCTGAAATCCCGATGGCATCCACGACGCTGAGAAGCCCGCCTGCCGTGTTGAGCACATCATGAAAGAAAACCCGCTCCAGCGCCCGCCGCCGTTTTTCATGGCTGATGTCGGAAGCCGTGAAAATGGTAAACCGCTCGCCTTCTACTTCCAGCGGCGTGGCGCGCACGCGCAGATCGAGGGCCTCCCGGTTCTCTCCCCTGAGAATCCGGCACTCACGGACGTTCTCTTTCCCGTGCTGAGCGCTGAGAATGGCCTGTGCGGCGCCGCAGGTCCGGCAAAACTCCGTCGTTCCGCACCCTCCATTGTTCAGGGGCGCATAGATGCAGCCGAGCGCTTCTCCGGGGCGGTCGCCCAGCGCAGCCTCTATCTCTCCCGGCTTGAACAGCCTGGCAAGTCCCTGGTTGGCATAAACGATTTCCCGCGCTGTGTTGAGCACGATCACGATTTCGGAAACGGCATCGAGGATCCGGTAGGCAGGCGTGCTGGATGCCTTGAAGTATGCGATCTGTCGCTCAAGTTTTTCAACCGCCGAACGGGCGGCTGGAAGAAACTGCGTAGCCGGAGAAGTTATTTCCATTGTATTGCCGGGGAGGGGAAGGCAAAACGTACAATCATGCAGGCATCAAATCCTGTGCCGCAGTCGGGTTGACAAAGGTAAGTATCGGTTGTCGGCAGCAGATGTTAAAGATGCTCCTGCTGGAAAAACATGAATTTGCGTGAAATAAGGGGCGCGGGTTCAGGGTACACCCCCGGATGGAACCGGAGGCAGGTCGGCAACGCGCCATAGCCCCAGGCTCTTGTCCCGGAACAGCCCACCGGCTTCGGTGCAGCCTTCATTCACCAGACGCAGCGGGGGAGGAAAATGGAACGGCCCCGCCTCCAGATTGAGAGGCCGCCAGTCGCCCGTGGTGATATCTTCGTTTTCAGGGCAGTCCGGGAAGGTGGTCGTTAGCAGGTAGGAGATACGGCTGCTCCTGATACGCAGGATCGCTTTTGCCGCGTCCTCGAAGGAAAGGTGAACGAGGCAGTCACGGCAGAACAACAGATCCGCCGCAGGCAGCGGATCGCGTGTGAGGTCAAGCCTGAGAAAGCGTCTGTCCGGAGCGCCGTACTGGCGCTGGTTTTCGGCAATGAGTTCGGGAACGATGTCTGCGCCGAGATAGAGAGAAACAGGGAGACGGACAGCGCGCATCCATCCGAAGTCGCCGCAGGGAAGATCAAGCATGATCTCCACGTTCAGGTCGGTCAGCAGCGCCGGCAAGGCCGTCTCGACCTGCCGCGTCTGCGCCCGCTCTGCGCCTTCTCCGGAGACGGATTCGGCGCTGCGCCAGTGGTTGCCGTCATAAATCTGCCGGAACGTCTCGTCGATGGAGACTGCTTCCCCTCTGTGCGCCCTGCGTTCAAAGTGAAAAGGATCGAAGGGTACGTTTTTTCTGCGTTCGTCCATATCGGTTCTGCGCTGTTTCATTCCAGAGGTCCCGCCTTTGCCTCCGGCCCGGACAGGCATGAAAGCAAAGGCATAGCGATGCGCTCCCTGAGCGTCGGAAACGGCTGTTTAGGTTATATAGTCGTAATATCGGGCTTTTCAGCCACGACGCGCCGTATCAAACCGCGTATCCGGGCGTAGCAATGCTGTCACCGAAGTTATGGTATTAGTTAATCAAGCGCAGGCTTCGCGCTGGAGGCAGCACACGGGCATCCCCGGCCAACGTATTGACCGCCGTGGTTGACCTTGTTCTGTGGAGGGGTTCATGAAAGTTTGCCGTTACGATACGGTCCTGCCGACTGAAAGAAGACCGTCGCCGCACAGAGGCTCTTCAAGCCTGAACCTGTCGGAATCCCTTTCCTGCCTCAAGGTCAAGTTCACGTTCTTCATGCATCGGGGCTTTCCACGCACCTCCGATTTATAAAACATTCCCATTCGCCATTATCCAAACAAACGATATGCACATGTTGAAGTCAAATACCATGAAACGCATGGATCTGATGCGTCGCTTGCCGGTCGCCCTTTTTCTGGGGCTGTTCATTTTCGCTGCAACCGTAGTCTCCGGCTGCGACAGCAATGAGGAAGATACCATCGACACCAGCGCACTGATAGGGTCCTACGAGTTCACACAGTTTGTTTTCCGCCCTAACGCGGACCCGTCGATCCTGGCTCCAGCCAATGTGCTCGACACGCTGGTGGCGGGGCAGACCTCGCTCCGCTTCTCCGCCAACAACCGGTTTCTGCTGGAATACCGTTTCCAGGGGGCTGCCTCAGACCTGCTTTTCATAGAAGGCACCTATGAGATCATAGGCGATGAGGTCAGGCTGCGGACGAGCGGCTCTTTTGACAATGAACGCAACAGGCTTCTGCTGCCTGGCGAATTTCGCCTGACAGCGCTCGATGAAGGCGCACGACTGGAAGGGAACATTAATCTGAGTGGGGTGACCATGTCTTTCTTCTCTCCACGCTACAACGGCATCGGCAAGGTAAACGGCGCCCTGCAACTTAACCTCACAAAGCGCACCTGATGCGGTTCTGCTCAGGGCGCACGCCGCCCTGCGTATGCCAGGCGTCCCTTGCGGCGCCGGATCATCCACGGCTACTATAGACAACACGACTGACTTGATTATGACAAACAGGTATAGAAACATCAATTCGGCTTCCTTGATTGCGCGTTTGGGCGCTGCCTTACTGCTCGTCGGCCTGCTGCTGCCCGGCCTGGCAGAACCCGTTTCCGCGCAGGTGACAGGGATCAGCTACACCCTTTCCCCCATCGGAAACCGGATGTACTGGGAGGACAATGCGGGCCTCTCCAATGATTTCATGTACGGCGGCGCGATAGGCTTCGGTTTCGGCGAGTACCTGGAATTGAGCGGCATCTATCTGATAGGAGACCGGTTCAAGACGGACTTTTCAAACTTTACCGCCGAAAATGACGTGGTGCTCGATGCGCTCAAGGGCCTGAATGCCCGCGATGTCGACATTCGCCGGTACGGCGGCAAGCTTCGCCTCAACCTGGGGAGTGGGACCGTCCTTCCCTTCATCACGGCGGGAACAGGCATCATCCGCATCGACCCGGCCGGACTGAAAGAGAACGAATACATTTACGCCAACGCCGGGGTGGGCCTCACGTTCAGCGTAGCCGAGCGGTACACGCTTTCCGTGGCAGGAGAGGGGTTGGCCTACCGGTACAATCCCTCGACGCTCTTCTCCGACGATGACCTGACGCAGGTAGGACTGACGCGCAGCAACTTCAACCAGATCAGGGTTTTCAACCCTGCCGTTTCCGCTTCGTTGAAGCTCTTTCTCGGAGGGCGGCCTTCCGGAGACATGACGGACGTGGACCGCGCGCTGCTTTCGCAGTTGCGGGGCGGCAACTTCCGGCTGGCCGTCGAGCCAATGTACGGCCAGATCAATTTCAACGATGCGCTGGAGCTTCCCGATTCGCGTGCAGTGGCCGGCGTCAATGCAGGCTTTGACTTCGGGCCCTTCATCGGGCTGCGCGGCTTCTACTGGCGCACCACGAACGAGGAAACCGCCTTTGAAGATGGCATTCCCGATGAATTCGGCGACGTGAGCTTCTATGGCGGCGAGCTTGACCTCCGCTTCGGCAGCCAGGTGGGCGGCGGCATCACACCCTACCTGATCGTTGGCGGCGGCTACATGGATGTAAAGGAAGACGGTGATTTTCTGGACAACAGC
>CBDUBU010000164.1:0-8784 GCA_965365465.1 uncultured Rhodothermaceae bacterium
GTCGTCCATGCGCAGATGGCACCGCCCGCCAAACTCCATCGCCGCGCCGAAGTTTAACTCGCGCATGGCTCCTTCCTCGGTAACCTGTCCGGTCTGGCGAACCGTGCCTGCCGTAACAGCAGGCAGGAACGGGACCGTCTCCCCGGCCTCCACAAGAGACGGCTCCAGATCGATAGCATAGGTCTCAAACGCGATAAAAGAGAGATCTCGCGTGAAAGAGGGGGTGTACTCACCGTTCTCCGTCCTGACCGAAAACTCTCCGGGCAGGGGCATAAAAAAGTCAGTGATTGAATTGCTGGGATTGTCGCCTTCGAAAACCAGATTCCGCTCAAACGTATTTACCTGATTATAGGCAGCGGCAAACACCAGAGAACCGCGCGCCGTAGGCGCTTTGGCTACATAGGCAAAATTCCCGAGACGGGTCTGGGTCACTTCGTTGTCTGCGTCAAAGCCGGCTCCTGCCGCCTGAAAGGTGCCCTGGTCAAGCGTGGAGAGGGTGTTAAGGGAGCCGCCGATCATAGAGTACTGAAAGTACCCCAGCGCTGCAGGGTTATAAACGAGCGCCGTATAATCCGGCACGCCGGCAATCCCGGCGCCAGCCATTCCCATCATTCTGGCCCCTGTGGCGGGAAAGCGCTGCGTGAAACGCAATGCGTCCTCACCAGTCTGCGCCACCGCTGCTCGTTGTGGCAAAAACATTCCTGCCAGCAACAACGTGAAGGCAAGGCGTGACATCATCGTGAAGGTGTTATCTGGTCTCATGGCTCTATGTAATTCGTCAGACTGACGTAAATCTTTTTTATATACAGATGCCTGTGTCGTTAACCACCCGACCGGGCGGCCATAAAAAAGGCCCGCGCGAAACGCACGGGCCCCATCCCGGCTCAGGGCGCTGTCACCCGGGCGCACATCTCCAACTGAAGACCGACCGGCTACCTCCGGCTGCTGCGACCTGAACTTCCTGAAGAACTAGATGACCGGCCCGAAGAAGAAGATGAACCGCTCGATGACGAAGATCTTCCTACGGAGCCACTGCTGCTTCCTGACGAAGATCGCCCGCTCGAATAGGAGCCTGAACTGCCGCTGCTCCGGGAAGAAGAACGTCCGGAAGATCCGCTGCTCCTGCTGGATGAACGATCTACACTTCCGCTGCTGCCAGAAGAGCGTCCCGAACTGCCGCTGCTGCGGGTGGAAGGAGGCGGAGAATACTTTTCCCTGCTGCCGCTTTCTCCCGAAGAGGACCTGCCGGCCCGACTTCCCGAAGAACGTGAGGTCGAACGTCCGTAGGTCCCGTTGTTGTTATCATCTGTTGAGCGTGAGGTGGTGGAACTGCCTGTAGTTCCCCGGCTGCCGGAAGAGCGCGAAGTTGAGCGCCCGTAGGTGCCAGTAGCATCTGAACTTCTTCCGCGCTCCCCATAGGTCGAGCGGCCCGTAGTTCCCCGGCTCTCTGTCCCGCTCACGCTGCGACCGCGCGTCGAGGAGCGCGTGGCTGCACCGCTCCGTGTGGATGAACCTGTCCCTGCGCGAGAGACACTCCGTGCCGTTGTTCCACGCGTATATGTACCGTCACTGTCCGAGTCCGTATAACCGCGCCCCGCCGCGCCCCGTGCTCTCGTATCGCCCCGGTCGTACCCGCGTCCGGCTCCGCCAACGCCGGTAAGAGCGCCGCGTCCGAGCGTGCTGCCGCGCGGTTCGTAAAAGCCTCGCTTGCGAATGGCATAGGGCGCGTCATACCGCCAGCCTCCATAGTATGGCCCGTACACGTTCAGATACCCCGGATAATAACCGGAATAGAACGGACGGTTATAATACCCCCAGTAGGACGGATAGTACCCCCATCCTATAGAGAAAAATGGATCATAGTAGAAAGGGTCCATCCAGTACGAATGGCTCCAGAAGGGATCATAATACATCCCGATCCCGAAACTGAACCGGTCGAAATAACGCCTGTAGCGGTACGGGTCGTTGTGGTAATAGTCGTCCTCGTCGTCATAGTAGTAGCGTGTAACGACGACATCCTCATCATCACGCTCTTCGACCTCGACGTAATCCGGCTCTCGGTCATACCGGCGTTCTACGACGCCCATCTGCGTATAACAGCCAGTCAGACCGACCAGCACGAGAACCAGCATCGGGAGCCCAGTGAGCCGCGTGACAGATGCGTTAAACTTGGAAGACAGATTCATGGCAACTCCCTCTTAAAAATGCGTGACCGCCGATCATCGCACGGTCTTTCCATCTAGGTACGCCTGTTCCTATCAGAATGTTAAGAGCACAGTAAGGATTTTCCAATAACTACGAGTTTTGCAATCTCTGTAAGGAGCCGGTATATTGCCCGTTTTATTTCTCCCTGGCGCCAGTGAAGTTCTTGTGCTCTAATGGACGCCCCCTGCCTCTTGCAGGTAACATGGGCTGGTTTATTTGATCGCAAAAACCACGCCGGTTTGCGCTTCCTGCAAGTTACCGGCCCCCGCACTTCGCTGCTCCGGAACCTGTACTTAAAACAATTCATAGCTGTATACAATGGCCGACGCTATCACGCCCCGCAGTAGCGATTACTCCCAGTGGTTTGTCGATGTCGTGCGCAGCGCAAAGCTGGCGGATTACTCGCCGGTGCGCGGCTGTATGATTATCCGCCCCAATGGATATGCGCTCTGGGAAAACATGCGCGATGCCCTTGACCGTATGTTCAAGGAAACGGGGCATGAGAACGCCTATTTCCCTCTGTTTATTCCCGAATCGTTTCTGGCAAAGGAAGCGCAGCACGTCGAAGGCTTCGCCAAGGAATGCGCCGTCGTAACGCATTCCCGCTTGACCATCGACGAGAGCGGAGCGCTGATCCCTGATCCGGCCTCTCGCCTCGAAGAGAATCTCATCGTGCGTCCCACTTCGGAAACCATCATCTGGGATACGTACAGCAAATGGATCCAGTCGTGGCGCGACTTGCCGATTCTGATTAACCAGTGGGCGAATGTCGTACGCTGGGAAATGCGCACGCGCCTGTTCCTGCGCACCATGGAGTTTCTCTGGCAGGAAGGCCATACCGCCCATGAGACACGGGAAGAGGCCGTAGAAGAAACCTTTCGGATGCTCGGTGTTTATACCACCTTCGCGCAGGAATTCATGGCCGTGCCCGTCATTCAGGGCGCCAAGACGGCGAGCGAGCGGTTTGCAGGCGCCGAGGAGACCTACTGCATAGAAGCCCTGATGCAGGACGGAAAGGCCCTTCAGGCAGGAACGAGCCACTTTCTGGGCCAGAACTTCGCACGGGCTTTTAACTGCCAGTTCCAGAATAAAGAGAACGAACTCGAATACGTGTGGGCCACTTCCTGGGGCGTTTCCACCCGACTGATCGGCGCGCTCATTATGACGCATTCCGACGATCAGGGCCTCATTCTCCCCCCTCGCCTCGCTCCAACACAGGCAGTACTGATCCCCATTTATCGTAAGGAAGATGAAAAAACGGCTGTGCTGGAAGCAGCGCACCGCCTGGAGCAGTCATTGAAGGAGGCAGGCGTTTCAGTCAAGCTGGATGCCCGCGAGTCGCAGCGACCGGGGTGGAAGTTCAACGAGTATGAAGTGCAGGGCGTGCCGGTGCGGCTTGCCATTGGTCCTCGGGACGTGCAAAACGGCACGATTGAGATGGCGCGCCGCGACACACGCATGAAGGAGAGCATCCATCAGGAAGGCATTGCTGAACGCATACGTTCAACGCTCGATGCCATCCAACAGAACCTCTTTGACCGTGCGCTGCAATTCCGGCAAGAACACACGACAGAAGTAAACTCCTACGCTGAGTTCAGGGAGGTGCTGGAAGAAAAGGGTGGGTTCCTTCTGGCGCACTGGGACGGCACGGCGGAGACGGAGGCCCGGATCAAGGAGGACACAAAAGCAACCATTCGCTGCATCCCCATAGATCAGGAAATAGAGCCGGGAATAGACATGCTGACCGGGAAACCATCGCAGGGGCGCGTGGTTTTTGCGAAAGCATATTAATTCCGGCCTTTCTCTACGTTTATCTGCTGTAGATCTTTAAGCCGGAAATCAAACTCGTCGATCCGTTCCGCCATTTCAGCCAGATTCATTTTCTCAAACATGGTTCTCAGGCGCTGACGCTCTTTGGCCCACCCCTCATGGAGCGGGCACGGGTGCTGATTTCCACACGCCGGCAAGCCGAGCACACACTCGGTGAAAAGCTCCGGCCCGTCGATGGCTGTGACGAGATCGAGCAGCGTTATTTTCTCAGCCGGGTGGGCCAGCATGATTCCTCCATTAGGCCCCCGAAAAGAGTTCATCAACCCTGCCTGGGTCAGCTTCTGAAAGATTTTAGTCAGAAAGTGGAAAGAGATGTTTAGCTCGTCGCTGATGTCTCGGATCGATACGAAACCGTCACGCTTCAGCGTTGCCAGGTAAAGAGAAGCCCGGATTCCGTACTCGGCGCTCTTGGATAGCAGCATTTCGTTACTCCTGTTTTGAAATACACTATAAAAAACCACCTATTCCATCAAATCGCTAATACAAAATCTTTTATGCTTGACGCACTGTAGCCAGATTACAGTCAGCCACCTCCTTTTTCCGAAAACCTGCGGATGCTGCGTGGGACCTTATCGTCCAATCTGCCCGGAGCAAGCACTCTGAGGAACCGGAAACGCCCTGCAACCTAAAACATACTTGTTTCAACATCTTTTCCCTTTTTCCATTTGCGTTCAACCCCAGAGCGCTTGTGCCGCAACCTCCTCGCCCCGTGACGCCAGCGCAACTTGATCTTGAGGCCCTTCTCAGAGGGGATCATGCCGCATTCGAGCAACTCGTCGTGCAGGAAAGCCCACGCCTTTTTCGTGTACTGGTTCGAATTGTCCGGGATGAGGACGAAGCGCGCAGCGTCATGCAGGAAACCTTCCTGCAAGCATTCAAACGTCTCCACACCTTTCGAGGCGAGTCCAAAGTAACGACCTGGCTCTATAGCATAGGCATTAACCAGGCCCGCGGCGCACTCCGCAAACTTCGACGGACACAACCCCTTGAAGAAAAAGACATCGAGCAGCTTCAGCCCGGCTTCAGAATGGGCATGTATGTTCAACATTTTGAACCCTGGAGACCCGACCGCGCAACCGAACAATCGGAGAGGCGTGAGCTTGTTCGCCGCGCCATTGACCAGCTTCCTGATGACTACAGGCTGGTTGTCATTCTTCGCGACATGGAGGAGCTTTCTACGGCAGAAGCAGCGCGTGTACTGGAAATCAACGAAGGAGCAGTGCGGGTCAGACTGCACCGCGCCCGACAGGCGCTTCGTGCGCTGCTAGACAGTCATTTCCGTTAGCCTTCCCGATCAATCGTTGCTTTTGCATGGTCTTGACCGTTGTCCTTCTGCCCTGTGCGCAACCCTGACTTGTCGCTTACATCCCGCGATTTTTGAGGAGCAAGGGGTTTTATATAATGTTGCCCGTCGTACCTTTGACAATAGAAGAAGCGCTGGCCTTCCAGGTCTTACGAACCAGATCTATAATCATATCATGGAAAGAAAACGTCTCTTCAGCTGCGTGTTTGTGCTGTTTCTGGCGCTGACTATCTCCAGTTGCAGTTCCTCGAAGAAATCGGCGACATCCGCGCCGGAAGTAGAGCCGGGGTTCACGTCTCTTTTTAACGGCAAAGACCTCTCAGGCTGGACCGGCGATACGGGTGGATATGCCGTTCAGGATGGCAACCTGGTGTGCCTGAAGGAAGGTGGCGGGAATCTGTACGCAGAGAAACCGTACAGTGATTTTATCTTTCGCTTCGAGTTCAAGCTGGAGCCTGGAGGCAACAATGGAGTCGGCATCCGTGCAGAAAAGGGCGAGGACGCTGCCTACCACGGCATGGAAATCCAGATCCTGGATGATGAAGCAACCGAATGGGCAGAATTGAAGCCCTGGCAGTACCACGGGTCGATTTACGGAGTGGTTCCTGCGGAGCGTGGACATCTCAAACCGACAGGTCAATGGAACGAGCAGGAGATCGTGGCCGATGGCAACCACATTAAGGTTACCCTGAACGGGGCTGTGATCCTGGATGCAAACATTGCTGAAGCCGGAAAACCAGATACTGTCGATGGCAAAGACCACCCCGGACTTTTCAACCCGAGCGGCTATCTGGGCTTTCTCGGACACGGCCATCGCATCGAGTTTCGCAACCTCCGCATCAAAGAACTCTGATTGCCTGTTCCTTCTGTTCATCTATCATGCGCTACCTGCCGAAACGCACGATAGCACTCTTGTGCTTCTGTCTTTTTGCGGTCGGCGGTGCAATGGCACAGACGCCGGAGCCGCTGGTCGTGCCTCGTTTGCACGGACCTGTCATCCTGGACGGTTTGAGCTTTGAACCGGCCTGGGACGTTGCGGAGCCGCTTCCTGTCGTACAATACGAACCTGATCCCGGAGAGCCGCCTACCCAGAAAACAGAGATTCGTGTGGCCTATGACGACCAGTATCTCTACTTCTCGCTCCGGGCCTACGATACCGATCCGCACGGCATTCGCGCCAATACCCTGTACCGGGATCGTCTCAGCGGCGACGACCACTTCGAGATCATGCTCGATACTTACAATGACAACGAGAACGCCATTCTTTTCACGACCACACCGGCAGGCATCCGCAGGGATGCAACGGTCTCCAACGACGCAAGCGGCGGCGGCGTTCTGAGCGGAGGCTGGCTCAATACCAGCTACAACACTTACTGGGACGTGAAAACCGTCGTGAATGACCAGGGCTGGTTTGCAGAACTGCGAATTCCCTTCTCAAGCCTGCGCTTCCAATCTGAAAACGGGCGGGTAGTCATGGGATTCAGCGTGCAACGCAAAGTTGCCCGCAGAAGCGAGCGCCTGATTTATCCCGCCGTCCCTCCGAGCATCAACTGGGGCTTTCTGAAGCCCTCGCTGGGCCGAAAAATGGTGCTGGAAGGGATATATCCGCACAACCCTGTATACGTTACTCCCTATATACTCAGCGGCCTGTCTCAGGCTAACCGGTGGAACGACGCACGTGCTGCCTACCTCAGCGATAACAACGTCGAGCGGGACATCGGCGGAGACCTTAAATATGGACTGACAAACAATCTCAGCCTCGACCTTACCATCAACACGGACTTCGCGCAGGTAGAAGCAGATGACCAGCAGATCAATCTCACGCGGTTCTCTCTGTTTTACCCTGAGAAGCGACAGTTTTTTCAGGAACGTGCATCCATTCTCGAATTCAGAACGGGAGGCGTCAGCCGCCTGTTTCACAGCCGCCGAATCGGGCTTACGGAACAGGGAGTGCAGGTGCCCATCATTGGCGGCGCCCGTCTCGTAGGCAGGGTCGGAGAGTGGGATCTCGGCGCCTTGAATATGCAAACAGCGGAGAGCGGCGCATTGCCTTCCGAGAACTTCGGGGTTTTCCGACTCAGACGACGCGCTTTTAACCCTTATTCCTATGCAGGCGGCATGAGCACCACCCGCATCGGCACAGACGGCAGTTATAATGCTGCTTACGGTCTCGATGGCGTGTTCCGACTGGCAGGAGATGACTACCTCACCCTCCAGTGGGCACAGACGTTCGACAGCGACCTTATCGAAGCGTCAGCCCTTGATGCGTTTAACACCGCCCTGTTTGTAGCCAACCTCGAACGCCGCCGGCGCCAGGGACCAGGATACAACGTCGGCATGGTCTGGTCCGGGCGACACTACAATCCGGGTATCGGATTCGTACAGCGCACCAATTATCTGCTTTTCGACAACACGGTTTCTTATAGCTGGCTTCCCGGCGCAGGGTCTGATCTGCTCTACCACACCCTCGGCGTGCGGGGAATCGTCTTCATGCGCAACGAAGACCGCAGCGTGGAATCCGCTGAAATCGGCCCGGAATGGGAGTTAGGAAGAAGATCCGGGGGAACTGCCCTCGTAGAAGCAAAGGTGCTTGTCGAAGATCTTGTTTTTCCTTTTGCCATTGCCAGAGATGCCGAGGTGCCCGCCGGGACCTATTCTTTCTATCAGGGAACCGTCTCGTATTCGATGCCGAGAACACAGTTGTTACAACTCGGCATAGCCGTCAGCGCCGGCTCCTTTTACGATGGCTGGCGGCTCGCTGTGGGTCTCACCCCCGTCTGGTACGTCTCGCCGCACCTGGAGCTTACAGGCGAATACCACTGGGACCGCGTCCGCTTCCCGGATCGAAATCAGGGATTCGATGCGCATATCGCGCGGCTTCGGATTGGCACAGCCTTGAATACCAACCTCTCCACGAACGCTTTCATTCAGTACAACAGCGCTACAGAAGCTGTGTCGGCCAACGTGCGCTTCCGCTACAACTTCCGAGAGGGCAACGACCTGTGGATCGTCTACAACGAAGGTCTTAACACGAATCGTTCCCGCGCCTTTCCTACGCCTTCTCTCCCGCTAACTGATAGTCGAACCATTCTTCTGAAATACACCCATACTTTCAGCCTGTAACGCAAGCCGGGTGCAGAACTTCATTCAGGATTCGTCGTTCCAGTAAGCGAAATCAGGGTTGCTTCCTGTATCCGAACTCAGAATCGTATGCCTTTACCCGAATTGACGATATGGACGCGCTGTTGCAGGGCGTGTTGTTGTTGCCCGTCAGGCAAGGGAGAGGCATGTACAGATTGCGCTTTACACAACAGAAGACACACTTGCTTCACTTGAGCGCATCGCTATCGTAGCAGAACACAGCCCCTCCCCGATCTCCGGCGAGGGGTTTTTTGTTGCCCTTGAAAAGCACTTATGGATACGACCTCCTACAGAATACTTAAATC
>CBDUBU010000165.1:0-8752 GCA_965365465.1 uncultured Rhodothermaceae bacterium
ACGCCAGCCTGCCTGCCGCAATGCATCTGCGGTGGTTGGCCCGATGGCGGCTTTCCGCCCGTCTAGCACACCCGATCCTTTCATATTCACAACCGCCTCTATCCCTGAAGGGCTAAAGAAAACCACCCAGTCTCCAGGCGCGATGTCATCGAGTTTTGCATCCGTACGCAGATGTGTCTCATAGACGCAAAGTTCTTCAAAGGGAATCGACGCTGTCTGCAAACGACTGGAAAGCGTATCGCGCCTTCGATTTCCACAGAGATAAAGAAGTGGAGCGGAAAAGGAAGCGGCAACCAGATAGTCAGCGAGTTGATGAGCTGAGCCGCTGTCGGCTCCTGCTGGATCGAACCCGATAGCGCGTACGTCTGCGGCTGTGCGAGGGCCGACGACGAAGACAGGCTTTGTATGCCAGAGGGCGGTTTCACTCGGCAACCAGCAGAGCGCCTCATCCAGCGCCTGAACGGCGCGGGGGCTGGTCAGAACAAGCCCGCTGTAGACATCCGGATGTTCCAGCGCAGTTCGCAGTTGTTCCTGATTGACCATCACGTAGGACAGAACGGGAACGGAGCTTACCTGAAAACCTGCTTCCTGAAATGCAGCTTCAAAGGGATCATTCCTGGTGGACTCACGCAACAGGTAAACATGAGGCAATGAGCGATCTGAAGCCTTATCGTCCATGTTTTTAGAGGTTACGTCCTGCGTAAGGTTTGATCCGAAGGATGCCAGGAGATACGACTGGGAGGGGTATAAAGCTCCCACGCTTGCGGTAGGAGCGCTACCCCCCGGTTTGCGAGCGAATCCGGCGCAACACCTCGCCTGCGCCCTGACCCAGAAGGCGCTCAGCCAGATCCCTCCCTATCGACTCCGGGCGATCAACAGGGCCGGACCATGAACCACGTATGAGCACGCTGCCGTCCGTTGCGGCCACGCACCCGCTCAGAAAGAGCCTGTCGCCCCTGACTTGAGCATACGCGCCCACCGGCGCCTGACAGCCGCCTTCCAGCCGGCGAAGAAACGCTCGTTCAGCATCCGTCGCCGTAGAGGCAGCCGGATCGTTCAAGGCATCATGCAGAAGCCTGTGCGTCGGCTCCTGCGATGCGGCGCAGACGATTCCGAGCGCCCCCTGGCCGACCGCAGAAAGCATGATCTCTTCCGGAACCAGGTTTCGTATCCGCTGCGCCAGTCCCAGCCGCTTCAACCCTGCGGCAGCGAGGATAAGCCCATGCCAATCGCCAGCATCGAGCTTCGCAAGCCGCGTCCCGACGTTACCCCGCACGGACGTTATCCGCACGTCAGGCCGCCAGGCCAGAAGCTGCGCTTGTCGGCGCAGCGACGAGGTAGCCAGCACAGCGCCATCGGGCAGATCAACCAGCGATCCCGAAAAGGACGGATGCGCTACAAAAGCATCATGGGGGTCTTCGCGTGGAGAAACAGCAGCCAGAATGATTCCGGGCGGAAGCCTGGTCGGCAGGTCTTTGAGTGAATGAACGGCAAGGTGAATGCGCCCATCCAGGAGTGCATCGTCCAGTTCCCTGGTAAAAAGACCTTTATCACCGATCTGGGAGAGGGGCACATCCAGAATACGATCTCCTTTTGTCTTGATCTCCCGGATTTGCACACGCATTTCCCGGTCTGCCAGAACGGAACGGACATACTCGGCCTGCCAGAGCGCGAGCGCGCTTCCTCTTGTGCCCAGAATAAGCGGATCAGGGATCATACGAGCGCCGAAGTCAGCGCGGAGGCAACAGGATGGATCTGATAAATTCCTCGACGGCTTCTTCCTGCGCTGTTACAGCATCCGGGTTTGCTTTGCCCATACAGGAGGGCGCCAGGTCGGCAAGGCTTTCGGCAGGCGCCGTATCCGATCCGGAATCGTCATCGCACAACGGCCTGGTGAACAGCCCCTGCAACAGCCGAATGCCTCGAACGAAGTCGATGCTTTCCGGATCCGTGCTTTTCAGGCGCACGATGGGAATGGCAAGGATTTTCTGCATGATCGAACGGGTGATGCTGTCCAACTCTTCCCGGTCGATTGCGTCAAAGCGGTGGTGATGTCTCTCAATTTCCTGAATGCGGATACGCTCGAACGTTTCCCGAATGGCCTGGACGGCAGGTTGCAGCGCTTGCTGGTGAAACATCCAGGAAACGAATTCAGCCAGCAGGCTCTCACAGATGCTTTGCGCAACCGGCACTTCTGCCCGCCGTCCTTCTTCTACACGCGCCATCCAATCCTTCAGGGCATCCAGGTCAAGGACGCGATAACCCGGTATTTCTTCGGCAGTGCGGTCAACGTTGCGCGGGATGGAAATGTCAATCACCAGAACGGGGAGGCTCTTCTTCTGTGCAGGCAGATGCGCTGCCCGCAACACAGGCGCTTCGGCACTGGTAGCCACGATAATCAAGTCGCTTTCACGCAAAGCCTCGTATCTATCTCCCCAGGGCACAACCGAGGCTCCTGCAGCAGCAGCAACAGTTCGTGCGCGAGCAACCGAGCGGTTCGTCACGGACAGAGAAGCCAGCCTGTATTTCTTGAGGGCATAGAGTGCAAGACTGCCCATCTGCCCGGCCCCTATGAGCAGCGCTCTCCGACCGGCAAGCCCTCCGCGTGACTGTTGTTCAAAATGAGACTGCGCCATGGCTACCGCTGCGCCAGACACTGAGAGAACTCCGCTTGTCACCGCCGTTTCGGTCACGACCCGCTTTGCCGCCCTGAATGCCGTATGCATCAGGCGGTGGAGGACTGCGCCTACCTTTTCCTCATCTACCGCTACCCGGTACGCTTCCTTTACCTGCGCAAGGATCTGCGCATCGCCGAGCACCATGGATTTCAATCCGCTTGCGACATGAAGCAGATGCCGCACTGCCGCCTCATCGTACAAGACAAATGCCTCGTCGGCAGGCCAGGCTACGCCCGCCTGTTCGGCCAGGGCCTGCTCTACGATCCGGGCATCATCGTGTGTTCCATAAAGATACACTTCCGTGCGGTTGCAGGTTGAGAGTACGATCAGTTCCGCGTCGTCAGATAGCTGAAGACTTCTGTAGAAGGCGCGTTGCTTCTGTTCATTCAGCGCAAAAGCTTCACGCACCCCTACAGAGGCTGTTTCGTAATTCAACCCGAACGAGATGAACAGCATACGATGGGAAAGTGGAGACTTGTTCGAGGAAATCAGACCAACTACGGCTGCGAACACATCCTGTTCAGCCAACGTAATGAAAAATACATGAAACGAAAAGAAAAAGCACGTTGTTACGCCAAATGCAAAATTCTCAGCAGGATTGCAATATCAGGTGCGTGTGTACGAGGCATGAAACCCTCTCTGAATCTGGCGATGGAGCTATAGCCGGAATGTTACACAGGAAGAGAGCCTGGTAATTGACCCTCAGCGCGCATAACAGGATATTAGGCGGCATTACCCATACCCACCGGCGACAACCTTAACCTGATAACTGTATGAACAATATCTTTCGCGCATTGATAGCGGGCTATGGAGCCAAAAAGCTCGGCGGCGGCTGCATAACGACCATTATTCTTTTCGTCATCCTTTACTGGCTGCTTGGCCACCTATTCTGAGCCGCTCTGCCCGTTTACAGCGAACGGCTCCGCTTCGTTGCGTGAAAAGCCTCCTGCTCAAAGCAATTGTCCCGGTAGGGATCCTGCCCGCGAAGCAAAGCAGTAAGGCCGGCGAGTAGATAAACGGGGACAAAAAGTATCCCCCATTTTTCGACCTGCCTGACATGGACCTGTTCGTGTACGCGGCATCGCTGGAGGGATTGCGTTGTGCGTCCAAGAATTACGTGCCCCAGGGTCATTGCCTCCGCGCCGCCCCGGATCGGGATCATATGCGTCAGAAACCAGCGCACGATGCCTCCGTGTATTTCCAGAACCCCCTGCACTACCGAAAGTCGGCCGCCGGTAGCGAGGGCAAGCGGAACGAATACCAGCCCCAGGCAGGTCGTGGGCATGGCCCACAGGTAACGCAGATAGTTGCCCTTCTTTTTTTCTTGCCGTCTGTTCATTGTTCAGGCGCTTATAGTCTATGCGTGGTTGCTGGCATCTCTACGGTCTTTCAATCGGAAGATCTATCGCAAGCTTCAGGGGTTAGTTTACCACATTATTTCGGGATAGGTTCACACCTCTCGCACGAAGGGTTGCCATGTAAGGCGAGTCCATGTATGCTATTGCACTCGCCGAAATAATCTTTTGGGTCGCCTCGTGCATATTTCACCCCTATATTGTTCTCATTGCTTTCCCTACCGACCTGATGAGGCACAGCCATGAACAGCGACCGCTACGATCTGACCCGCCGGGCTTTCATTAAAAACACCAGCGGAGCCCTAGCAGCAACCGCGGTTGCTGCTCCCCTCTTTGTACCCCGAAGCGCTTTCGGCGCTAATGACAGAATTCGCGCTGCTGTGCTCGGCGTCAATGGGCGAGGTAAAAGTCACATCTCCGGATTCATGGAGCAGGAAAACGTGGAAGTCGCCACGCTCTGCGACCCGGACCAGAACGTGCTTCAGGAACGCGCCAAAGATTTTGAGGGTGAGTACGGCAAAAAAGTGCAGACGGTGCAAGATCTGCGAAGCGTTTATGATGACAAAGATATCGATGTCGTAGGCATTGCAACCCCTAACCACTGGCACGCGCTGGCTACGATCTGGGCGTGCCAGGCCGGTAAAGACGTTTATGTCGAGAAACCAGGCTCGCACAATGTGTGGGAAGGGCGAAAAATGATGGAGGCTGCCGACAAGTACGGCCGCATCGTGCAGCACGGCGTTCAACTCAGAAGCTCCGCTGCATTGCAGGAGGCCGTGCAACACCTGAGAAACGGTCTTATCGGCAGAGTATATATGGCGCGTGGGTTGGTCTTCCGCTGGCGCGGAGACATAGGAAACAAAGGCGTCGAACCTGTCCCGGCAGGACTTGATTACGATTTATGGACAGGACCTGCGCAGATGCAGCCTTTCACCCGCAACCTCGTTCACTACAACTGGCACTGGCACTGGGAATACGGCAACGGAGACATCGGCAACCAGGGCATTCACGAAACCGATATGTGTATGTGGGGGCTGGATGTCGGGCTGCCGACAAAAATTGCTTCCATGGGGGGGAAATTCCTGTGGGATGACGCAAAAGAAACCCCAGAGGTACTGTCCTCCTCTTATCTGTACCCGGAGGAGAAAAAGATGATCGAGTTTGAGGTTCGCCCCTGGGCCACCAACCTCGAAGATGGCGCGGGTGTAGGCAACCTGTTCTACGGAACAGAGGGATACATGGTGGTGAAGGGATATGACACGTACGAAACGTATCTGGGCAAAGACCGCGAACCCGGCCCCACCCGCAAGGAAGGCGGCGACCACTACCGGAACTTCGTTAGCGCCGTTCGCAGCCGTGACAAGTCGATCCTGAACGGGCCTGTCGAAACGGCGCACCTGTCCTCCGCCCTGGCGCACCTGGGCAACATCTCGTTCCGGCTTGGGCGGGTGCTGGAATTTGATCCAGCGAGTGAACGTTTCGTCGGTGACGAAGAGGCAAACGCCATGTTGACCCGTGACTACCGTGAGCCTTACGTAGTGCCTCAACAGGTGTAGACAGTCTACGGGCACGGGGAGCCTGCCGCGAGGTCGGACCTGCCGTGTAAAATGATGGTGCTTTAACAACCGGACCTGCGGGCATCCCTCTGGAAACAGGCGCTTGCGGGTCCGGCAGGTTTTTTTGTGCTTTCCTATGCAGGGCATCGCTGCGTATCTTCGCCCTGCCCGGAAAGCCTTTGTCGTTAACCTGATACATGACAACTCATCTCTCGCTTCGCCGACAGGCCAGAGTCTTTGCTGGTCTCTCGGTTGCCTGTTACGTTACGCTCATCGCGGCGTCGGCCCAGCCCTACAACTTCTTGTCCATTCAGAACATGGGCGTTCCTGTTTATGGCGGCACGACCGCATGGGCCGATTACAATGCAGACGGAAACGTAGACCTGCTGCTCACGGGGCGCACTACTGAGGTCGGATTCGGACAAAACCCTGAACTGGTGACGGTCCTTTACCGACACCTCGGAATCACACCCTCCCTGGGAGGCCCCCGGCACCTCGTCTTTTCGCAACAATTCGCAGAGCCTGTCTGGCTCAGTGATGCGGCCTGGGGGGATTATGACAACGATGGCGACCTGGATCTCTTGCTCGCAGGCGCTACGCGCACCGATGAGCCTTATGAACCGGTGGCGCGACTTTACCGTTTCGACGGCGGGTTCCCCCTCACCCTAGCTGCATCCTTTCCAGGGGTTTACGGCGCAGCCGCCGCATGGGCTGACTTCGACAACGACGGCGACCTCGACTTCGTTCTTTCCGGCGTTCAGGACACCGGCGAATACGTAACGCGCCTCTACCGAAACAAGGATGAGTCGTTTATCGAAATTCCGGATGCTTTGCCGAATGTTGCCTATGGAGATATTGCATGGGGTGACTATGACCTCGATGGAGATCTGGATTTGCTGATAGCAGGACTTACGAACGGCCAATCGTACGTAGGCGATGTCTTCCGAAACGACGGCAATGATACGTTCACCCCCTTGCGGGCTGGATTTCAGGGCCTTGCACATGGAACCGTAGCCTGGGGCGACATGGACAATGACGGAGACCTGGATGTTGCGATGAATGGAGGCAATCTGGGTTTCACCTTGTTTGATGCTTACACACGTATCTACAGAAACGAAGGGAATGACCGGTTCGCGCCGGTGACGACAGCACTTGAGAATGCAGCGCTGGGAGGAATCATCTGGGCGGACATCGACAATGATGGGCAATTGGACCTCGTCCAGAGCGGCATTCCGCGCCCATTGGGTTCGTATGAAAGCGGATTCTACAGAAATCAGAACGGCGTCTTGCAGCGCTGGCCCAATCCCTGCGCCAGCGATGATTGTGGTCCTCTGGCGAAGGTTGCCGCCGGCGCACCAGCCGTTTTTGACATTGACAGAGACTATGACCTCGATCTTTCGTTAACGGGTCGGGATCGGGAAGGATCGCCTTTTTTTCAGTTATATATTGACGATGTAGTGAACATTCCCCAAAAGGAACAACCCATTGTTCAGTTAAACGCCCCACCCTCGGCTCCCGGATCGCTTCAGGCAACGATGGATGGTTCCACCGTCCGCTTTAGCTGGGGTCCCGGAACAGACGACACTACCCCCTCTAAGGGTCTGACTTACAGCGTGCGTGTAGGCAGAAGCCCGGGCGGCGCTGAGGTTCTCTCACCCGCAGCGCTCGCGTCAGATGGAACAAGGCAGCTTCCGGAAGCAGGCAATGCCGGCCCCGGCAGGATGTGGCATCTGAAAAACCTGTCTCCCGGCACATATTACTGGAGCGTGCAGTCCATCGACCATAGCTATGCAGGCTCTCCGTTCGCTCAGGAAGCAACCTTCACCATTCAGCCTTGACTTGCCCTTACCTCCCATTTTTTAACTACAAGGTTCTCCAATCCGTGGATCGTTCAACATCAAACAGCGGCCCGAAAGGAAAATGGCTGCCTATGCTGCCAGCGCCGCTGCAAAGGAAGTATGCAGCCGGCTTACTGCTCGCCGCGCTGTTGCTCGTTAGTCCTCTTTCTGCGCAACCCTTTACGTTCTATCAGGTAGGACAGCAGTTGAAGGGTGTTCAGTTTGGCTCGCACGCATGGGCTGACGTTACACGGGACGGCGCGCTGGACCTTCTCCTCACAGGCAATCAAGGTTTTCTTTTTGAGCCTTCCCTGCTGTCCGGCATCTATGAAAATCGTGGGCCGTTTTCTGACAGCGCAGGAACGGGCGTCCTTCCTCTGACTACGAATTACGTCCGGCTTGCCGGCGTATCCATGTCCGAGGGCCTGTGGCTTGGCTCCGCCGCTGCAAACGACTTCGACGGAGACGGTAATCTTGACCTTGTCGTGACGGGAACTTCAGATCGGTTTTCACCTTACGCCCCCATTCTTCACCTGCTCCGGAACGAGGGCAACGGCAGGTTCACAGCTATTGATGCAAACCTGCCCGGTGTTTTCAGCAGTTCCGTATCCTGGGCCGACTATGACAATGATGGAGATCCGGACCTGCTCCTTACCGGAGCGCTGGACGAAAATCAGTATATCTCCGGGTTGTTTCGGAACGAGGGAAACGGGGTGTTCGCCGAATCCGGATCAGGGCTGCCCGGCGTGGCTATGGGCGCTTCCGCATGGGCCGACTATGACCTGGACGGCGACCTCGACCTGGCCCTCTCCGGGGCTTCCACAGAAGGCCCTTTCATCACAGCTATTTACCGCAACGAAGGAAACGGGCAGTTCGTTGATACCGATTCAGGTTTGCCCGGCGTCGTTTTCGGCTCCCTGTCATGGGGCGACTACGACCTGGATGGGGATCCGGACCTGCTTGTAAGCGGCGGCCGCACGGGCCCCTTTTTGCTTCGTGGAATCCTCCAGTTGTTCCGCAATGACGATGGACGGTTTGTTGCCGTTGACACGAGCCTGGAAGCAAACCTTGCCGGCGCGACGTTGTGGGCGGATGTAGATAATGACGGCGATCCGGACATCGTGTGCGCGGGCGCTCCTGATATGCTGGCAAAAGGGGCCACCCGTGTTTACCGAAATGAGGGAAGCGGTGCTTTTACCGCATTCATTGCACTCGCGGGTGTCTTCCCGGCTGTTCTTGCAGGGGGCGATTACGATGCAGATGACGACCTCGACTTGCTCCTTGCAGGGCAGGGGAGCCGGGGCGCCGTGCCCAGGTTGGCCAGG
>CBDUBU010000166.1:0-8669 GCA_965365465.1 uncultured Rhodothermaceae bacterium
GCAGCACCGGCCCGGACACGTACCCGCCCGTTCCGACTACCACATCCGGATCGAAAGCACCCACCAGCGACCAGCTTTGCAGGAAACCCTGCAACAGTTTCACCGGGAAACCCAGGTTGCGCCGCCACTGGTTGCGGTGGAACGCGCTCACGGTGATGGGATGGATGGCATAGCCGGCCTTCGGGACCGCCTCCCACTCCATGCGCTCCCGCGTGCCAGCAAAAGCAACAGCCGCCAGCGGCGCAATGCGTTTGACTGCGTCGGCGATGGCGATGGCCGGATACACGTGCCCCCCCGTCCCGCCGCCGGCAAAGAGGATGCGGGGCGCGCCGGGTTCCGCAGAATAGGTTGGTTCTGAGCTTGCCACTACCTTTTACCTTTTATGCCGCCCCAGGAGCGGACTGCACCTGCCTGGATACGTTTAACAGAATGCCGATCATCAATCCGCTCGCCACAAGGGATGTCCCTCCGTAGGACACAAATGGAAGAGGCAGGCCCGTCACCGGAAGAAGACCGCTTGCCACGCCTGCATGAACGAATGCGTAGAGCACGACGGTCGTTGTGATGCCGACAGCCAGAAAAAGGCCCAGTGGGTCGGGCGCTCGCCGCGCTACCCGGATGAACCCCCGGAACAGCAGCAGGACGAAAAAGCCCAGCACCCCCAGCGCCCCGGCGATGCCGTACTCCTCGGCAATGATTGCAAAGATGAAGTCGTTGTAAGGTGCAGGCAGAAAATCACGCTGGATGCTCTTGCCTGGCCCGACGCCCGTGAGCCCGCCCATGGCAAAGGCAATCCGGGATTGCTGCGCCTGGTACCCTTCGTCCTGCGTACTGAAGATCTCTTCGGCGTTGGTGTGCGGGAAGATTTTTGCGCCCAGGTAGGACTCGACCCGCGCCGCCCGACCAGGTGAGAATAGCAGCAGGATGAAAGCCAGAGCCATACCGACGGCGAACAGCCCGCCCAGATGCAGCACATTCACGCGCCCGATGAAGCACATCAGGATAGAGGCCCCCAGCAACACGACCGCCGTCGAAAGGTTCTCCATGCCGATCATGGCAACGGTTCCGAGAATCCACAGAAACAGAGGCGCGAAAGCCCGGCTGAAACTCTTGATATACGCCTGCTTTTTCGCCAGCAGGACGCCCGTGTAAAGGATCAGCGCCACTTTTGCCAGGTCGGAGGGCTGGAACCCGAAAGCCCCAACCCGCAGCCACCGGGTCGCCCCCCCGAAGGTGGCGCCGCTGAGTTTGACGATGATCAGCAGAGCAATGGCCGTCAGCAATGCCGCCCGGCTGAACCGCGCCAGCACGTGGTAGTCGATGAAGCTGAAGAAGCCTATCAGCCCGAAGGCCAATGCCAGCCGCCACAGGTGCCTCAGCAGAAACCGCTCGGTGTCGCCGTCGGCTTTGGTCTGCGCCAGAAATGATACGGCGCTGTAAACGGCCACGACCCCGGCCGCCGCCAGAATCAGGACGCACCAGACCAGGTACTTGTCGACAGGGGCCTGCCGGGCCAGCTTCTTGCGCAGGGATAAGGTCGCCTCGGGCATCGTAACTGTGGTAAAACGTTTAGCGCGGGAGCAGCCGCGTCTTCGCCTAGAGGCTCATCACGAGCCGCCGGAAAGTGTCGCCACGGTCTTCGTAATTCTCGAACATATCAAAGGAAGCGCAGGCCGGGCTGAGCAGCACCACATCGCCGGGCGCCGCCAGCAGACGGGCCAGTTGAATCGCCTGCTCCATGGTGTCGGCCTTCCGGATCTCGGCGGCAGGCGCTTCGAGTTCACGCATTACCTTGTCCGCGCTCTCGCCGATGGCAACGACCGCCCGCACTTTCTTGCGGACCAGCGGTTTCAGGGGGGTGTAGTCGTTGCCCTTGTCCCGCCCACCTGCGATGAGCACAATCGGCTCGTGAAAGCTCTCCAGGGCGTACCAGACGGCGTTCACGTTGGTCGCCTTCGAGTCGTTGACGTAGCGCACCCCGTTTATCTCACGGATGAACTCCAGCCGGTGTGGCACGCCTTCAAAACTCATCAGGCTCTCGCGCACCACCTCGCTCCGGACTTCCATTACACGGGCGGCTACCGCTGCCGCGAGTGAGTTATACAGATTGTGTCGCCCTCTAAGGGCCAGCCTTTCCGCTTGCATGAGGACCTCTTCTTTTTGATCAATCCGCAGGACGATCCTGTCTCCGCGCATGAAGGCGCCGGCTTCCAGTTCGTCCTTCTGGCTAATACCCAGGGCCTTGAGCGCCCGTTTTTTCGTTACCCACGCCACGTATTCCTGCACCAGCGCATCGTCATGGTTGTAGACCAGCGTATCATCGCCGTGCTGGTTTTTGAAGATGCGGAATTTCGCCTGCGCATAGTTGTTGAAGTTGTTGTCGTACCGGTCCAGGTGGTCGGGCGTGATGTTGAGCAGCACGCTTACCCGTGGACGGAACGTATCGATGTGGTCAAGCTGAAAGCTGGACACTTCCAGCACCACCACATCCTCCGGCTTCGTATCGAGAACGTAGTCGGAAAAAGGATACCCGATGTTGCCCGCCACGATGGTATTTCTGCCCGACGAACGAAAAACGTGACCCGTCAGGCTCGTGGTAGTCGTCTTTCCGTTCGAGCCGGTGATCGCTACGACCGGCGCCTTGCAGAACCACGACGCTGCCTCGATCTCGGAGTACACCGGCAGGCCGTTGCGAAGCGCCTGCTGCACCAGCGTCACATTGGAAGGAACGCCGGGGCTGATGACGAAGAAGTCAGCGTCGAGCGCCCGCGCCGTATGCCCGCCAAACTCGTACGAAACCCCGGCCTGCTCCAGCGCTGCTTCGAGGCCCTGCGAAGGAGCGCCCTTATCAGTCAGAAACACGTCGGCTCGCGCCCGCGCCAGCAGACGCGCAACGGCAAGCCCGCTTCGCGCCCCGCCAACGACGGATACCTTTTTCCCTTTGATCTCTGCTGGATCCATAAATTTTGCTTTCAGGGCAACGGCTCACCGGAGACGCAACGACATGAGCGCCGCAATCACCGTGACTGCCGTGACAATCCAGAAGCGCGTCACGATCTTGGCTTCGTGCGTCCCGCGCGCCTCGAAATGGTGGTGCAGGGGGGCCATCCGGAAAACGCGCTTGCCAACGCCCGTCTTGCGCTTGGTGTACTTGAAATAAGAGGTCTGGACGATCACCGACAGCGCCTCCATGAAGTAAACGGCTCCCAGCAACGGCAGCAACAGTTCCTTGCGAACAGCCAGCGTAACCACCCCGACGGCGGCGCCGAGCGCGAGCGAGCCGGTGTCTCCCATGAATACTGTCGCCGGGTAGCCGTTGAACCACAGGAAACCAAAGCAGGCCGCTGCCATGGCGGCGGCAAAAACAATCAGTTCGCCGCTTCCGGGCAGGTACATCTCGTTCAGGAAATCCGCGAAAATCTGGTTGCCCGAGATATAGCACAGCGCCAGCAGCCCCAGCGACACAAACGCCGTCACGCCAGTCGTCAGTCCGTCCAGTCCGTCCGTCAGATTCACCGCGTTCGATACGGCGGTCATGATGAATACCGCGACCGGGATGTAGACCAGCCAGCCCAGATCCACCCCGGCGACCCATTTATCGAGAAAATCGTAGTCGAGCGTGCCATAGGTGACGAAAGGCAGGGAGGTCATCGTGTTGAACGCGCCGAAAGCGGGGTAGAAGTAAAGCACCCCTCCGACAACAAGCCCGATCCCGACCTGCGCCGCGATCTTGATGCGGGGCGATACGCCGCTTTTGTCTTTCTTGATGGTTTTGATGTAGTCGTCCGCGAATCCGACGGCGCCCATCCACACGGTAGCCAGCACGACGAGCCAGACGTAAACCTCGGCGATAGCGCCCCAGAGCAGCGTTGCCGTCAGGATGGAAAGCAGAATGATGAGACCTCCCATCGTGGGCGTGCCCGCCTTGTGGGCGTGACTTACGACCCCTGCCCCCTCGCCTTCCCGCACCTGCTCGCCAAGTTGTTTGCGGCTCAGCCAGTTAATCATGCTCCTGCCCGCAAAAAGCGAAAGCAGCAGCGCCGTGACGGCCGCCAGCGAGGCCCGCACGGTGAGAAACTGGATGATCTGAAAACCTGGCGGCTGGTACACGCGCTCCAGGTATTCCATCAGGTAGTAGAGCATGACTGGTCAGGCATCAGGTAGAACCGGCGGCGGGTAACCTTTATTCATGGTTGGATTTCTCTTGAGGGAAAGCACGCCGCCCGAACAGCCGCATGGCTTCTTCGCGGTCGTCGAACGGCAGCGTGCGCGTTCCGATAATCTGGTATGCTTCGTGGCCCTTGCCGGCAATCAGCACGACGTCACCGGGGGCCGCGTGCGCGGCGGCCCAGGCAAGAGCATCCCGCCTGCCAACGAGCCAGACCGCCTCGCCGGGCCGGCTCATGCCACGCCGGATGTCGTTCATGATGGCCTCTGGGTCTTCCGTCCGGGGATTGTCGCTCGTAACGATGACGCGATCCGCGTAATGCTCGGCGATGCTTCCCATGAAACGGCGTTTGGAAGGGTCGCGGTCGCCTCCGCATCCAAAGACGCACCAGAGCGTTGCGGCCTCCGGCTTGGTTTCCCGGACGGTCAGGAGCACGTTTTCGAGCGCGTCCGGCGTGTGCGCGTAGTCTACGATCACCGTCGTCCCGTCGGGGAAAGGAATCTGCTCGAAGCGGCCCGGCACAGGCGGCGCTTCGGCGAGCGCCTCCAGTACCTCCGGGGCGGAAAAGCCCAGCGCCCGCGCCGCGCCGTAGGCCGCCGCAAGGTTGTACGCATTGAACAGCCCGACGAGCCTGCACTTCCGCTCGTATCCGTCCAACTTCAGCCGCAGCCCGTCCAGGCGGTTTTCGAGCACCTGCACGCGCAGGTCTGCCGTTTCCGACCTTCCGTAGGAGATAACGCGAGCGCGGGTATCAACTATCATTTGCGGCCCTGCGGGGTCGTCGGCGTTGTACAGGGCAGCAGCGTCTTCCGAAAGCCCGTCGAAGAGCCGCTTCTTCGCCAGCAGGTAATTTTCGAGCGAGCCGTGGTAGTCCAGGTGGTCGCGCGTAAGGTTGGTGAAAATGCCCACGTCAAAAGCAAGGGCGCGGGCGCGTTCCTGGTCGAGCGCGTGCGAGGATACTTCCATCGCGCACGCCGTACACCCGGCATCAACCATCCGGCGCATCATTTTCGCCAGGTCGAGCGCATCGGGCGTGGTCAGCTTCGCCGCAACCGGCGGGCCGCCAAGCCGCACTTCAATGGTGCCGATGAGTCCGGTCGTCTGTCCGAGCGCAGTCAACACATGGTACAGCAGATAGGTGGTGGTGGTCTTTCCATTGGTGCCCGTCACCCCGATCAGTTTCAATGCACGGGAAGGATCTCCGTAAAAAGCAGCCGCCAGTTCAGCCAGCGCTCCCCGCGCGTTGGTCACCTGCACGAAGGCGGCGTCGGGGTGGCGCTCGCGCGTCTCCCCCGCCGCCGCCTCATGCACGATGGCGACAGCTCCGTTTTGAACAGCCTTGTCAATGAACAGGCGGCCGTCCGACTTGTCGCCGCGAATGGCGACAAACAGCCCGTCCGGCCCGACCTTCCGGCTATCACTCGCCAGATGGTCAATGGTATGTCTGTCAAGGCGCCCCTGCTTTTTCACCACGAGGCCGGCTTCGTCGAGCCGTTTGAGCAAGGTCTTTAATGGCATCATGTGTGCGTCGGCTTCGCGCCCCTCGTTACTGGCATCGGATTCTGGCCCGGCCCGGCAGCGCGGCGCCGGCCTCCGGCTGCTGCCCGACCACCATGCCGCTGCCCTCCACTTCCAGATCCACGCCTAGCGCGGCGAGCCAGAACGTCGCCTGGCGGGCGCTGAGACCTTTCAGGTCCGGCATGAGGCGCAGCGTATCGGCAGCGGCGGCCTGGAGGCGCACCTTCGCGCCCGCGAGGCTTTCCGCGCCGGCCTCCGGCTGCTGCGCGGCAACGGTTCGCAGCGCACTTTCCGCGTCGTCCGGCCCGGCGGCCTCGAACCCGGCGGCCCGCAGCACGCTTGCCGCGACCGCAGCCGGACGCCCGACCACGCCGGGCACAGGCTGCGCCGGATGTTCCGGCAATTCGGGAGACGGCGCCACCCGCGCAGCAAGCTGCGGGAACGTGCCGATCCACCGCCGGGCAATCGCCTGAAAAACAGGCGCCGCCACAATCCCTCCGTAGCCGCTCGTGTTCGGCTCATCCATCACCACGATCAGGGCGACCACCGGATCATCCGCCGGGAAAAAACCGACAAAGGTGCCCCGGTACTTTCCGCTCCGGTAGGAGCCGCCCACGGCTTTCAGCGCCGTGCCGGTCTTGCCGGCCACCGGCAACCCTTCGATCTGCGCCTTTTTGGCTGTGCCGTCCTCCACCACTTTCTCAAAAGCCGGTATCAGCTTTGCCGCCGTTTCCGGCTTGAAGGCGCGGCGCACCGAATCGAGGGAGGCCGTCCAGACCGTGCGCCCCGTCACGTCGCGCCGTTCCGCAACGACGTAGGGGTGTACGAGCAGACCGCCGTTTGCCAGGGCGCAGTAGGCCGTCAGAATCTGGAGAGGCGTCACGTTCACTTCATAGCCGATGCTCATGGACGTAAGGGAGGTGCCGCTCCACTGATCCGGCTTTTTCAAAAGCCCCCCGATTTCTCCCGGCAGGTCGATCCACGAAGGCTGCCCGAACCCCATGTTGCGTGCGTACTGGTAAAAGATGCCCGGCTTCAGCCGCGAGGCGGTCATCGCCACGCCGATATTGCTGGAAAACGCTATCACGTCGCTGAAGGTGATCTTGCCGTGCGCGTGCGTGTCACGCATCGTGCGGCGGTGAAATACTGCGTAGCCCGGCCCCGTGTCCACGGTGTCCTCCATGCGGATGATTCCCTGTTCGAGCGCGGCCACGGCAGCCACCAGCTTGAAGGTCGAACCCGGCTCGATGCGGTCGGTGATGCCGTGGTTGCGCAGCGCCTCCACCGGCCACCGTCCGGGCTGGTTCGGATCGTAGGTCGGCATGTTCGCCAGCGCCAGCACCGCGCCGGTGTGCGGATCCATGGCAATGGCGGTCCCCCAACGGGCGCCTGACTCGGCCACCCCAAGCGCCAGTTCCTCTTCCAGGATCGTCTGGCGGATCAGGTCCACCGTGAGCACGATGGACTCGCCGTGCCGGGGTTCGATCACCTTGCCCCCGACGAATGCTTTGATCCGGCGGAGCCGGTCGAGCTTAACGGCCCGCATACCAGGTTCACCCCGGAGGTGCTTGTCGTACTGCAATTCCAGCCCGGCGATGCCCTGCCCGCTCACGTCCACGTGCCCGAGCAGGTGTGCGCCCGTCTTTCCGTAGTTGTAACGACGTGCAAAGGACGGGTGCAAGAGCAGGCCTGGCATCCCCCACGACTCGATCTCTTCCTTCTGCCGCTCGCTCAGGTCGCGCAGCAGCAGGACATAGCGAGGGCTGGTCCGGCTGCGCACTTTCCGGCTGTAAAACGAGGCGGGCTTCCTCGTTAACCTTGACAGTTTTTCAAAGAACGTTGCCGCAACGGCCGGCGTGAATCCCTCCACCTCCGGGTCCAACGCCAGTTCGTAACGCGCCGTGTTGACGGCCAGCACCCGATCCGAGCGGTCCAGGATCGCCCCGCGCATGGCCGGGATCTCCACCCGCGAACTCGCCTGCTGCTCGCCCTGCGCCCGCAGACGCTTTCCCTCCACGAACACGATGCGCAGCACCTGTGCCCCCACCAGCACCGGAAAGATGCTGAGAACCGTCAGCACGATGTACATGCGGGACAGAATCTGATCTCTCGGCTTCATCGCGTCCTTTTCATGCGGCGCTAGCGCTCTACCGTTATGGCCGGCCCATATACGATGCCTTCTTCCAGTCCCAGCGCCCGCGCCCGTTCGTAAATGACGGTGGGGCCCGTAGCATGGTCGAACTCCCCTTTCAGCCGGTTGTATTTCAGGTGCAAACGCAGGTTGTCCCGCCGGAGGGACTGCAGTTCTCCGAGCGTCGCCTGCGTCGCCTGCACGTGTCCCACATAGAGCAGGACCGCCGCCGCAAACGCGAGCACGAGCAGCGCAAACCTCCCCGTCGAAACCCGGTCGAACAGGCCCGCCGTGCGGGCGGCTCCAGCCTCCGGCTCCACGGCCCCGGCGGCCAGCGCATCCCAACCTGGCAGCTTTACCGTTCCGGATGCGGGCGCTTTCCGGCGCGTCGGCCGCTGGCGTCTGGCGCTGCCCGTCCCTTCAGGCCGGGAAGCGCGGCGTGTTTTTTCTGCAAATGAAACAGGCATGGCAAATCACTTCTGGTTTCCGGCAGCCGTTGCCGGGCCGTCCGGCACGCGCTCGGCGATGCGCAGGCGCGCGCTCCGGGCGCGTGGGTTCTCCCGCACTTCGTCGTCGTCCGGGGCGACCGGCTTGCGCGTGATCTCCTTCCACGGCGTCAGCAGGTTGCCATAGAAGTCGCGCACCGGCTTGCCTTCGAGATTGCCGTACCGGAAGAACCGCTTCACCCGGCGGTCTTCGAGCGAGTGGTAGCTGATCACCGCCGCGCGCCCGCCCGGCCTGAGCAGGCCCGGCGCCGCCGCGAGCGCCTGCTCCAGCATCTCGATCTCCGCGTTGACAACGATCCGGATCGCCTGGAACACGCGGGACAGCGTCTTGACCGCTTCCGGCCCC
>CBDUBU010000167.1:0-8589 GCA_965365465.1 uncultured Rhodothermaceae bacterium
CGGCGAGTCGCTGGGGAGAATCGGGAAGCAGTACGGCGTTTCGGTTTCGGACCTGATGAGCGCCAACCAGCTCAGGAGCACCACGCTGCGCGTGGGGCAACGCCTGACCATTCCGGGGGCCGTCGTGAAGATGTCCGGGATGCCGCTGGCTGACATTTCAAAAGCCAAAGCGCTGACGGTCCAGTACGGCCAGCGCAGCGTCCGGCCCATTCAGATGGCCAGTCTGGACGACATGCCGGTGCAGAACAGGCCCTCCGCCGACATACCGGTCGTTCGCGTGAACGAGGCGGTCACCGACCGCGCTGCCCAACCTGCACGCACCAGAAGTGCGCCTGCACGGGAAGAAGCCGTCAACACACGGGTCGTTTACAAGGTCCAGCGCGGCGACTATCTCAAGAAGATTGCCGAACGCTACGACGTTACCATCGCCGACCTGCGGCAGTGGAACAAGCTCCGCAGCGACAACATCATTCCCGGGCAGCGGCTCTATATCTACGAGTCTGAGGCAAGGGCGAGCGCTCCGGCAGAGCCGCGTGTGGAGAAAATCACCTACAAGGTTCGGCGCGGCGATTTTCTCAGCAAGATTGCCGACAAGTACGGAGTTTCGATTTCCGACCTCCAGCAGTGGAACAACCTGCGCGGCACGACCATCCGTTCCGGGCAGCGCCTGACGATCTATCAGGGCGGCTCGGCAGGCGGTTCCACCGCCAGGGCATCGGCGCAACCGGAAAAGAAATCGCCGGTGATTCACCGCGTGCAGCGCGGCGACACGCTGACGGCTATCGCCAACCGCTACGGGGTTTCCGTCCGGGATATCCGGCAGTGGAACGGGCTGCGGACCAGCACCATCAAGGTCGGGCAACGGCTGAAGATCCAGAGCTAACCCGCCTGAAATCCGGGTTTCAAAAGGCGCTGTCAAAAAACAGCGCCTTTTTTGTTGGCATGGGATCGAAAAAATAAAACGCTTGTTTTACCTTAGTTGTTAAGGATATTCAGGGATTTTCTTCTCGCGTTTCAGGCTGCTGTCCCGCAGAAGCTTAGTTGCGGGAATCTCTGGATAGTCGTTCATCCATCATTTACCGTGGTTTCAGCTATGCCGGTAGCAGACATCCTCAAAGCAAAAGGTTCTTCCGTCATTTCCGTGAATGCCAAGGACCCCGTAACGGCTGCCATCAACAAGCTCAATGACAACCGGATCGGCGCTCTCGTCGTGCTGGATGCGCAGGCGAAAGTGGTAGGCATCATTTCCGAGCGCGACCTTGCAAAGGGCCTGGCGGAGTACGGCGAACGGCTGCTCTTGCTCAGGGTCGAGAACCTGATGACCAAACATCTCCATGTGTGCAAGCCGCAGGACCGGATCAAGGACGTTATGAAATGGATGACGAACTACAGGGTTCGCCACCTTCCGGTCATCGAGGATGGCAACCTGCGCGGCATGATAAGCATCGGCGATGTGGTCAAGCACCGGCTCTATGAAGTGCAGACCGAGGCAAACGTGCTGCGCGACATCGTCATCGCGGGGTCGTAGAGAGGGCCGGGGGCAGGGCTGACGGGAGAGAATATCCGGTTTCAGAAACCAGAGCGCGGAAGTCACGTATCACGCGCCGTAAACGGATGTTCGTGATGTCATACAACCTGTTTCAGGTCATGCTTCGTGTCGCCTACCTGCTTCTGACGGTCGTTACAGTCTTTGGATGCAACCGGAATGCGCGTTCGCAGCAGCAGCCGGATGGCCCGCCGCCGCAGCGTGTGGAAGCGCCGGCTGTGAGCGAGCTTCAGGAAACGCTCACCCGCAGCCGGCAGACAGCCATCACGCGGGCCGTGGAGGTGGTGACGCCTGCCGTCGTCAGCATCAACGTCATCGAGGTTCAGCGCGTCCAGTACCGGGATCCTTTTGCCAATTTTTTCTCTGATCCCTGGTTTGAGCAGTTTTTCGGCCGGTCGCGCTCACGCAGCATCGAACGACAGGTGCAGGGCCTCGGCTCCGGGTTCGTCATTTCCCCCGACGGATACATCGTCACGAACGATCATGTGGCCGGAAATGCGACGAAGATCACGGTAGCCTTTCCGGACGGCAAGACCATGGATGCCCGCCTGATCGGGAGCGACCCGGCGACGGATGTCGCGCTGCTGAAGGTGGAGCCGGAAAGTCCGCTTCCCTACCTGGCTTTCACGCAGACCGGCGCTCCTATCGTCGGGGAGTGGGTTATCGCTTTTGGAAACCCCTTCGGGCTTTTCGAGGCAGCCGAACCGACCGTAACGGTAGGCGTGGTGAGCGCATCCGGGCGCAACCTTCAGTCCAACCGCGACGGGCGCATTTACCGCGATATGATTCAGACTGACGCGGCGATCAACCGGGGCAATTCGGGCGGGCCGCTGGTCGATGCGATGGGAGAGGTGATCGGCGTCAACACCGCCATTTACAGCGAGTCGGGAGGGTCCATCGGGATTGGCTTTGCCGTCCCCGCCGCCCGTGTGCAGGCTATCGTCCAGGAACTGAAGGAAAAGGGCAAGATCGACCGTTCGTACTATACGGGCCTGGTGGTGATGGACATGAACGCCCGGATTGCCCAGGCGCTCCGTTTGGCCGAAGACGCGCGGGGCGCTTTCGTGCGCGACGTGGACCCGAACTCGCCCGCCGAGGAAGCCGGCCTCCTGCCCTACGATGTCATCGTTTCCATTGCGGGCAAGAGTGTTTCCAATAGCGACGACTACGTGGCGCGGATCTATGACTTCCGGCCCGGCGACCGGGTCCCGGTCACCGTGATCCGCGACGGCGAAAGCCGCGAACTCGAAATCCGGATAGGACATGCCGCCGGATCGTAAGCCGTTCTGATCTCCTGTCCTGATGCCTCGTACCGCCCTGCTGTGCGCGCTCCTGCTGACCGTGGCCGGGTGCCTGCCTTCCTCTTGCCGGCGTCCGGACGACCGGAGCCTGTTCCCGGCGGATTCGCTTTCCCGTGAGATCGCCGCGCAGGCGCCCGTCGATACGCTGCGCCTTCTGTGGCAGTCCGCCGGCACGGAGGAGCATACCCTGAAACACCCGCGCACGGTGCTCTTCGGAGCGGATGGAACGGTCTACGTAAGCGACACGAAGCGCAATTCGGTGTTCGTGTTCGACGGGCCGGGAAAAGCAGCGCGGGAGATCACGTCGGATGCCTTCTCGTTTCCTTATCTCGCGGGAGTTTGGGGCGACACCTTGCTGGTGTTCAATCCCGATGCGCACCGGATCGACCTCGTCGTGAACGGAGGCGTTGGCGGCTCTATTGCCACCCCCGTCGATTTTCCGCGCCGATCGACCCTCCAGTATGCCGCCGCCGCCGGAGATGTCGTTTATTTCAAAGCCGTCAGCGAAGACCAGGAAGGGTATGTGGCCCGGCTCGACCGCGACGGCGAGGTTGTGGAACGACACGCGCTAGCGGGACCCCACTGGCGGTTTGCCGGCCTGCTGCGCCCCTGGGGCGACTCGCTGCTCAGTCTTTCCGGCTATCGCCCCCTCGTGGACGTGATAGCGCCCGGCCGCAAACCGGACAGCCTTGCGCTCAGGGGGTTCGACTCGCCGATGCTGGCCCGGAGCCGTTCTTTTGCGCTGGGACACATTCAGGAAGCGCCGCTGCTGACGGCATCGGCGGCCCCGGCAGGACCGTTTCTTTTCGTGCTGAACATGCGTCCCGGCTGGCTGCGCATCGACGTGTATGACCGGGCGGGAGAACTCCAGCGTATCCTGGTTCACGAGCGCCCCTCCCTGAAGCAGAACTTCTACCCACGGGACCTTGCGGCCCGCCCGCTGCCGGGAGGCGGCTTTGCGCTGGCCGTCATTCTCGATGCCCCCCAGCCCCAGGTGCATCTTTATGCCTGGCGCGGGCCGTAAAAGCAGCCATTGAGCGTGTGAGGTATGGCTACAGTCAAGCCGGCCCTCCACTTTTCATCGAAGGCGACTTTCTCAAGGTGTGTGCGTACCTTTTCATAGCTGCCTGCCCTTAACTTTCGGAGCGCGGGCAGTTCTTTTGATCCCACGCTCTTTTTTCATTGACCTCACGAGGAAAGCCATGCGCCGCATATACAGCCCGTCTCCAACGGTTCTTTTCCTCATGCTCTTGCTCTTGCCCATTTCAACCATCCAGAGCCAGCCTGCACGAAACGACGCGCCGCTCCGGCTCGGCATCGTCGGGCTGGTGCATGGACACGTCGGCGGGTTCCTGAACGATATGCAGGATCGCACCGACATCGAGATTGCAGGCGTCGTCGAACCTGACGGGGAACTGGCCGCCCGGTATGCAGCGCGGTACAAGCTGTCGCCCGATCTTTTCTACACAGACCTAGAGACGATGCTGGAGGCTGCAAAGCCGGAGGCGGTGGCCGCCTTTACCAACACGTTCGACCACCGGGAGGTCGTTGAAAAGAGCGCGGCGCGAGGGGTTCATGTGATGATGGAAAAGCCGCTGGCCGTCAGCATGGAACACGCCCGCGCGATGGCAGAAGCAGCCCGGAAAGGCGGGATTCACGTGCTGGTGAATTATGAAACCACCTGGTACCCGGCCAACCAGAAAGTCGAAGCCCTCGTCCGGGATCCGGAGGCCCTGGGAGATCTCCGCAAAATCGTGGTCCATGACGGCCATTCCGGGCCGAAGGAGATTGGCGTCGGGCCCGAGTTCCTGTCCTGGTTGACCGACCCGGTGCTGAACGGCGGCGGCGCCCTGACCGACTTCGGCTGCTACGGCGCCAACCTCATCACGTGGCTGATGAACGAACAGCGCCCGCAATCGGTGACGGCTGTTACGCAGCAGATCAAGTCCGATCCGACCTATGCAAACGTCGATGACGAAGCCACCATCATCGTAACCTATCCGGAGGCGCAGGGCATCATCCAGGCCTCCTGGAACTGGCCTTTCAGCAGAAAGGACATGGAAATCTACGGCGAGACAGGGTACGTCTGGCAAGTGGACCCCCGGACGCTTCGCATATGGCTGGAAGGCGCTTCGGAAGCGCAAGAGACTGCCGGGCCGGTTCCGGCGCCGAGGGCCGACCCGCTCTCCTACCTGCGGGCCGTCGTGCGCGGCGAGATCGCGCCGGAGGGCCTGTCATCGCTCTCCAACAACATGATCGTCACCGAGATTCTTGATGCTGCCCGCCGCTCTGCAGCGACGGGAGAAACCATTTACTTCGAGGCCGCGGGCCGGTAGACCCGGCGGAGCGGTGTTCAGAGGGGAAGAGCGGTCTTGCGCCGCATCGGGCAAGAGGGAGCCTCGGGGCTGAACAGGCATATTGGAAAAAAGGAATTGCACAGGTAGCTATCTCCAGGAAGATCAAGTACCTTTTGCACATCCGCCTTATCTCTACCGAAACAGAGACCTCGCCCCATGGCCGAACCGGAACCCTCTACCCTGCAAGCAACCCCCGCGCCGGGCGGCGCTGCTGCCGAATCCCTTGCGATCCAGTCGCCCGGCTCCGCGGCGGGTCACGGGTTTGGCACGCTGCCGGTGTTTCTGGCCGGCATCTCGACGATTCTCGGGGCCATCATGTTTCTCCGGTTTGGCTATGCCGTGGGAAACCTGGGCCTGCTCGGCGCCTTCGGCGTCATTCTGCTGGGGCACCTCGTCACCATTCCAACGGCGCTGGCGCTGGCCGAGATCGCCACCAACCGCAAGGTCGAGGGCGGCGGCGAATACTTTATCATCTCGCGTTCCTTTGGCCCTACCATCGGAAGCGTGATCGGCATTTCGCTCTACCTCTCGCAAGCCGTCTCGGTGGCCTTTTACATGATTGCTTTTGCTGAGGCGTTCAGCCCGCTGGCCCCGTGGTTTGAAAGCACACTCGGTCTGTACGACCCCCGGATCATCTCCCTGCCTGCCACGCTGCTCCTGCTCGGACTGGTGCTCACCAGGGGCGCCAGTCTCGGCGTGAAGGCGCTCTACGTGGTCGTCTTTACCCTGGTCGTCTCGCTCATCCTGTTTTTCATCGGCAGCCCGGTGGAAGGATTCCATGCGGCAGATGTCAGCCTGACCTCCACGTTGCGCGGCGCTGATCCGTTTTTCATCGTCTTTGCGATCTGTTTTCCGGCCTTTACCGGGATGACCGCCGGGGTCGGGTTGTCCGGAGATCTGGCAAATCCCAAGAAGTCGATTCCTGCCGGGACGCTCACCGCCACGATTGTCGGTATGGTGGTTTACATCGCCCTTGTGGTAAAGCTGGCCGTGTCGGCTCCGGCGGAGGCGCTGGCGAGCGATCAACTCATTATGTCCCGCATCGCGCTATGGGGGCCGATCATCCCGATCGGGCTGGGGGCGGCAACGCTCAGTTCGGCCATCGGCTCGGTGCTGGTGGCGCCGCGCACCCTGCAAGCGCTCGGAGGCGACGGCAACCTGCCTCTCCGGCGGGGCAATGTGTGGCTGGCCGCCGGCGTGGGCGCCGTCAACGAGCCGCGCAATGCTACGCTGGCCACTGCCGCCATTGCCCTGGTCATCGTCCTGCTCGGCAACGTCGATCTGGTGGCGCGGCTGATCTCCATGTTTTTCATGGTCACGTACGGCTCGCTCTGCGCCATTTCCTTTCTGGAGCATTTCGCGGCGCGTCCAGACTACCGGCCCTCGTTCGTCTCGCGCTGGTACATCAGCCTTTTCGGCGCGTTGATCTGCCTGCTGATGATGTTCCTGATGGACCCCTTCTTTGCCGTGCTGGCGCTGCTCGTGATCGCGGGCCTCTACCGGCTGGTTTCCAGCCAGGAACACGGGCGCGAGAACGACCTTGCCCTGATGTTCGAGGGGGTGATGACGCAAGGGATGCGTTACCTCAAGCTCCGGCTGCAGCCGCGCGAGCGGAACCTGAAAAGCAGCGAGTGGCGGCCAAGCGTGCTCATGGTCAATGACCGCACCTTCGACCGGCGCTCTCCGCTGGAGTTCATGCGGTGGCTCTCTTTCCGGCACGGTTTCGGCACCTACCTGCATTACATCCCTGGCCTGCTCGATGAAGCTTCCTACAAGCAGAGCCAGCGCATCAAGCGTCGGCTCGTCCAGCGCGCCCGCGAGCAGAACAGCCCCGTCTACATGGATACGGTGGTCAGCCCTTCGATGATCTCGGCGCTGGCGCAGAGCGTGCAGGTGCCCGGCGTCTCCGGCCTGAATGACAATACGATCCTGTTCGAGTTCAGCGAGCATGATCCGCAGGAAGTCGTCAAGGGGATCGCCGAGTATGTTCGCTTCGTCTCCTGCACCCGGATGACCCAGCTCGTGCTGCGGCACGGCGATAACTTCTTCGGCACGCGCAAAACCGTTCACCTCTGGCTGACGTGGAACGACCAGGACAATGCAAACCTGATGATCCTGCTTGCCTATGTGCTGATGGGCCATCCGGACTGGAAGGATGCGGAAATCCGGGTGTTTGCGGCCCTGCCGGTGGAACGGATCTCCGAGCAGCGGGCGCTCCTCGAATCGCTGATTCAGGACGGGCGCCTGCCGATCTCGCCGAAGAACGTCCGCTTTCTGAGCGTTGATAACCCGGAGGCGTACAAAAAAATCGTCGGACGCCTCTCTGCTTCCGCCGACCTGGTCATTTTCGGGTTCCTGCTGGACAGCCTCGAAAAGCGGGGCGCCGAGACGTTCCTGAACCACCCGGAATTGCGGGACGTGCTCTTCGTCTACGCGCCCCACCAGCTTACCATCGACTGAGAGGGCGGCGGCAGTTCGTCAGGCTGACCTTCGGGGAAGGACTGCCTCTGCTTTGACCTCGTGTCATGCTGAACGGAGTGAAGCATCTATGCGCCGGATAGTCTCTGAAACTATCCTGGGACAAGCGCCACCTTGTGATCCAGATACAACCCTGCTTTTTGCCTATGCTGACTGTTCGTCTCGCCACGCCGGATGATGCTCCGGAGGTGGCTGCGATCTATGCACCGGCCGTCCGCGATACGGTCATCTCATTCGAGGCTGACCCGCCCGATGCTGCGGAATTCGTCCGGCGCATCGCCGCGACGTTCCCCGCCCGTCCGTGGCTGGCAGCCGAGGAGAACGGGCGCGTTCTCGGCTACGCCTACGCGGGGGCGCACCGCGCCCGCGCGGCGTATCAGTGGTCCGTCGAGCCTTCCGTCTACGTCGCCGCAGATGCCCGGCGGCGCGGCGTCGGGCGGGCGCTCTACACGGCGCTGCTCGCCATCCTGCGCAGGCAGGGGTTTGCCAATGCCTACGCCGGGGTCACCCTCCCGAACGAGGCGAGCATCGCGCTTCACCGGGCGTTCGGGTTCGAGGAGGTCGGTGTGTACCGGCGCGTCGGCTACAAATTCGGGCGGTGGCACGATGTCTGGTGGGGGGCGCTCGACCTCGCGCCGGATCGGGAAGGACCTCCCCCTTCTCTGCGCTCCGTAGACGAACTCGATGTGAGCGGGGCGCTTCGGGAAGCATTGACCCTGAAACCGTAGGCTCTCCCGACAGCGTGCGACGGCAGGCTGCGCCAGATGCCCCGTACGGCAATCGTCGTGCTGAACCACTCCTGTTTCTGCGCGTTTGAGGGACGTTGCCGGCGGCTGCCTGCCGGGACGAACGTATTGCACGCAAGCTGGAAAGACGTTAGCTGTGTCTATAGCCTCCATTTACGGTA
>CBDUBU010000168.1:0-8529 GCA_965365465.1 uncultured Rhodothermaceae bacterium
CTGGCGCTGGCCTGCACCCTGATCCACCGCCCGGAACTGATCCTGCTGGACGAGCCGACCACGGGCGTCGATCCTGTTGCCCGCCGGGACTTCTGGAAGCTGCTGGCGGATGTGCTCCGTTCCGGGGTAACCATCCTGATGACGACGCCCTATCTCGATGAGGCGGAGCGCTGCAGCCGGGTCGGGCTTATGGATAGCGGCAAGCTGATGATCAGCGCGACGCCGGACGAGGTCAAACGGCTCGTGCAAGGCGCCGTAATCGAGGTGGTCTGCACGGAGGTGCGCCGCGCCGCGCGGGCGCTGCAGGGCGTCCCGGAAGTGCAGGATATGCAGCTTTTCGGGGATCGCATGAACGTGGTCGTACGGGAGCAAGCCGCAGGGTCGGCAAGCGTGCGGGAACGGCTCGAAGCGGCCGGCATCCGGATCGAGGCCATGCGGTTCGTGCCTCCTACGCTGGAAAACGTTTTCATCTCGATGGTGCAGAACAAACAAGGCCATTTGGAGGAACTGTGAAGCAATTATTTATCATGATGCTGATGGCCGTCGCCTGCGGCAGCGCCGTTGCCCAGCCGGTGCGCGAATTGTCTCCCGAAGCAAGCATCGAACTGGCGCTCCGGCACAGCCGGGACCTGCATATCGCCAGAGATCAGGCGGAAGAATCAGCCGCTCGCTTCCGGGAAGCACGCGCCACGAGATTTCCGGCGCTGACTAGCCAGGCAAGCTATCAGCGATTGAGCAGCAACATTCCGGATTTCAGCGTCACGCTGCCTTCGCTTCCAGGGGCGCCCCAGGCCGGCAATGCCGTTACGCTGGCCCCTGCCATTCTTGACCGGTATGCGCTGCAAGTGAGCGTGCAGCAGCCTGTTTTCACGGGCTTCCGGCTGGAAAATAGCATACGGGCTGCCGAATGGCAGGCCGAAGCGGCTGTGCAGGGGGTCGCGCAGGCGATGGCAGACCTCGTTTTACAGGTGGAGCAGGCGTACTGGGCGCTGGTGCGGGCGCAGGCGCTGCAAGGGGTGGCGGATCTTGCCGTCGAGCAGGTAGGGGCGCATCTCCAGGATATCCTGAATATTCAGGCCAATGGCATGGCTACCAGCAGCGATGTCCTGTCGGTGCAGACCCGTCTTTCCGAGGTGCAGTTGAAGCGGGTAGAAGCAGACAACATGGCGCGGATGGCCCGGCTGAACCTGAACTTTCTCACCGGGCTGCCGCTGGAGTCGGAGGTGAGGCCCTCGGCGGCAATCGAACCGAAGCCGCTGGCGGAACCGGTCGAGGCGCTGGTCGCGCGTGCGTTGAGCAACCGGCCCGAACTGGCAGGGCTTGAAGCGCAGGCGCAGGCGCTGGGCGCAGGCATCGCGGTAGCAAAGTCGGGGCGCTACCCGCAGGTGTTCCTCAGTGGCGCTTACCGGTACGCCCGTCCGAACCAGTTCATTTTTCCTCCTGCCGATCAGTTCAACGGAACGTGGGATGTAGGGGTCGCCGTGTCGTTTGATCTCTGGAACTGGGGACGCACAGGGGCGCAGGTTCAGCAGGCGCAGGCCAGACAGGACCAGGCCGAGCGCCGCCTCGAACAGATGCGCGATCTGGTGCGGCTGGAGGTGAACCGCCGCTATCTGGATGTCCAGCGCGCGCTGGAAGCCGTGCAGGTCGCCCGGCAGGGTGTTCAGGCTGCTGAGGAGTCCTACCGGGTGACGCGGCAGCGGTTTGGGCAGGGGGTTGCGCTCAACGCCGAGGTGCTCGATGCCGAAGGCGCTTTTCGGGACGCGGAAACCCGCTATCAGCAGATGCTGGCCGATTATGCCGTTGCCCGCGCTGAACTCCGTCATGCCGTCGGAAACAGTCCTGCTCCCTGATTCTTTTCGAGCCTTGAAGGAAAGAGCACATGGAATACGCCATTGACGTGAAAAGCCTGACGCGCACCTTCGGGGATTTTGTCGCCGTGGATGATGTTTCCTTTCAGGTGCAGCGAGGGGCCATCTTCGGGTTCCTGGGCGCCAACGGAGCCGGCAAGTCCACCACGATTCGTATGCTCTGCGGGCTGCTGGCGCCCACGTCGGGAACGGCGCTTGTCGGAGGGTATGACGTGGCGACCGAGCCGGAGCAGGTAAAGCAGGTGATCGGATACATGTCGCAGCGCTTCTCGCTCTACGACGACCTGACGGTTCTTGAAAATCTCCGCTTTTTCGGCGGGGCCTACGGGCTTTCAAACAGCAGGCTGCGCGAACGCATCCGGTGGGCGCTTGCCACGGTCGGGCTGGAAGGACAGGAGCGCCGCATGACCGGAACGCTGCCTGTCGGCTGGAAACAACGGCTTGCGCTGGGCAGCGCCGTGCTGCACGAGCCGCGCATCCTCTTTCTCGACGAACCGACCGCCGGCGTCGATCCGGTGGCGCGTCGGCAGTTCTGGGATCTCATTCACGAACTGTCGTCGCAGGGCATCACGGTGCTCGTCACGACCCATTATCTCGATGAAGCGGAGTACTGCGAGCATATCGTGCTGATGCAGGCCGGGCGCGTCATCGCCGACGGCACGCCGCACGCCCTGAAAACGCGCTACATCACAGCGACCCTGCTCGAAGTCGTTTGCAGCGATCCGGTGGCAGCCCTGGAGCGGCTCCAGCAGCAACCGCAGGTGCTCGAGGTCTCGCTGTTCGGAACGCGCCTCCACGTGGGCGTCGATATGGAAGGCAGCGAAGAAGCCCGGCGGTGGCTGCGGTCCTTTCTGGAGCAGTCCGGGCTGCACGTCGCTTACCTCGACGCAATTGTGCCTACCCTGGAAGATGTATTCATTTACCTGAGCGAACACGCAAAGGCCATCCCGGCATCCTCATGAATCTGGCGCGCATCAAACCGGTCATTGTCAAGGAGTTCAGGCAGATCCGGCGGGATAAACGGACGCTGGGGATTCTCATATTCGTGCCTGCCTTCTTGCTGGTCATGTATGGCTATGCGCTGGACCTGGATGTGAAGCATGTTCCTGCCATCGTCTATGACGCCGACAACAGCCGGGCCAGCCGGGACTTCCTCGACCACTTTTTCCTGGGCGGCCATTCCGAATATTTTGATCGTGTCGCTACGGTGAACGATGCCCGGACGGTGGATGAGATGCTGGCAGATGGGCGTGTCACGGTGGCGCTGGTCATCCCGCACGACTTTTCGGAGAAACTGCACGCCGGAAAACAGGCCCATGTGCAGGTTCTGGTCAACGGGATCATGGCGAGCACCGCCGCCACGGTGACGGGCTATGTCGATGCGATCACACAGCAGTATTCGTTGCAACGCATACAGGCAGGCGCCGCGACCCGCCCTGTCGCCTATGAGCCGCGCGTCTGGTACAACTCGGAGTTGAAAAGCGTGCGTTTTTTAATTCCGGGACTGGTCGCGTTTCTCCTCATGATCGTTACCGTGGTGGCAACGACGCTTTCGGTGGTGCGGGAGCGTGAACTGGGGTCGATGGAACAGCTCATGGTTTCTCCGTTGTATCCGGGCGAACTGATCGTCGGCAAGCTCGTGCCGTATGCCCTGATCATGATGGTCGCTACGGCGCTGGTGCTGGCCTCCGCGTATGTGCTGTTCGGGATGCCCATTCGCGGCAGTTATTTTCTGCTGTTCATCGCTGCCCTGCTGTACCTCTGCGGGGCGCTCGGCATGGGACTGCTCATCTCGACGCTGGTCCGGACGCAGGAAGTGGCGTTTCTGCTGGCCTCCATTATCTCCCTGCTCCCGACGTTCATCCTTTCCGGCTTTGTTTTTCCTATCTCGAATATGCCGGTGGTTATTCAGGCTGTCACGTACATCGTACCGGCCCGTTACTTCCTGGTGGTGTTGCGCGGAATCATGCTGAAAGGGGTGGGGCTGGAATCGTTCGGCGATCAGTTTCTTTTCCTGGCCGGTTTTGCCGCGCTGATGCTGGTGGCCGGTACGGTGCGCCTCAAGAAAATCATGGGCTGAGAGATGCGCGGAACGAGAAACATCATCGTCAAGGAATTCCTGCAACTCCGGCGCGACCCGGTGCGGCTCCGCATGATGCTGCTGATGCCGGTGCTCCAGTTGATTCTCCTCGGCTACGCCGCCAACCTGGACGTGAAGGAAATTCCGATGGTCGTCCATGACATGGACCATAGCGCCGAGAGCCGCGCCCTGGTAAGCCGGTTTCTCAGTTCCGGTTATTATCTGTTGAACAGTCACGTCGAAGCCGCTGCGGAAGTCGATAGGGCGCTGGCGCGCGGCGACGCCGGCTTTGCGCTGGTAATCCCGCGCGGTTTCGGGGAAAAGGTGCTTGCCGGGCAGCCCGCGCCGTTGCAGACCATCACAGACGGCTCGGATGCGGCTTTTGCCGCGAGAAGCGTGAATTATGCCGGCATGATCGTGCAGGAGTACGCCCGGAATATCCTGATCGAGCGTGCTTCCTATGCCGGGCGTCCTGTTCCGCAGGCAGGCGTCGTGGCGCGTACGCGGGTCTGGTATAATCCGGAACTCGACAGCCACTGGTTTCTGGTGCCCGGCATCCTGGCGCTGGTGCTGATGATCATTACGATGCTCGGCACGGCAATGGGGGTGGTGCGGGAGAAAGAGATCGGCACCCTGGAGCAGCTCAGCGTTACTCCCATCCGGCCTTACCAGTTGATCCTGGGCAAGCTCATCCCGAACGCCTCGGTCGGCGCGGTCGTGGTAGTGCTGGTGCTGGTGGTCATCCGGCTGGTTTTCAACATTCCGATTCGCGGCAGCCTGTTTTTGCTGTTTTTCCTTTCGGGTCTGTTTCTGATCACGATGCAGGGCCTGGGTCTTTTCATCTCGACCGTGTCGCGCACGCAGCAGCAGGCCATGATGTCGGCCATGTTTTTCGTTCTGATTCCGATGTTGTTGCTCTCCGGCTTTGTCTTTCCCATTGAAAATATGCCCCGTGTGATCCAGTGGCTGACCTATGCCATCCCCCTGCGGTATTTCTTTGTCATCCTCCGGGGCATCTTTCTGAAGGGGGTAGGGCTTGAAGTCCTGTGGGACGAAACCCTGGCCTTGCTTGCCTTTGCCGTGATCGTGCTGGGCCTGAGTGTGCTGCGTTTCCGCAAACGGCTGGGATGAGGGTTGAGGCAGGCTCTTTGTCGCGCCGCCGGATTGCAGGACGCGCCATGCAACCCGGCGGCTTCGTTTTCGTTAGCGCTTTCAGGTTAAGCAATCACCAATGGGGGACCGTATGCATGTTGATCGATGAAATGGATCGCCGGCTTGCAGGCTGGATGGACAAATACGGTCATTTTCTGCTGCGCATCTCCCTCGCGGTGATCTTTATCTGGTTTGGACTGCTGAAACCGCTTGGGATGAGTCCTGCGGAGGACCTTGTCAAGGAGACGGTATACTGGTTTCCGCCGGAGATTTTCTTTCCGCTGCTTGGTTGGTGGGAGGTGGCTATCGGCGTCGGGCTGCTTTTCAGGCCGCTCATCCGCGTTGCGCTGTTTCTGCTTTTCCTCCAGATGCCGGGGACGCTGCTGCCGCTCTTCCTGCGCCCTGAGGCGTGTTTCACCTCGATCCCCTTCGGCCTGACACTCGAAGGGCAGTACGTCATCAAGAATATGGTCCTCATCAGCGCTGCCATCGTGGTCGGCGGCACGGTGCGCCGCTCCAGAAGGGACCCGCGCCTGGAGTGAGGGCGTTTCTCCCCTTTTGCACCCATCATTCATGGCACCGTAATGCCCGGTTTCGACAGGCAGGCGCAGGAAAAGCTGGCGCGTGAAACGAAAGCCGAAGCGGCGCGCCTCGGCTTTGATGCCTGCGGCATTTCCCGCGCCGAAAGGCTGGACGAAGAAGCATTTCGCCTGGAAGCCTGGCTCCGGGGAGGCCATCAGGCAAGCATGGCCTGGATGGAACGGAACTTCGAGAAACGAATCGACCCGACGGCGCTCGTCGAAGGGGCGCGTTCCGTGATCTCGGTATTGCAAAACTATTATCAACCCGTTGAACCGGTCCCCGCAGAAAACACAGGCAAGATCAGCCGCTACGCCTGGGGCGACGACTACCACGAGGTCATGAAGGAAAAGCTGTTTGCGCTTTTCAACTGGCTCGATGAGCGGGCAGGGGGGATCAGCGGACGCGCCTTCGTGGATTCGGCGCCGGTCATGGACAAAGCCTGGGCGCAGCGCAGCGGGCTGGGCTGGCAGGGCAAGCACACCAACCTCATCAACCGCAAGCTGGGTTCCTGGTTTTTCATCGGCGAACTCATCGTAGACATCCGTCTCGAACCGGATGGTCCTGTGCCGGACTACTGTGGTTCCTGCACGCGCTGCATCGATGCCTGCCCGACCGATGCCATCTTTCGCCCGTATGCCGTCGATGCCAACCGCTGCATCTCCTATCTCACGATCGAGCATCGCGGCCCTGTCCCGGAGGAACGCCATGCACAGATGGGAAACTGGATCTTCGGCTGTGACATCTGCCAGGACGTGTGCCCCTGGAACAAGTTCAAAAAACCGACGCGGGAGCCGCGATACCTTCCCCGCGCCGGGGCAACAGATACTGATCTGGAAGAATGGGCTGAACTGGATCTGGAGGAGTTCCGCCGCCGCTTTCGCAAAAACCCCGTCAAACGCGCAAAATATGAAGGGTTCGTTCGCAACGTGCGCATTGCCCTGGCAAACCGGCAGGGTGAAAAGTTTCAGGACAACGGCTGACCGCCTGCCTGGAGGCGGACAGGCAGAAGGCGAAGCGGGGAAGAGCCGCAACGTGTTTTCCTCCTGTCCGAGAACATTGTCATACCGGCGTTCATTCTACCTGCAAAAGTCAGTTTTGCCGCTGTGAGCAGTGTTGCAGCGTGTGCAAGCTCTCCCGGACTCTTAATAATTGCGTAATCCAACACAGCCGGTACAGGCCGTACTTTTAAAAACTATCATCCTCTGCGCCCACCGTCTGTGGGCAGACCTCTTCATCTATGGAAGTCAACGCATCCTCCTTGCCTAAAATACTCATTGTAGACGACGAGGACGATATTCTCGATCTGCTGCAATACAACCTCGAACGCGAACATTTTGAAACCTTGCTGGCGCGTGACGGGGTGGAAGCGCTCGAAAAGGCGAATGAGGAACAACCGGATTTGATCATTCTGGACATCATGATGCCGCGCATGAACGGCATCGAGGCGTGCAGGAGGCTCCGCCAGCACGCAACGCTCCGGAACACCCCCATCATGATGCTGACGGCCCGCACCGAGGAGGAGGATCAGGTCAAGGGCCTTGACGTGGGGGCTGACATCTATCTCAGCAAGCCAGTTTCGGTCCCTGTGCTCATTAGCCAGATCCGGGCCTTGCTGCGGAGCCTCCATCGCACCGAAGTTCCTCCGGATCTGCTTCGCGTGCATGATCTGGAGATCAACCGGGATCGTTACCTCGTCTACAAGTCGGAAAATGAGGAGATGGTCGAGCTGCGTCTGCCTCGTAAGGAGTTTGAACTGCTCTATTATCTGGCGTTGCATCCGGGCAAGGTTTTTTCCCGCCAGGAACTGCTCGATCAGGTATGGGGACGCGACGTATATGTCGTAGACAGGACCGTTGATGTCCATGTGCGCAAGATCCGGGAGAAGCTGGGAAGTGAATACATTGAAACCGTGAAGGGAGTCGGCTACCGGTTTCAGAAGTGATCGCATTCCGGATGCTGCGGCAACGCCTGCTGCCTTCTGGCCTCCGGGTCTCTGTGCGTGAAGAGCGCGTCCTGCCTGCACACGTGCAGCCTACAAAGCCTTTCGACGTGAAACACCTGCTGCGACGGCTCGCATTTAGCAAGCTTTCCTTCAAAATTGCGCTTGTGGTTGCTGCGGCGCTGGCTTCCATCGGCGCAGCGCTTCAAATCTGGGGCGGGTTCCTCTCCTGGGTGGCCGTCGGCGCCGTGGTTCTGGCGGGAGGACTGAGCGCCTACCTTGCAGCCTGGGCGCTGCTGGACAGACGTGTGGCGCTGGCGCATTCCACCCTCAAACAGATCAGAGGGCGGCGGTTCGAGAACCTGGAGGCGGCCCACCTGCCGCGCGGCGACGAAATGAACGCGCTGCTCTGGGAGATCTACCGGATGGGGCTTACGCTGGAGAAGGAAATCCAGGAGTTCAGAAAGGTGGAAAACTACCGGCGCGAGTTCCTGGGCAACGTCTCACATGAACTCAAGACGCCTATTTTTGCCATCCAGGGTTTTGCCGAGACGTTGCTGGATGGAGCGCTGAATGACGAGCGGGTGAACCGGTCGTTTGTCGAAAAAATCCTCCGGAATGCAGACCGGCTCAACCACCTGGTGCGCGATCTTTCCGAGATCTCTCGCATCGAGACGGGCGAGCAGAAGATGACGACCGCGCCCTTCAACATCGCCCGTGTGATAGAAGAGGTCGCCGAATCGCTTGAACTCGCGGCGCAAGCCAAAGAAATCACGCTCAGGATGCAGATAGACCGCAACCTGCCGCTGGTGGAAGGAGACCGGGAGCGGATTCGACAGGTGCTGACGAACCTGGTCGATAATGCCGTCAAATACAACAACCCCGGCGGTTATGTCGAGATAGAG
>CBDUBU010000169.1:0-8526 GCA_965365465.1 uncultured Rhodothermaceae bacterium
TTAATACAATGCTGTGGCGGTTCCAGACCTCCCGGCCCGGCGTAAAACGCTCCTGCACATATCCAGATCGCTTGACCAGTACGGAGCCGTCAATCGGCTCTTCGACTTCGTATAGCAGAGGCGTACTTCCTACCTTTGCTGGACCATCCAGCGTTTCCAGGTAAACATCAGCGCCATAGGGTATAGATTCGATCTGATAATGATACGGGAAGTCCATCTGTAGCAGAAGCGTATCCTCAAACGCTGCATTCAGATCCGCAGTCACCGGGGTAATGTTCCAAAGTCCGGCCCGGCCCGGAACCAGTCGTAGCTGGCGGGTCGTTGGGGGAATCGAAAAAAGGCCTTCCGTCACAGGGCCCAGACGCAGAGAGTCGGCAAACAGCGTGGCGCCGGGCAGATTGGTCTCCACAGAAACATATCTGCCGGACTGCGCCAGGCAAGCTGTTGCTACAAAAACCATTAAAAAGAAGAAGGATAGACTACGGAGTAGCTGCATAGTCCGCATTTGAATGCCTGAAAAGATATACCATATTGGGTTCTGCAAGCACGATAAGATACCCATCGCCGGCTGCCATTCCGGACTTGACGCGACCTTCCATCTCCTGCTGCCATAACACCTCACCCGTCGCGGGATCCAGGGCATAAAGGTTATTGCCCATACTGGCGACATACAGCGTTTCATTCGTAATCAAAGGAGGCGAGGCCAACACATCAACTGCGTCGAATGTCCATTCAAGCTCCCCTGTTTGCACATCGAGGGCGCGGAGCTTGCCATCCGAAGCGCCGAATATCACCATATCCTCTGCAATAGCAGGCGACGCAAAACGGACTGTCGTATCCGGCAACGCAAAATCCCACACTATGGAACCGTCCTGCGCCCCAAAAGCAATGAACCGCCCGCGCGTAGTTGCTGCATAGACTTTCCCATTATGCAATGCGGGCGTTTCGTAAATAGGGGAGCCGAGGTCGCTTTGCCACAATACGGAGCCATCCACTACAGCTAGTTTCGCAGCGCGGCCTGCGTCATCGATGACCAGAATCTCATCGCCGGAAACAGCCAGAGGCGCTGCTTGAACACTTGCCCTGGCGCTCAAAGCCTGTTCCCACATGATTTCTCCTGTGCTTGCATCGTAAGCGCGGGCCGTGCTTTCTACATCGACTGCAAACAACCTGTCCTCCATCAGCAAGAGACCGGCTTCAACAGGAGGGTGTTTTGCTTCCCATTTCGACTTGCCTTCCGGCAGACTAAACGCACGCAGCGCCCGGCGGCCCCAGGCTATGGGCACATAAAGCATACCCTCCCCGATCACGGGAGTCCCTTCTACAGCTTCGCCAAACCGGGTAACCCCCTTGCGGTCTCCTGTCTTCACGTTGACGGCGTGAACCTCTCCCTTCCTTGTTGAAATGACGGCATAGTCGCCCAAGATGAGTGGTGAACCTGGCCCAAAGCCTGCCGCCGCATTGTATTTCCAGGCCAGTTCCAATGGCGGCTTTACCGTCACCCTCGGAGCATTCGAGCGTTGCGGAGAACTTCCTTCCGTTAACCAGCGCTCTCCGGATTGAGCCGAAATCTGATCGATCCGCAACGATTGACAGCCTGCAAGCAGAAGCATCAAAGACAGCAAGAGTAATAGATGCACCTCCTGCCTACCGCCGGTGTAATGACGAGATACGACCGGCTTCACGCGGCTCAAATTCTCGCCAAACATACTCGAATATGCATACTTCATAAAAAGCCGTCTACAATCCAACCTAGAAATCCCAACCAAAGAAAAACTGCTTGAACAGATTGTCGGATCGCGTCCGGAAACCATCATAGTAGCGATAGCCGATATCGTACCGAAGAACAAACCCTCCGAAGAGATTAACACGCAGACCGGCGCCTGCGGCGCCAAGCGTCTGACCGGAGGTAGCGTTGCCACTCACGAGAGGCAACTGCTGCCGGTCGTAATAGCCATCATTCCATACGTGGGCGGCATCGACGAACAGCGCTCCGCGCAGGTTAGCGATGCCAAAGGGCGCCAGAATGGGCAGGAACAGCGACGGCGCATTCACAATGGGAAAACGTAGCTCCTGCGACGTAAACCACATCTTTTTCCCTCGGACGCCAAACAGGTTGTACCCGCGAAGGTCCCAGCTTCCTCCCAGCACAAAAAGGCGCGCTTCACGACCCTGATTGATACGCGCCATGCCCCACGAAGCGAACGTAATTTCGTCAGAGATCCGCCAGTAGTGTCTGACATCAGCGGCCAATGTATAGTAGTTTACGTTGGAATACAGGATATCCGTCGTATAAGCAGCAGTCAGGTTAGTCCGCCACCCGTCGACAGGGCCATTCTGAGCAAAGAGCGTGTTGTCGTGGACCAGCGATACGGCATTGGAAAGGAGCAGGGCCTTGCGATTGATGTCCTTAAACGAGATCTCTTTATCGCTCCAGTTAAAAGAAGTCGACAATTCAATGCGGCGGAACATGGAGATCGGATAGCTGACACCACCGAATCCACCGTACATGGTTTCCCAGAAAACCGGATAACTACTGAAAGCATCCGGATCAGTGATGTCGTAGCGTAAACCGCCATACCGATATACTCCATAGGCAATATTGGTGCGCTTATGGAGTTGAACGCGCGTAAGGGCAACATTGATACTCTTCAGGAAGTCGCGCTGTCCACGCGCAGAGTTGTAAAAAGCCACGTACCAGTAATCATCCCCCATCATGTCTGAAAAAGCCATCACGGCCCCACCTGTCGTTCCCCAGACCGGGTTCTGACTCACCTGGCCCTGTGCGATATCGAGCTGGTACTTACGGCGATAGGGGATGCGCTCCACCTGCTTGTCAAGCCCTACACTTTAAAAACCCCAGTGACCGCCTGTATGATCCAGTTTCATCTCCTCCTGTCGTTCGGGAAACGCTGCCAGCGAGTCAACACCCGATAGTCCGCGAATAGTGAAGCGGAAGTGTTCAAAACTCGTGAAGAGGAGTTGGTTATCTCGTGTCCACACAGGATCAAAGGCAGCCGCCGTGTAATCCGTAAGCTGGCGCACCTCACGTTTAGCCTCCCCGTCAATCGCCGGCGTGACTTCTACGCGCGTCGAGGCGACTTCCGGAGTTCCGGAAGCGGCGCCCTGCATATCTGCCACCCAGATATTTTGCGCTCCAAAACGGTTTGTGCTGTCCCGGCGAGCGCTGGTATATACCAGATAGTCTCCATCCGGACTCCAGCGCGGCGAAAAATCATGATGGCGTCCGAAGGTCACGTACTGGATCGATCCATCCTCCAACGTGTAAGTGAACAGGTTGTACGCATCTTCCTTTCCCTCAGAGGTCCGATCCGACGAGAAAGCAATCTGCTCTCCATCCGGACTCCAGGCAGGATCGCGGTCGTCATAACTGTCGCTAGTCAGCTTACGAAGCCCGCCCTCAGTAGTGTTGTAAAGATACAGGTCGCTGAACCCACCCTCATTGATCGACGAGAAAACAAGCTTCGTCCCATCCGGGCTCCAATCCGGAGAATAGACAGCGATAAGCCCGTCAAAACCGTAGGTTGCTACAAGCACGTCACTTTCCAGATCGTAGACGTGAATGACATCGCGCTCGCCGCTTTTCGTGACGAAAGCCAGTTTGCCGTCCTGCGATACGCTGATTCTGCTCTCGAAGAGATGAAAGGCTTCGAAGCGATCCGTACGCTCACCGCGAATCAGGACCCTGGGCTTTTCCACGGGGCGATAAAGGGAATCCACAGTTGTCTCATACACATTGGTGTATCCCGTTCGGTTAGCCACAAAGAAGACTTTCCGGCGCCCGTCCTTAAACTGATAGAAGGCAGGCTTGGAGTTAAAGCCATCATGCGCAATCGCCGTCGTAGCGTGCGAAGTAAGCTCACTGCTTTCGAGTATGGGGTAATACTGCTGCTTGAGCCATTGCTGCCATTTCGCAGCGATCTCGTAAAAATCTTCTCTGAGCGTTATTTCCAGGATGATGCGGAAGTCCCGATCTTTCCAGAAGTTTTCAATGAGAGACAGGATTTTTTCCTCGCCATAGGTCTCCGAAATGAATCTGAAAATGGCCTCTCCTTCCTTATACATCAAGTAGGTGCCGGCAATGCGGTTCATATCCTCCAGCGGAACCAGGTAATTTGAAATGACGGCATCGCGCATCACCATTTCGTGCTGGTAGTCAGGTTCTCCGGACCAGTACTCGGCCAGCCCCTCTGTAAACCAAAGTGGAAGAAAGGAATCCGGCGGAATGCGGTGATCTCGCAGAATGCGGAGCACCTTCGAATAGGTGAACACATGCACCAATTCGTGTCGCACGACCCTTCGGAAGCGGTGAATGTCTCCGTTCGCCGGGATTACCACACGACCTTTCAAAAATTCGAAAAAACCTCCAACGCCATCGGGGATAAAACCGGGAGTGGTGTTTGTCTGTTTGAAGTGAATGTTAGAGGAGTAAAAAATGATGGGGACGCGCCGGTTGAGCGATAGAACGAACTTGTTCTCCAGTTCCTGATATACCTCCTCGGCAAAAGCGCCTCCGTATTCGGCAAGCTCCTGCATCTGCGGGTAATAATACACGTCGAAGTGCTTCGTCTTCAGAACGTGCCAGTCGAAGTCCTCGTACTGTACCTTATTGCGTCCGAAGTGGTAGCCGTATTGCCCGTACGCCGGAAGAACAATAACCAGCGACATAAAGAATGCAACAGAAAAGTAGAGCCGGCGCCGAGTCATATGAAAGAGCGGGACTAAGTGGATATAACGCAGCACATATACCTGCCGTTACACACCATGCACCTGCCTGAGAGAGCCTATAGCGGGACGCAAGGCGAGGCATCGAGCGTTCCGACCAGCCTTAGCGTAAACCTCTAAGGAGGCAGGGAACTATCACCTTAATATCCGGGGTGTTAGGGGCAACGCAGGACAAGAAAGCAACGTTCCCGCAAGTTACAACATATTTATCCTTCGCAAAGGCCACAATTCCGTACCCTTCGGAACCCGGTTGGCAGCCACAGCTCGTGCATTATAATCCAGGGCGGCGATCCACTCAGGCCAGGGTCTCCTTGAGTTTGTTAATCATGCCGATGGGCGTCGGATCAACGTCAAGCAGCATAGCCAGGTAGAAGCTTACCCAATCGCCAAGATTAACGAGCGACATGAGACGAGCGAGTTCACTGTTTCCCTCGCTGTGGATTTCAGTCCAGAATCCAACCCGATCTGCAAGCAGCACGCGGGTCACGTCAATCCGCTGCTGAACACGGGGAGGATCGCTCTGATCACGCAATACAACAACACCGATGTCCCGGCCGCGCTCGCCGGATTCCTCCCAGCCCATAATCTCATTATGGTTCAATTCGGGAAAGTAGTTGCCCGCAGCCAGTTTTTTGCTGTTTTCATTGATCTGGCAACGCCATCTCAGATTTACTGCTTCTGTAAGTACAGAGCCGGAATAGATGAACGGCAGCCTATGCGTTAATTCATCCGCCAGGTCAAGCGCTCTATTGCCGGACAGATCTGCAAGCTCTTGTGTTTGCTTTTCCAGCAGCGATTGCGTTTCGCTCCAGGCGGAGGCAGGCGTTTCGAGTATGCCCACCTTACCGGCAATCATAAGGAGCGAAGCAAGTGAGTATCCCAGGGCGGCGCGAGGCGGCATTCCTCCCGGGATCTGAACATAAACCAGGTTGCGCTCCTTTGCGCGTTCAATAACAGCGCCTCCCGAAGCAACACAAACCACTGTGGCTTTTCGGTTCAGCGCATCTTCCATCGCCGAAAGCGTTTCTTCCGTATTGCCGGAGAAACTGGAAATGAAAACTACAGCGTTGGAAGTGACGGAAGCAGGAAGCGTGTATCCCCTCGAAACGGAAACCGGGAGGTCTGCGTGGGAAAACGCCAGCGTCCGAAGCAAGTCGCCTCCAATAGCGGACCCACCCATCCCTGCAATCACAATCTGGTCTTTACCGCGCACACTAAAGCCGGGATCCACCTCCGTTGCCACCTCTTTGCCCTTCTGCCATTGCGCAGGAAAGCCAGTCAGGAGGTTGTACATCCCGCTCCGATCATTCCGGAGGATATCTTGTTCTGTCATACTGTAGGTTGCTTAACAAGGTTGTGAGTTTCCATCGGGGTAACAAGCTTAATGACTTTTGCCTCCAGAAACTGCGTAATGTCGCAATCGTGTTGCATAAGCCAGGCATCGACAATTTTCTCCACTTCGCCTGCGTCCCGGGCGCTTAATGCCTTTTGAATGAGGTCTTCGGTATCTGCCTGTTTCATGGCCCGCACCACACGTTTCACCTCAGGAAGGTACGATGGAGAAACGCTGATTTCGTCAATCTGCAGCCCGACCAGTATCGGTGTAGCTCGCGGATTTGCGCCAAGTTCCCCACAGAGGCTTACCGAAATATTATGCTTGTGTCCGGCCTCAATGGCGTGTTTGATGAGGCGGAGCACCGCCGGATGAAGTTCCTGATACTTATCTGAAACCAGATCATTTCCACGATCCACAGCCAGCGTGTACTGCGTAAGGTCGTTGCTTCCAATCGAAAAGAAGTCAACTTCCTTTGCAAACTGCTCGGCCATAATGGCAACCGCAGGCACTTCAACCATGATGCCTATTTCCACGCTTTCGTCAAAAGCAATTTTGCGCTCCCGCAGGTCTTGCTTGACCTCTTCTATGATTTGCTTGAACCGGCGAACCTCATCCAGCATCGTGATCATAGGCGCCAGTATTCTGACAGGCCCGTAAGCGCTTGCACGCAGGAGGGCGCGGATCTGGGGCACAATAAGATCGGCCTTGTCCAGCAGCACGCGGATGCCGCGCCATCCCAGGAACGGATTCTGCTCTCGATGCGCCAGGGGAAGCATTTTGTCGCCGCCGAGGTCCAGCACGCGAAAGGTAGTAGCGGCAGGACTGACGACTTCCACGATCCGCTTGTATATTTCAAGCTGATCCTCCTCGGAGAAGGAAAGCTGCCCGCGCATCAGAAAAAGGATCTCCGTGCGAAACAACCCTACACCTTCCGCACCGTATTCTTCTATTAGTTTAAGCTCTTCCTCAAATTCCAGGTTTGCACGTAGTGTGATATGCCGCCGGTCAAGGGTGTCGGCAGGCAAAGGCGAAAGGCGCTTCTGTTCCCGCAAAAAACGCCGGTACTGCTTTTGTTGAGCACGGCACTGTGCAAGCGTTTCCTGGCTGGGGTTTATGATGACCCGTCCGTGCAAACCGTCAAGAGCGATGATATCCCCTTCTTTCACCGCTCCTGTGATGCCGTGCATACTCACTACAGTCGGCAAGTTCAGCGCCCGCGCCATAATGGAGACATGAGACGTGGCGCCTCCATGGTCCAGCGCACAACCGAGAATATTTCGCCGGCTAAACAGGATTACATCCGCCGCCGTCAGATTCTCAGAGACCACAATGGTTCCTTGATCGATGGCAGAGAGAATCTTGCCGCGCCTCAAACGGCGGATAATCCGGTCTTGCACATCGAGCAGATCGTTTGCGCGTTCACGCAAATACTCGCTGTCGCTAGCTTTCATCTGTTGGCGGTGCCTGGACATGACGCTCTGCACCGCATAGTCTGCGCTGCATAGTTCCTCGCGGATACGCTCGATCACAGCCAGGTACAAGGCATCATCGCGAAGCATGAGGGATTGGGCTTCAAAGATGCTTGCACTGCTGTCGCCAAGCTTTTCGCGGGCAACCGACGCGATTTTTTGCAGTTCACGCTCGGACCTGAGCACCGCTCGTTCAAAGCGTTGTACCTCAGCCTCAACCTGGCTTTGTTCAATAGGGCGATGCACCACAGCATAGGCATCTCTGGCAAAGAGATAAACAGGGCCGATAGCGATTCCAGGCGCTACGCCGATCCCGTCAATAACCTGCTCATAACGAGGCGATCCACATTCTATGTCACTTATCTCCATAGTTGCCTCCTCAATAGCCTTAGAACACCCTGTCATCCTCTGTCTGGATGCGTGTGTACTTCTTTTCCACGTTCTCAACGCGCGCCTTTCAGCCTCCGCAACCGCTGCCGGCTGTATCATCAAAGCTTTCTATTTGACCTCGCCAAAGCCTTGTTCAAATAGCTCAGCGACAGCTACGGCTGCTTCATCTTCGTCTTCTCCTTCAAACAATAACACCAGTGTGGAGCCTTGCTCCGCAGCGAGAGTCATAACCCCGATGATACTCTTTCCGTTGATTTCGTAGCCGTCTTTCTGTATAAAAAACTCCGACTTAAACCGGGAGGCTGTTCTAACAATCATTGAAGCAGGACGTGTATGCAGCCCTGCCCTGTTTATTACTGTCACTTCGCGAACAATCATTCGGTATAAATCCCGTACTGACAATTCCTGGAGAATCGGTTCTCCGATCAGGTGTGATAAAAAAGGCGGTCGCCGGATGCGTTTTTACGACCGGCGGATGCCCTAGTGCAGCCTCGCTTGCATTCGACCAATCCACCATCTCATGGTTTCAACGGCTGATCCTGCCGGTATTTCTTCGAGCCGTTCGGCGGCCGCGTCTGAATGAAA
>CBDUBU010000170.1:0-8481 GCA_965365465.1 uncultured Rhodothermaceae bacterium
GACGCGCTGCCATCAGGGGACGTGGAATGCTCTGTAATACCCGTCCTCCTGCCGGCGAACAGAAATGGGGGCTTCGTAAGCTGCCGAAAGGCTCTCTGAAGAGAGCACCCGCTCTCCGGGACCATCCCGGAAAATACGGCCCCGGCGCAACAGCACCACCCGCCGGATTTCGGGCAGGATCTCTTCCACATGGTGGGTAACCAGCAGCAGGGTTTTGCCATGCCGGGCAAGCTTGCGAAGCATTTCCAGAAAACGCTGCCGGGCGACCAGATCCAGCCCCGCCGTCGGCTCGTCGAGCAGCAACGCACGCGGGTCGGGAGCCAGCGCACGCGCAATCAGCACGCGGCGGACCTCGCCCGTAGACATCTCCGCCAGCGGACGCGAGGCCAGGCGCCCGGCTTCCACAAGGTCCAGCGCCGCCCTGGCCCGCTCGTACATTGCCTCGGTCACGTCATGAAAGGGATAAATCCCCTGGCTGGCAAAAAAACCGGAAACGACCGCTTCCAGACCCGTCACCCACGCCCCGTCGCCCGCATAAAGCCCGTACAGATCCAGCGAAACCACGCCGAGCATCGAGCGCAACGCGGAAACGTCCCACCGATCCTTTCCAAATACCCGAACCCGGACGGGGCCGCCTCCCGGCGCATAGGGGCGGTACTGGTGCGTGACCAATCGGATCAGCGAGGACTTCCCCGACCCATTGGGTCCGAGGATCGCCGTGTGCTCGCCGGACGCAACCACCAGGCTGACCTCGTCAAGAATACGTTTGCCATCCGGAGAGACTATAGTGGCATCCTGGATCTGGATTACGGGCGCATCGTCGTGTTCGGGGTGCATGGCATACGGTAGAGGACCGGGTTCCTGGTTCGGGCGCTCTCGTGGGAGCGGCCCTTCAAAACAGGGGCCGCGTACTTCGGTATCGACAGGCGGTTCCTGCATTGCCATTCCTCTCCACCTCTTGTATGTTATTCTCCTTTCCCACAAATCCCGGACCCACGAGGAACGACATGAAAACGGTTGCCCTTTTGTCCGTCATCGTCCTGATGCTCACAGGCATCAACTTTTACACCAACCAGCCTACGCCTCCCGAGCCTATGAAATTCAGAAACAACAAAGTGACCCAGATCGGCCTTGTCGTACGCGACATAGAAAAGACCGCACAGGCTTATGCCGACCTCTTGGGCGTCGAAGCGCCGGATGTCATCATCACCGACGTTGTCGAGGATGCGCACACCCGGTATCGAGGCGAACTGACCCCCGCGCGGGCGAAGCTCGCCTTCTTTCACATCGAAAACATCACCATCGAACTGATCGAGCCGGTCGGAGCGCCGAGCACCTGGCAGGAAACCCTCGAAACCAAAGGCGAAGGCATCCATCATATCGCCTTCCAGGTGCAGGACATGGAGGAAAACGTGGCCCTGCTCGAAAAACAGGGCGCAAGGCTGATCCAGCATGGCGACTTCACCGGCGGCAGCTATGCCTACGTGGATGCAACCCCGAAACTGGGTGTTATCCTGGAACTGCTTACCAGCACGAATTGACGCCGTCCTTTCAACTTCGCGCTTCGAGAAGTAGCTGAACGATACGCTCCCGTTCAGCCGGGTTGCCTGCGTCAGGCCATAGCGTGTATAACAACGTCTCTGGCCGGCGTGCTTCCTCTTGCGCGAGCGCATCCAGAGCGGCGGCGGCGCCTTGTGCGAAGCGCTGCGGATCGATGTTCTGCGCGAGCGCAAGGCGCATGGCGCCGATAAGGCGGTCGTTCCACTCCAGCTTGCGTCGCGGTTGGCGCGTTACCCGGTCCACCGTGTCCTGAAGGTGTGGGTTTACCATCCGTTCCAGCAGGTCGCCGGCATAATCCCGGAATCCTTCCCGTGTGAACAACGGGTCCATGCCGCCGTACTTCGCGCACAGAGCCGCCCCGGATTCCTCCAGAAACGCCGTTCGCGCCAACGCCATCAGATCGGGCCTTTCAAGGGCGCTGCTCATCATCCGGCAGCCCTCCCGCCGGAGCAGGAATCCCAGCAGCGCGTGTACGGCGTTGTGCCCGTACAGCTTGGCTTCCTCGAAGGGCAGCAGGTTTTGCTTTTCCTCGAAAATCCGGATGCCTCTGCGGTAATCAGACCAGGGGACGGACGAGATCAGAATACGATTGAACGCCTCGACGAGAAAGGCGCGCGGCAGGCCCGGCGCGAGAGGCCGCAGATGCTGCGCGTGAATCTGCTCCGGGTCCGTCGCCGTGCCAGACATCTTGCCGATCACCGTATTCAGGCAGGCGGCCAACTCCTGCCAGCCGTCTCCGATCTGCCCGACCAGCCGTTCCGTCAGGATTTCAGCGGCGTGGTTGTCGTTCTCTGCCGTATAAATCACCGCCTTCGGACCACCCCGGCGGCGCTTGCGCTCCAGCCCTCCGGCCAGCACCTGCGCGACAGAGCCGGGTTCTCCGCTCCCGTATGCACGTACACTCGGCAGCGCCGTGGCTATTTCGTCTGCTTCAGCAACGGCAAGCATGAGGGCGCCACGCTCCTCCGGGTCCATCGGGTTCAGGATTTCAACGCCGGAGACTGTTTCCTGCCGCACGCCGTCCTGCATGGCGACATTTACGCAGTAGGCGCCTCCCGCCGCACGAAGCGCCGCTACGAGGCGCGCGTCGATTTCGGCAACGACCAGGCGGCTGAACGCTTCCGAGCGGGATGCTTCGTACAGGAACAGACCGCCCTGTATGGCGCCGAAGCCGAAGCCGACAAACGTTCGCTGCGCCGTCATAGCAGCCTCACGGGGGCCGCACGCCGGGGAAAGCGATTGCCCAGCGCAAGGACCTCTTTCAGAGCCTTCACGCCCGAACTGGCGTCTTCTGCGGACAGGCAAGCGGCGGCGCAACACGTGCCCAGAAAGACGCTCCGTTCGGGGTCCCACCCCTCGTGCAGCCCGTAGAGCACCCCCGCACAGAAGGCGTCGCCCGCCCCTGTCGTCCCGATGCAGTAACGGTCGGGCAAATGGAGCGAACCGACAGAGAACACCTTGCCGTCGCGCAGCCGCACATAGACTCCTTCCGGCATATGCACGGCGATCAGTTCCATAGCCCCCATGCCGGACAGCAGGGCAACGGCTTCTTCGAGCGCCGGGCCGTCCAGCTTTCCGCCCGAACCTCGCACCTCTATCCCTGCGGTTTTTCCGGCCTCCACCTCGTTGAGCAACAGGTAGTCTACATACCGGAGGGCCGGTGGCACGATGCGCCGGAACCGGTCTCCCGCTTCGCTTACCACATCCACGCTGGTCTTGATGCCTTGCCGCTGCACATCGTGCAGGAGCCGCGCCGCCACCGTACCAAAGGCGTCATCCGCTGCGTCCATCCGGTCGAGCAGCAACAGGTATCCGAGATGGAAAAGACGACAGGTGAGCGCTTCCACCGGAATGTGCTCGGGGCCGAAAACGGCATTGGCTCCCCGGTAGTGAAAAAACGTGCGTGCTCCGCCCCGCGCCTCCGACATAACATCGGTGTATGAGGTGGGCGTTCGGGCGTTCGTCTGAACGAGATCCATATCCACGCCCATACGCTCGTAGTGGGCGCGCAGGTAACGCCCCTCCTCGTCGGCCCCCACCATTCCGATGCCCGTGAGGGACAAACCCGGATCGAGCAGCGCGAGATCGGCCAGCACGTTGGCTGCCGCCCCGCCCGGACTGCGCGATTCACTCAGCACGTTAGCCAGCATACCCCTCTCCGGGAGCACATCGACCACCTTGATCCGATCGACGATCCAGTTGCCGGCTGCGGCGATGCCTTTTCGTTTCATAGGAATATCCGGGACAGGAAGCTTTCAAAACCCGAACGACCCATCTTCTCCCAATGCCTCGTTGTATTTCCCTGCATTAAAGCGGTAGAGGTACGGAGACCGATGGGCGCCGCCTGTACTGCGCTTCTCCAGGCGTTCTACAATCCCGAGAGATAAAATCTTTCGCTGAAAGTTACGCCGGTCCAACGGCCTGCCCAGCAGCGTCTCGTACAGTTTTTGCAATTCCGGCATGGTGAACTTCTCCGGCAGCAGGTTGCGTCCTGCGGGCCGGTAGGCCAGTTCTGCTCTAAGCGCACGCAGCGCCCTCCTGGCGATCTCGTTGTGATCCAGAATCAACTGTGGAAGCTCCCGAATGTCCCACCACCTGCACGCCTCGGAGAAAAAGTCGGGCATGGGGGTGGTCCTGGAGAAGTCGACGAGCGCGTAAAAGCCAATGGAAACGACCCGCTCCAGAAACCACGGATCTTCCGGAACCGGCAGCGCCAGCCTGGAGAAGAGTTCCTGCATCATCCTTTCCCCCCGGTTCACGCCGCCGAATGTATGGAATTGCTGAAGATAGATGTTATCAAGTCCGGTTCGGTCGCGGAGCACGCGCCGGGCGGCATCGGCTATCGACTCCTCCCGCCGGATGTAACCGCCGGGGAGGCTCCAGGCATCAAGGTGCTTCCATTTCAGCAGGAGAACCTTGAGTTCGCCACTGTGAAAGCCGAAGATAACGCAGTCAATGGACAGGTGAGGCAGGAACTGTCTGTATTCACCCTCATGGAAAGCAAAAGCCTGGGTCTTGTCAACCATAATTACTCGGTATTGGGGAAAGGGTCTGCATAAAAAACTGGCCTCACCTGTAGCCTTAGTCGCCTGTGCGTCGCGCGCGCAGAATCGCCGTCCAGGCGTTGCAACCGTGTTGAAAATAAAAAGGTATCAATCCGTGTTGACAATGCAACCGGAGAAATCGTTATTATTGTGTCATTAGTACACAAAATAAATGTGTTGGGGAATAAACGTCAAAATCTTCCGGCCAGACATCCGGGGCGCACTGCCTGCAACTCTCCGAATCTATGAAAATCATTTACCCACGACTGACGCTGCTTCTGAGCGTGCTGGTTTTTGGCGCCTTTTCCCTGTTCGGGACGGAAGGCGGAAGATCCAGTCAGGCCGCCGCTTACCGAGACCTCAACAAGAACGGCAAGATGGATGTCTATGAGGATCCGCAGCAACCTGTTGAGAACCGGGTTGCGGATCTTCTCGGGCAGATGACCCTGGAAGAAAAAGCCGGACTCCTTTTCATCAATGGAGCGGCAGTGAATGAAGACGGGTCGCTTGATCCGAAGCCCGGCGCTATGGGGTTCGGCGCACCCGTGCGGGCGCTCCTGATAGACAAGAAGATGAACAGCTTCAACATCTGGTCGGCTCCGGCCCCCGAGATCATGGCTGCCTGGCACAACAGGGTCCAGGAGCTGGCCGAAAGCACCCGGCTGGGCATTCCTGTTACGATTGCGTCTGATCCACGGCACGCCTTCGAGAGCAACCGGCTCATGAGCGCAGCAGCAGGCGACTTCTCTGTATGGCCTGAACCACTCGGACTCGCCGCCATCGGAGACACAGCCCTCACACGGCGCTTCGCCGACATAGCACGGCAAGAATATATGGCTGTCGGAATCCGCCTTGCCCTGCATCCCATGGCCGACCTCGCAACGGAGCCACGCTGGCCCCGCATCAGCGGCACTTTCGGTGAGGATGCACAGCTTGCGGCAGCGATGGTCAGGGCTTACGTGAAAGGGTTCCAGGGTCCCGAACTGGGCCCGAACAGCGTCGCCACAATGACGAAACACTTCTCCGGCGGCGGGCCGCAAAAAGAGGGTCTGGACCCGCACTTCGACTTCCAGAAAGGGCAGGTTTATCCGGGCAACAACTTTGCGTACCACCTGATTCCCTTCGAGGCCGCCATTGAAGCCGGCACGGCCCAGATGATGCCTTACTACGGCATACCGACAGGCCAGACCAGCGAGGAAGTCGCCTTCGCCTTCAACAGAGACGTGATTACCGGTCTGTTGAGAGAAAAGTACGGCTTCGACGGCGTCGTGACCTCGGACTGGGGCATCCTCTCCGACGCCCGCATGGGGGAATATGTCTGGAAAGCCCGCGCCTGGGGCGTCGAGCACCTTTCGCCTGGGGAGCGTATGGCGAAGGCGCTGGAAGCCGGCGTAGATCAGTTCGGCGGCGAGTCCGCACCGGAACTGCTCGTACAACTCGTGCGAGACGGCAGTGTGCCCGAGAGCCGCCTCGACATTTCCGCCAGGAGAATCCTGCGCGACAAGTTCAGGCTTGGCCTGTTCGATAACCCTTACCTTGACGTTGCAAATACGTCTAGCGTGGTGGGCAGCCCTGCCTTCAGACAGGCAGGCGAGGACGCGCAGCGAAGGTCTATTGTACTGCTCAAGAACGAGCCGGGCGCACAGGGAATGACGCTTCCGCTCCAGGAGAAGCGCCTTAAGATTTACGTGCGCAACCTCGACCCTGATGTAGCATCCCGGTACGGAGAGGTGGTGGAAAGTCCGGAGCAGGCCGATGTCGCCATTCTGCGCCTGCAAACACCCTTCCAACCCAGGGGAGACTTCTTTTTTGCACGGGCCATGCATCACGGCGACCTGGATTTCAAAGGCGAGGCATTGGACAGCATCCTGACCCTGCTGAACACGGTTCCGACGATCGTTGACATCTACCTTGACCGTCCGGCTGTGATTCCGGAGATTGCCGCCGGGAGCAAGGCGCTGGTTGCCGATTTTGGGGCTGGCGACGCGGCAGTTCTCGATGTGATATTCGGAAAGGCTGCGCCCGAAGGCAAGCTGCCGTTCGAGTTGCCCTCCTCTATGGAGGCGGTGCGCAACCAGAAAGAGGACGTGCCACACGATACGGTAGATCCGCTCTTCCCTTTTGGCTTCGGCCTCCGGTATGACTGATAGCCTGTTCGGGAAGCAGAAGTCCATCGCAGGAGATACGCGCGCGCACGTTGCCTGGCGGCATTCCCTTCCCAACGTGTCATCCAGAGCAAACGCGACGCGTCTATGCTTTGAGTAGGGCAGGCGGCTCGTGAAGGCGCCGGAGCCGGAGGGGAGCGTCCACCCAGCTTCCACTCCAGTCCGGCATCCCGGATCGCAGGCATTGACAAGCCCGAACCGTCTACGGTATCATTTGTCAACGTGAACACAACAGGCGCTGTTCGTTGCTCGAACCTGTCCGAACGCAGGCGGGGCAGCAGCGCCTTTCAACGGAAGTTCCTACCCCACAAGGCCGCAGCCATGATGTCTTCTTGTAAACGTTTGTTCTGGATCACTGCCATGCTTTTGCTTGTTCGCCAGGGCGATTCATTCGCACAGGTTCTCTCGCCCGGCCCGCAGGTCTTGACGTTTTACTCCGACGTTGACGACACCGAGCAGCCCTATGCGCTGTACCTGCCCCCCAACTTCGACGCATCGAAAAAATACCCCCTTGTGGTCAGTCTGCATGGGGCCGGATCAAACCACCGCTTGAACCTGCGGCGCGTCTTCGGCAGGAGCAACGCGCCGGAGGAGAATGACGTAGAGGCAAGCCGCTACTTTCCGGAATGGGAGGCCGTAGACTACATCGTGGTTTCGCCTTACGCGCGGGGGACGATGGGGTATCAGGGAGTTGCCGAGAAAGACGTACTGGACGCGCTGGCGGATGTAAAGCACCGGTTCCCGATTGACGAAAACCGCACCTATCTCACCGGCCTTTCGATGGGCGGCGGCGGGACGCTCTGGATCGGCCTGACCCGCCCGGATCTCTGGGCTGCCATCGCGCCCGTGTGCCCGGCGGCCCCGGAGGGCGCCGACGCCTATGCGACCAATGCCCTGAACCTCCCGGTGCATATTTTTCAGGGCGCCGCCGATCCGGTCGTCCCGCCTGAACAGGTGCGCGCCTGGGTGCAGCGTCTCAGGGATGCCGGAGCGGAAGTGGAATACGACGAGTACCCCGGCGTCGGCCATGACAGCTGGGTGCAAGCCTATGCCGGGGGCCAGATCTTCGACTGGTTCGCGCAGTTCCAGCGCAACCCCTACCCGGAGCGCGTGCATTTCACCACGGATCGGTACAAGTATGATGATGCCTACTGGGTGCATATCGACGGGTTGACGCCGGGCGCGCCTGCCGGGATCGACGCCCGGTTTGCCGCGCCCAACCGCATCGAGGCGACAACGACCGGCCTGCAAGGTTTCACGCTGCGTCTGGCAGGACACCCGCGCTACACTCCGAACCGCCCCGTCACGGTTCAGATCGACGGGACTTCTCTTGAGGCGCCGCCGGCGGATTCGCTCTCTTTCCGCCGCAGCAACGGCGCCTGGGAAGCGGGATCGCTGGAGATGGCAGCCGGAGGGAAGCAGCCTGGCAGAGAAGGCCCGATCAGCGAAGCCGTCGCAAGCCGCCACGTCTATGTGTACGGGACCGAAGGCAACCCTTCGCCTGAAGAACTGCAAGGCAGGCAGGCTCGTGCGGCTGAAGCGGCTTTCTGGTCGGTAGACCGGGGACCTTTCTGGGGCCGGGTCATGGTGTTTCCCCGCGTGGCAGCCGACCAGGAAGTGCGGCCAAGCGATCTGGAGGCGGCGAACCTGGTGCTGTTCGGCACGGAAGAGACCAACAGCTTGATTGCGCGGTTTGCCGACCAGCTTCCCTT
>CBDUBU010000171.1:0-8361 GCA_965365465.1 uncultured Rhodothermaceae bacterium
TTTGCAACCATACCGCGCAAGGCGCGGTACTGCGTGCCCAGCAACCAGCCTCGCAGGCTCATCTTTTCCGGACGGCGTGACCGTTGCTGCCATGCATGGATAAGCCCTTCCCCGACGACTTCTTCCGGTGTAAAATCCTGCCGGCTCAAGTGCCCCTGCAAGACGTAGTAGTGCAAGTTGCGCCGGGCGGCTTGCAACAGCGTTTCCATGTACGGTTCCACCAGTTGGCGAAACGCACTTTCTTTCTCTTCCTGTAAAATTGCCTGCCAGTTTTCCTGTACAGTTCCGGAGTCCTGTTGCGCTGCCATAGAATAAACCGGATTTAAATGCCTGGTTGTGAGTCGTGAGAACACACGTAGTACGAGGCCCAACGTCGCCGGTTCACCAGGCAGCGTTACATATCTGTATGCTGCCGGTCAGGCAGCCAGTCTGTCAATTCATGTCGAGCGTTACGACAACGGGGAAGTGGTCGGTATACACAGCAGGATCATAAGTCTGTACGTACTGAACGTCCCGGACGCGCCGGTACAGTTCCGGAGAAAGCAAGATGTGATCTATTGCTGAAAGCTCTCCGGCGCCTACCTTGTCATCCTGATTGCGGTCGTAGAATGCTGTGTAGCGCTCGCGACGGGGCGCTCTTGCCATCACATTGAGCAAGTCGTCAGCGGGATCCGGGCCGCCCGACTTGATGCGTTGCAACACGTCCGTGATGGGCTGATTGTCATAGAGATCTGCTACCCGGCTGTCGAAGTCATTGAAATCACCCATGACAACAACAGCGCGTCCAGCTTCTGCTTCTTCTTGTACAAGCCGGCGTATCACTTCGGCCTGGGCTTCACGGCGACTCTTACGGGACGGGTCATCCGGTCGTGCGAGCAGGTGAATGCCGATCAGCGTGACCGGCAGATTGTTCACATACAGGCGTGCATACAGGTTTTTACTGACTCCATAGGTGTCATCAGAAGTCCCCACAGGCGCACGTTCATCAGTCCGGTTGATTTTTTCAATGCTTATGCGCGAAAGCATTGCCATGTCCTGACCTGTAAAGCGATCCGTTCCCTGAATGAAGTACGCCTGATAATTCATGCTCTTAAGAGATTCCCGAATCAACATTTGCAGGACCTCTTCATTTTCCACTTCTGCAAGCATAATAATGTCAGCATCGAGCATACGGATGATCTCGCCAATCCGGTCTCTGTGCAGGCGCGCCCTGGCCGGATTGCCTCTGTGCGGAAAATCAGCCTGTCCTTCATCGCCATAGCCGTCAAACATGAACGCTGTGTTCAGGGTGGCGAGCCGGAAACCGTCATAAGCATACACGGGAGGCGGCTCCGGCGAGAACACGAACTCGCCGATGCCCAGCGTATCTGCCGCCAGGGTGTCTTCCGAGGCATCGGACACTGAGAGAGGAGGCGCGGCAGGCTGCGAACAACCTGCCGGGAGAGACATCGTCCCAATGAAGAGGGCGAGCAGCACCCATTGCGGCGGCTGGAAGAATCTCGGAAGAGACATAGAGGGATGATATATGATCCGGTTATTGCAATAATAAAAAACAAGGGCATCTCCTGTTAAGACATGCCCTTGTTTGTAAATAAAACGAACGTAGTGGTTCAGGAGATTCCTGAAAAGAACCTGAATCTGCGTGCGCTGATGGAATAGTCACGTTGCGGCGACACCGGTTTCAGGCCCATCGCCCATTCAGGGTGCGGGTCGCCGATCATCGACTGCTCGCTATAGAAATGGCGCGTTTCGAGTGGAAAAGGGCGTTCTTCAGGAGGAGCATAGCGGACATCATGCGCGATCCGGATAGCTGTCTGCCACCCTCTGGCCCTGGAATGCTTTTCGAGGGAAGAATAGAACTGCGCCTTGCGCTGACCAGTATTGAAAGCGCTGAACTGAAACGGATCCAGGACAACGTCCTTGTAGGTGGTTTTGCCGCGATATTTCGTTTCTACACGGTTTCTTACCACCCACGCTACCAGTTCCTGTTCTCGCGCCTGTTTGGACTCCGAATAGATGCACCGCGCGAGCCAGAGCGTTTCCAGATCCAGGGTCTGAAGCTTGACTGGTGGAAGCGGCGCAACACGCTGCGGGTTTTTCCGCAACTCCTCTATGAGCGCGGTGAGCGAGACTGGAACGTCAGGTAAGGAGAAACTATCAACGGCAACTTCGTCGAGATCAGCAATTGCCGGAGAAACCGGCTCAACAGCTTTCTTGCCGGGTAGAAATGCACTTGTCAGGGTCTTGCCGATCAGGTTTCCGTGAACCGCAGAAGCGCTCAGGAAGACCAGAATCATTACGACTAAGACGACCCCAAGCTTATGCGTCTTCATCATGGGCTTTCCTTCTCGATGGTGATGGAGGATGCTTGGATGACTGAGCGCGACTAGCTCGGTCGTTTAAGATTCCTAAAATGAGTGATAAAACACGAACTGTGCCAAAGACCAGGAGAGCCGACCAACGAGGCTCCGTATCTCAGGTTTCGTTTATCGCCCTATTTATGCAGTTTATTAACAATAATTTGCATAAAACGTCTCCTTTTCATGCTGCCTTCACCCGGCCTTAACACAGACTCCTAACGTTAGCAGGCGGCAGAAAGGTCGGCAACGGAGGGAAACAGCGGCTCCTGTAAGTAATTGTTACTCTGGAAGCATCAACTGACCTGCAAGGAATACAGGCGCTCAAGGTTTTCCGTTGATTCCAGAAGGACTGTCTGATCCATGATAAATTGTTACCGAACCGTCATACACATAACTTGACGAACTCGTTACGTCATTAACTTAGCGCGGCGAACAGCACGTGGTTCTGTTTGTTTCCTGCGTTACATTTACTTCACAGAATTCCATCTCTTTACGCGCGTACGAAATGCCTGATACAGCCTTCAAAATCGTAGCTGATGAGAACATCCCTTTCGCAGAGCAAGGGTTTGGTAAGGCAGGTGTCGTACGTCTGATGGGAGGACGGGAAATTGATCGAGAGGCCGTGGAAGAAGCCGACATACTGCTTGTGCGAAGCGTAACCCGCGTCGATGCTGCTTTGCTGGAAGGAAGCGCTGTTCGGTTCGTAGGCTCGGCAACCATCGGGACAGATCATGTAGACCAGGATTTTCTTAGAGAGAAAGGGATTGTTTTTGCCCACGCTCCCGCGTCCAATGCAGATTCAGTAGTCGAGTATGTACTGGCTGCGCTTCTCTGTCTGGCTGTACGGGACGGGTCGCGCCTGGAGGGTAAGACGATAGGAATCGTAGGGTGTGGCAACATCGGGGGGCGTCTGGCTCGCCGGCTGCCTGCCCTGGGACTGAATGTGCTGAAGAATGACCCGCCCCTGGAGGAGAAAGCTCGGACTGCGAACGTTTTGCACGACTATCTTCCGCTGGAAGAAGTGCTCGATCGATCCGACATTGTGACGCTGCACGTTCCCCTGACACGCGAAGGGCCGTACGCGACGCGCCACCTGCTGGATGCTGCACGGTTAAATCGCATGAAGCCGGGCGCATGGCTTCTCAATACCTGCCGGGGAGCAGTCGTTTCAAACGTAGATCTGAAAAACGCGCTTGGGCAGGGATCTCCTGGATCGGTTGTGCTGGACGTGTGGGAAAACGAACCCACGCCAGACCCGGAACTCCTTCGTCGCGTGAACCTCGGCACCCCCCATATCGCGGGCTATTCCTTCGATGGAAAGGTAAGGGGGACGGTTATGCTGTATCAGGCGCTGGTACAAAGCATGGGTTTTCCGGCTGAATGGGATTACGAGTCCGCGCTGGCTGCCACGGGAGAAGACAAGCCCGCCCTGGTTGCGCCGGGGCGCGATCAGGACGGGCCTGACTGGCTCAATGCACTGGTGCGTCAGATGTATGATATTGTTGACGACGATGCAAGGATGCGTTCGATGCCGGCGTATCCTGCCGATGCAAGGGCAGCGTTTTTCAATGAACTGCGCAAGCATTATCCACGCCGTCGGACCTTCCCGCGCTTCAACCTTGCAAGGCAGGAGGTTCCGGCGCATCTCCTGCAGGCCGTCGAAGAAGGATTAGACGTAAACGTTACCGGCTAATGCCGGGATCGACCGGGTATTCGTACTTAACGTTCAGGGCTGCAACCCCGTCGCCGTCTGAATCGATGGCTGTGATCTTATAGATACGCACACCCGTCTGCCGGATGATGTCGCGCTGATGAAAAGCGTCAACGAGATCGTAAATCCGGTTACGGAGCGCTCTTTCCTGTTCACTTGTTTCCGCGTCATCCGGGGAGGCGCGGTTTTCAACGGTCAGGTCGATTTCCAGGGGTCCCTGAACGTTTCGTTCGTAGTCGCGCAATACCTGTCGTATCTGTGATTCCAAGTCTTTTCTGGCGCTTTCTATCTGAAGGGCGGGGGTCTCTTTCTCTTGCATTTTACGTTTCCCGTTGTAGTGGGTGATAAAACCTTGAAGAAAGCAACCCTTGAAGATACTGCTGAAGTTTCCTGATTCTCTCAGGAATTACGAGATCGGTTCACCGGACGGCGCCCGTGGCTCTCGCAGGTCAAGCGGTTCGTGTAGTCGAAGGAAGCTACAGAATTCCACATTTCTTTGCGATCCAACCAGGGGTTAGGGAGTACCAATGCGTGCAATTCGTGTGAAGGTGCTGTATGTTTACCAGGCTTAGTATGCCTGGGGCCGTCCGCTCTACTTACTTTAATCAAGATTTTACTCCAGATGGAAGCAAAGAACACGCAGAATGCTGGCAAGATCGTCCAAATAGTGGGTCCTGTGGTAGACGCAGAGTTCCCTTCTGATGCAGTGCCGGATATTCTCGATGCGCTGGCAATTGACCGTGAAGAAGGAAACCCGCTTATCCTGGAAGTGCAGAGCCATCTGGGCGAGAATCGTGTGCGCGCGATTGCAATGGACTCGACAGATGGTCTTACGCGCGGAACGCCGGTTCGGAACACAGGCAGAGCGATAGCTATGCCGGTAGGTCCTGAGATCAGGGGGCGTCTTTTCAATGTGGTCGGACGGGCTATCGACGGGCTTCCGCAACCCAAGGTAGAAGACTATCTTCCTATCCACCGGGAAGCTCCGCATTTTGACGATCTGGCCACTTCCATTGAAATGCTTGAAACGGGCATCAAAGTGGTAGACCTGCTGGAGCCTTATTCGCGCGGTGGGAAAATCGGTCTTTTCGGTGGAGCCGGGGTAGGGAAGACCGTGCTAATCCAGGAGCTGATTAACAACATTGCCAAAGAGCATGAGGGTCTGTCCGTTTTTGCAGGGGTTGGAGAGCGCACGCGTGAGGGCAACGATCTGCTTCGTGAAATGCTGGAGAGCGGCGTTGTCAAGTATGGCGATGCTTTCATGGAATCTATGGAGAAAGGAGAGTGGGATCTCTCCAAAGTAGACCAGGATCTTGTATCTCAGAGCACGCTCAGCCTGGTTTTCGGACAGATGAATGAGCCGCCGGGCGCCCGTGCGCGGGTTGCCCTCTCCGGACTGACCATTGCAGAATACTTCCGCGACCTCGGCGGGCGCGACGTGCTGCTGTTTATCGACAACATTTTCCGTTTCACACAGGCAGGCTCTGAGGTGTCGGCGCTTCTGGGCCGGATGCCTAGCGCCGTAGGGTATCAGCCGACGCTTGCCACCGAAATGGGTGAGTTGCAGGAACGCATTACCTCCACGAAGTCGGGATCCATCACGTCGGTGCAGGCTATCTATGTTCCGGCGGACGACCTGACCGACCCGGCGCCGGCCACCACGTTTGCCCACCTCGATGCGACGACGGTGCTTTCGCGTCAGATTTCTTCGCTTGGGATTTACCCGGCCATTGACCCGCTCGATTCTACGAGCCGAATTCTTGATCCCCGGATCGTAGGGGAGGACCACTATAACACGGCTCAGGCTGTCAAGCAGCTTTTGCAGCGCTACAAAGAACTCCAGGACATCATTGCTATCCTCGGCATGGATGAGCTTTCAGACGAGGACAAGCTGGTGGTGCAACGGGCGCGGCGCGCCCAGCGTTATATGAGCCAGCCCTTCTTTGTGGCGCAACAGTTTACCGGTTATGAGGGCAAATATGTAAAGATCGAAGACTCGATTCGAGGCTTCAAAATGATTCTGAGTGGCGAACTCGATCATTTTCCTGAAGGCGCGTTTGCCTTCAAGGGGGTCATCGAGGAGGTCATTGAAGCAGGCGAGAAGATGCTGCGCGAAGAGTAAACGAGCGAGGCGACTCCCGCAAGCAGATACAGCATTTAAGGCGCGCCCCTTATCTTCAGTTACATAGTCGGATTGCATAAACATGCCTGGAACTCTGTACGTCGAAATGGTGACTCCGGATCGTAGTGTTTTTCGCGGGGAAGCGACCGGAGTGCGCGCCCCAGGCGTGGAAGGCTCGTTCGAGGTGCTTCACAACCATGCTCCCATGATTGCAGCGTTCGGGATTGGCCCTCTTTACGTAACCACCCCTGCCGGCGATCGAATCATTTTTGCCACCAGCGGCGGATTTCTGGAAGTGCTCAATAACAAGGTCACGGTGCTGGCGGAGACCGCTGAACCTGCCTCGGATATTGACGTGGAACGCGCTCAGGCTGCCGAACATCGCGCTCTGGATCGCATCAAAAGCGGAGATTCGGAGGTAGACCGGCAACGCGCCGAGCAGGCTCTGGAGCGGGCGCGTAACCGCGCGCGGATTGCGATGGGAAACGTGGGCGCTCGCCGGACAGCCTGATAAAAGCCATGTGGTTGACAGAAAAAGCCTGAGCAGGTCAAACGCCGTCTCAGGCTTTTTCGTTTGCGCGTCTGCGGCTTTCCTGAAAGTTCGAAACTGTTCATTTGTCTGTCCACCTGCCGGATAGCCTTTTATGACTATCGATGACCTCAATACACCCTGTCTTCTCGTAGACCGACTACGGCTTGAAGAAAACCTGTCCCGTATGCAGCGGCGAGCAAATGAAAACCATGTTTCACTTCGCCCGCATATAAAGACGCACAAGTCGGTTGCTATCGCTCGCAGGCAGGTGGCGCTAGGGGCGCGTGGAATCACCGTTGCAAAACCCGGAGAAGCGGAAGTTTTCGTAGCAGCCGGGTTCGATGACGTTCGGGTTGCTTATCCCGTAGTGGGACGGAAGAACCATGAGCGCCTGCTGGCGCTGACAGGGCAGGCCCGTATCTCATTCTGCATAGATACCTGGAAAGGCGCGCAACAGGCGTCGGACTTCTATGCCGAAAGCGGACGCCAGGCTGAAGTGTTGCTCGAAGTGGATACAGGGCATGGTAGAACCGGGACGCCGTGGGATCAACGGGAAAGCATTGATCTGGCGGGGGCTGTTGACGGGCTGCCGGGACTTCATCTAAAGGGAATTCTGACCCATGCCGGGCAAGTCTACCACGGACCTTTGCAGGATGGCGAACTCCCGGAAGAAGCGCTCCGAAGCGTGGCTAATCAGGAACGCGACAGGATGCTTGATCTTGCAATTCGTATGCGTGAGGCAGGCATTCGAGAGGCCGCGCCAGGCGGCGCGTTCGAAATCAGCATCGGCTCTACCCCCACAATGACGTACTTTGAGAACAAGGAGCAAGAGGGGTTTGCCGTTACGGAAGTGCGGCCCGGCAACTACGTTTTTTATGATGCCATGCAGGCAGGGATCGGATCAGCCCGGTTGACGGACTGTGCGCTGACGGTTCTTGCTACCGTCGTCAGCAAGCACCGGGATCACAGCGGCGGAGAAAGGCTTTACCTGGATGCAGGAAAGAAAACGCTGACTTCTGACACAGGCTACGGAACCAGCGGTTATGGCATTCTGCTGTATAATGCAGCGGCCATGCGGCCGCTGCCCCACGCGCGGATTACAGGACTTTCGGAAGAGCACGCCTGGGTTTATATCCCTGGCGGGGCTACACTCGACGTAGCGGATCGCGTTCGCCTCGTTCCGAATCACGCATGTGTGGCAGTCAACACGCAGAACACATTGTATCTGGTGGAAGGGGATAAGGTGCTGCAGGAAATCAGCATAGATGCGCGTGGATGTGTTCAGTGAGCCTCTTTCCAGCCATCTGACGACGAACATGACCAGTTTTTCATCTGCGGTTCGACTTGGGGCATTATGGCTTCTCTGCCAGGCTTTTACGGGTTGCGCCGACCGCACGGAAACGTCAAGGATTCCTCAGCAGGCAGAAGCCGATACGCTTCTCGTTCCCGATTTGTCTGAACAATCCGACTCTGCAAAGCTGCTTCTCATTCAGCAAATGCCGCTCGGAATGACTGTTCCGGAGGTTCGACAGCGATTTCCCCAGGTAGATTCAACATTATTGCAAGGAGCCGTGGCGTCACAGAGGCGTGCAAAACTGCCGGTCCTGGTATTCGGAAGGGATGCCTCTATTGATTT
>CBDUBU010000172.1:0-8352 GCA_965365465.1 uncultured Rhodothermaceae bacterium
GGCGGGAACAGGCCGCCGAGCGCACGCTCACGACGCTCCGCTTTTTCTGGAACGCGCCGATGGATACCGCCGCTTCCGGGGTGACGGGTTACCGGGGCTTTTATTATCATTTCCTCGACATGGACACCGGACACCGATTCAAAACCGTCGAACTGTCTTCCATCGACACGGCGCTGTTGATGCTCGGCGTGCTGTTCAGCCGAGAGTACTTCGACGGGGATACGCCGCAGGAGCAGGAAATCCGCGCCCTGTCCGATTCGCTCTACCGGCGCGTCGAGTGGGACTGGATGCAGCCGCATCACCCGCTGATCGTCATGGCGTGGCATCCGGAACGGGAATACGGACGCGCCGACTATACAGGGTTCAACGAGGCGCACTTTCTCTATATCCTTGCCCTCGGATCTCCTACCCACCCGGTAGGCCCGGAAGCCTGGGATGCGTTTGTCAGTTCCTACGAGTGGGGTGCGTTCTACGGGCAGGAATACATCCCGTTCAGCCCTCTTTTCGGATCCCAGTATACGCCTTCCTGGATCGACCTGCGGGGCATTCAGGATGCCTACATGCGCGAAAAAGGCATTGACTACTTCGAGAACGCGCGGCGGGCCACCTATGCCCACCGGGCCTACGCCATCGCCAACCCCTCCGGCTTTGAGGATTACGGCGAAAACATCTGGGGCCTTACCGCCTGCGACGGACCGGCAAACGAAAAGCACGTCGTCAATGGCGACTCGGTGCAGTTCCACACGTACTGGGCGCGTGGAGCCAGCCTCCAACACATCAACGACGACGGGACGATTGCGCCGACCGCTGCAGGCGGTTCCATCGCCTTCGCGCCGGAGATCGTAGTTCCCGCCCTGAAAGCGATGCGCTCGCAGTACGGCGACCGCATTTTTAACCAGTACGGGTTTGTCGATGCTTTTAACCCTACCTTCCGTTTCGAGGGCGTACCGGTGGAACGGGGGCCGGTTTATCCCGAAATGGGCTGGTTCGACGACGACCAACTCGGCATCGACCAGGGGCCGATTCTGCTGATGCTGGAGAACTACAGAACCGGATTTGTCTGGGAGGTGATGAAAAAAAGCCCGTACATCGTGCAGGGCCTCTGCCGCGCCGGATTCACCGGCGGGTGGCTCGAAGGCCGGTGCGAATAATTTTCCTGTTAATCGCGGCGCCATTGCGATTCGGTTGAGATGTGGTAGAATGAAGCCATGACAATACTGTTGAAAAAAGTTATCCGGGCGTTGAGCAACCTGCCTGCAGAGAAGCAGGATAGCTGCCCGGATCCTTGAAGATCTGCGCATGGAGCAAGAAGACAAGCCGGAAGACTGGGCATGGCAGGCTATTCGGCGTGTTACAGGGAGCACAACCGGCGGCATAAGCCCGATGAAATCCTGGCGATGACGCGGGGCAGTGAGTAATCTATGGCCGCTCTCGTGGACAGCAATGTCCTGCTTGATATCTTGACGGAAGATCCCGTTAAGAAAAGGATAAACTGAAACGCGAATGCGAGGCCAGAGATGAAACCCAACCTGCAAACGCTCTCTTCCTGGAAATGGCTGTTTTTACTGCTTCTCCTTACTGCGTGCGGGACTGGCCCAAAGGAAATGGCCTTGCAACCGGCGGAAGGACCGGTTCGCATCGTCGTGCTGGGGTCTTCCACGGCGGAAGGGACCGGGCCGACGGACCCGGCTAACGCCTGGGTCAACCGGTACCGGGATTATGTGCTGGAGGCGCGGCCCGGCAGCGAGGTCGTGAACCTGGCAAAAGGCGGATATACCACCTACCATATCCTGCCGACCGGCTCCGACCTCCGGGAAGGACGACCGGCGGCGGACACGGCCCGCAACATCACCCGCGCCCTCGAACTGAAGCCGGATGCTATTCTCATCAACCTGCCCTCCAACGATGCCGCTTCCGGGTTCACCGTCGCGGAGCAGCTTGAGAATTATGCAACCGTGGCGGCGGCAGCCGGAGACGTGCCTCTCTGGATCATGACACCGCAGCCGCGCAACCTGCCGGAAAAGGGACGCAGCGAACAGGAAGTCTTGCGCAACGAGATCCGCGCCCGCTATGGCGACCATGTCATCGATTTCTGGTCAGGCATCGCGGCAGAAGACCGAACGGTAAAACCGGACTACGACTCCGGAGATGGCATTCACCTGAACGATGAGGCGCACCGCCTCCTTTTCGAGCGCGTGCAGGCGGCGCACGTGCTCGGGGTGGGAGCGCCTGTGGAAGCTCTTGCCGAGTAAGCTGATGAAACAGAGATCCATTCCATCCGTCCTTCCCGTTCTGTACGTGCTTCTCGCCGGGGGGGTCCTGCTGCCGGGGTGTGGCGCGGCGTCGCAGGAAACCGAAACCATCGAGTTCTGGGCGATGGGACGCGAGGGCGAGGTGGTTCAGGAACTGATCCCCGGTTTCGAGCGGCAGCATCCGGGCATCCGCGTCAAAGTCCAGCAGATGCCGTGGACCGCCGCGCACGAGAAGCTCTTGACGGCCTTTGCCGGGGATGCCATGCCCGACCTGTGCCAGTTGGGAAATACCTGGATCCCCGAATTCGTGGCGCTCAATGCCCTGGAAAACCTGGATCCCTGGATTGCCCGCTCCGGCGCCATCGACCGCGAGGACTACTTTTCCGGCATCTGGGAGACTAACCGGATGGGGAATCACGTGTACGGCCTGCCCTGGTATGTCGATACCCGCGTCCTGTTCTACCGGAAGGACCTGCTGCAAAATGCCGGTTACGAGACCATGCCCGACACCTGGGAAGGCTGGGTCGAGGCCATGCGGGCCGTCAAGCGCCAGACAGGAGACGACGGGTACGCCATTCTGCTGCCGGTGAACGAGTGGGCGCAGCCCCTGATACTGGGCCAGCAGGCAGGCGCTGTCTTCCTGAAAGATGGCGACCGCTACGGCGACTTCAGCGGCGAAGCCTTCCGGGAGGCATTCACCTTCTACGTCAATCTCTTCCGCGAGGGACTCGCGCCCTCGCTTTCGACGACGCAGATCTCGAACCTGTATCAGGAGTTCAGCCGGGGGTATTTTTCCATGTACATCACCGGCCCCTGGAACGTCGGGGAGTTCAAGCGGCGCGTTCCGCCCGAATTGCAGGATGCCTGGATGACCGCGCCGCTGCCCGGCCCGGACACGCCCGGCGTCTCACTCGCCGGCGGGTCGAGTCTGGCGCTGTTCCGCTCGTCGGAGCACCCGGAGGCAGCGTGGAAACTGATGACCTATCTTTCCGCGCCGGAACAGCAGGCGGCCTTTTACCGGCTTACGGGCAATCTGCCGGCCCGCAAACAGGCATGGAAGGATACAACCCTCGCGGGCGACCCGTACATGCAAGCCTTTTTCGAGCAGCTTTCCCGCGTGCAGCCCATGCCGAAAGTGCCTGAGTGGGAGCGCATCTCCACGCGGGTGCTGGAGTACGCCGAAGCCGCCGTCCGGGGGCAGTTGACCATCGATCAGGCGCTGGCCCGGCTCGATCAGGACGTGGATCAGATTCTCGAAAAGCGGCGCTGGATGCTTCGCCGCCAGGAGGAAGAGTCTTAACGACCCCGCCGGCCCTGCGCCGGAATACCATGAGCATTGTTGTTGCTTCGGAACCCTCACAAGTGGCGCCCCCGGTCAACCCGCAGGCGGCGCGGGCGCCGCGGCGCGGCCTCGCGGAAGATGCCTACGTAAAGGCGGCTTACCTCTTTCTGGCTCCGGCCCTGCTGGTGATCGGGCTGTTCTTTTTCCTGCCCGTCGCGGCGGCGCTGGCGCTCAGTTTCACCGACTTCGATATCTATGCCCTCGGAGACCTGGCGAACTGGCGGTTCGTCGGCCTCGGCAACTATGGCCGATTGCTTCAGAATCCGGTGTTCTGGACGGCGCTGAAAAATACGTTCTACTTCGTGCTGGTGGGCGGGCCGCTCTCGGTGGCGGTATCGCTCGGCGCGGCGCTGCTGGTCAATGCGCGGCTCGTTCGCTTCAAGGGGTTCTTCCGCACGGCCTACTTCGCGCCCGTCGTGACAACCCTGGTGGCGGTGGCTGTCGTCTGGCGCTACCTGTTCCACGCCCGCTTCGGCCTGCTCAACTACGCGCTCGGCTGGTTCGGTCTCGGCCCGATAGACTGGCTGGGCGACCCGCACTGGGCTATGCCGGCCATTATTTTGCTGGCGGTGTGGAAAAACTTCGGGTATAACATGATTATCTTCATCGCGGGGCTGCAAAGCATCCCGGACTACCTGTACGAGGCGGCTACGGTGGACGGGGCGAACTTCAGGCAGCAATTCAGGAACATCACACTGCCCATGCTGGCGCCGACCTTTCTGTTCGTGAGCGTCATCACCATGATCGGCTACTTCCAGTTGTTCGCCGAGCCGTACGTCATGACACAGGGCGGCCCGCTGCGGAGCACCCTCAGCATCGTGCTGCTGATGTATGAAGAGGGTTTCCGGTGGTGGAACATGGGCTACGCCGCCGCCGTCGCGTTCGTGCTGTTCGTCATCATTCTGGCGGCGACCCTGCTCCAGTTGAGGCTTCAAAAAGGAGTGGACGAATGAAAAAGGCAGGCATCAAGATTGCGCTGTACGCGGCGCTGCTTCTGGGAACCGTGTTTTCCCTCGTGCCGCTGGTCTGGATGGTGTTTGCCTCGGTCATGCCCTCCGGGCAGGCGAGTACGTTTCCTCCGCCTTTCTTTCCCCGTGAGGTGACGCTGGCGCATTACGCCGAACTGTTTACGCGGCTGAACCTGGGTCGGTACCTGCTCAACAGCGTGATCATCACGACGGCGGTGACACTCATCTCGCTCTTTCTGAACTCGATGGCTGGTTATGCTTTTGCCAAGTTCCGTTTTCGGGGGCGCGACCGGCTGTTCAAGGTGTTGCTGGGCGCACTGGTCATTCCCGCTCAGGTGGCGATGCTGCCGCTGTTCCTGATGCTCAAGCAACTGGGCGTCATCAACACGTACTGGGGCGTCATCATTCCCGGCATGGCTACTATCTTCGGCATCTTCCTGATCCGGCAGTATGCCTTTTCCATCCCCGACAGCCTGCTCGATGCGGCTCGCATCGACGGGGCGGGCGAGTTCCGGATTTACTGGTCGCTGGTGCTGCCTCTTATCAAACCCATTCTCGTCACCCTGGCGATCTTTACCTTTATGAGCATCTGGAACGATTTCATGTGGCCGCTGATCGTACTGACGGATAGCTCCATGTATACCCTGCCCGTTGCGCTGGCGAACCTGGTCGGGGAGCACGTTCAGGACATCGAGTTGATGATGGCCGGCTCCGTCCTTACGGTGCTCCCGGTCATGCTGCTTTTCATCGTTCTCCAGCGGTACTATCTGGAAGGAATCATGATGGGGAGCGTGAAAGGATGAAAGTGCATCTATGCATCAAGGATGGCAGTCGCTCTCTTTCCGACTTTGCTTCTTACCGAGTCGACTGCAAGGTTCTGGGCATAGATGCTTCGCGTTCGCTGCTAATGACGCAAAGGGTAAGGCAGCGTGCTGCATTCTTGCCCCTGTTATCCCGGCGACCGCAGTAAAGAGGGATTTGCAGTGTCAGTCGGCTGCGCCCTCTGGTCTCGCGTCCGTTTACGAGACGTTAACCTCTGGTTTGCAATGACAAGCCTGAAGGGGGCGCCTGCCCCAGGAGAAGAACGCCGGGTATGAGTAAAAATATGCATGAGGCAGTGATACATAAAGCAAGGGAACAGCGGGCTGGTCTGGCGCCGCAAGGGCATTTGCTCTCCAACGGGCGTTATACCGTGCTTCTCACGGAAGCAGGCGCAGGGTATTCCGCCTGCGAAGGCTATGCCGTTACGCGCTGGGCGCCTGATCGCACGCGGGATGCAGATGGGTTTTTTATCTATGTGCGCGATCTGGAAGCAGCAACCTGGTGGTCAGCGGGGCGTCAACCTGCGCCGGGTTCTCCGGATCGGTATGAGACTGGTTTCGAGCCGGGCAGGGCCGTCCTTGTCCGGGAGGAACAGGAGATCGAAGTCCTGATGGAAGTGTGCGTCGCGCCGGACGAGGACATGGAACTGCGGCGTTGCGCCGTCACGAACCATTCAGAGCGCCCGCGCCGCATCGAGCTTACCAGTTACGCAGAGATAGTTATCAACGCTCCCGCCGCTGATGCCGGTCATCCTGCCTTTTCAAAACTGTTTGTGCAGACCGGGTGGGCGCCTGCGCACAACGCCCTGACCGCGTGGCGCCGCCGGCGCAGCCCGGAGGACGAACCCGTTCAAGCCATACACCTGGCGGTGGGCGCGGGGTTCGACAGTGCGTTGCACGTCGATCAGTATGAGACAGACCGTGCGCGTTTCATCGGACGAGGCCACACCCTCGCTGCGCCGCAGGCGCTCAGCGAAGGGGGCAGGCTTACGGGAACCATCGGAAACGTGCTGGACCCGGTGTTCAGCCTGCGAGGGATCCTCGAATTGCAGCCCGGCGAGACGCAAACCATCACTTTCGCGCTCGGCTTCGCGCGCTCCGACGAAGCGCCGGAGCGCCTGGCTGCTCGCTGCGCAAGGATCGCGGCATCTGGAGAAACGTTCGAGCAAGCCGCCGAAACCGCGCACGATGCGCTTCAGGAAGCAGGACTGAAAGAGTCCGAGGAGTTCCTGTTTCAGCAATTGGCCGTGGCCCTTGCGTACGGACATCCGGCCCTCCGTGCGCCGGAAGAAACGATCCGGCGCATTCCGCCGGGTTTTTTTGATCCGGTCCGTTTCGGCGTGGGCAGGGAGGCGCCGCTCGCGCTCGTACAGCCGCGCAGGCAGGAAGACCAGGATCTCGTTCGCCTGATGCTCCGGGCGCACGCTTACTGGCAGCGCATGGGATTTCCGGTATACCTGCTGTTCGTGATGGACCCTTCGCTGCCGGGCATGGAAGATATGACTGAGGAAGTTCATGCCGCGCTCGCCCACCCGCCCGGAGTGGCAGAAGGAGGAAAACACCTCCGGGTTCTGGACCCGCGCGACCTGACGGAAGACGACATGCTCCGCCTGATCGGGTATGCGAGCGCCTGTCTGGAAAGTCGCCTTCCGCATCTGGAGACTGCTTCTTCACAAACGGATGTCAACGGCAGACCCATCACGCCCGCACCCGGATTCTTGTCTCTGGGCGAAGAGGGCGAAGGCGGGCGCGAAGACCTGCTGTTCTACAATGGCTATGGCGGCTTTTCGGAGGATGGCAGAGAGTACGTGATGCGCCTGGCAGACGAAAACAGCGATGGGTTGCACCTGCCGCCGCTGGCCTGGACGAACGTGGTTGCCAACGAGCGTCTGGGTTTTCTGGTATCGGAACGCGGGAGCGGCCACACCTGGAGCATCAACAGCCGGGAAAACCGGCTGACGCCCTGGCACAACGATCCGGTGGTCGATCCTTCGGGTGAGGCGCTTTATCTCCGCGACGACGAGGAAGGCGTGTTCTGGTCCCCGATGCCAGGGCCTGTTCCCCGCGCCGGTCTCTACGAGGTGCGCCACGGCTTCGGATACACCCGGTTCCGGCACATATCGGATGGGATGGAGCAGGCGGTATGGCAGTTCGCGCCGCGCCGCGACCCCGTTAAAATCACCCTGCTGCTGGTGACCAACCAGAGCAGTAGTCCGCGCCGTCTCTCGTGCTTTCAGTACCAGCGGTGGGTGCTCGGCGGGCTGCCCTCTGAAGAGGCCCGGACGGTCATCACCGAGCGCGACCCTGAAACCGGAGCCATTCTGGCAACGAACCCGCTGAACGACGAGTTCGCGCAGGAAATTGCCTTCGCCGCCGCCGTGTCTTCGCAGGGCGCGGAGGTGCATCTGACGGGAGACCGCCTGGCCTTTCTGGGGCGCAACGGCAGCCTGGAACGCCCTGCCGCGCTCTGCACGTCGGAACCCCTCGACGGAAAAACCGGCGCGGGCCTTGACCCCTGCGCTGCTTTTCAGACTTCCGTAGAGATTGCCCCGGGCAAAACCGCTGCCTGGGTTTTCCTGCTGGGGCAGGCCGAGACCCGGATGCAGGCGCAGGAACTGATCCGGCGCTATCGAAACACGACAACCGTGCTGGATGCCCTGGAAGAAATCAGGGCTTTCTGGAAACAGACGGTATCCGGCATCCAGATCCAGACGCCTTCTCCGGCCATTGATCTGATGGTAAACGGGTGGCTAGTCTATCAAAACCTGGTCTGCCGGATGTGGGGGCGCACCGCTTTTTATCAGTCGGGAGGCGCCTTCGGATTCCGCGATCAGTTGCAGGACGCTGCCGCGCTGGTGTACCTGATGCCCGACCTGACCCGCCGCCAGATCCTGCTGCACGCCGGGCGCCAGTTCGTCGAGGGCGACGTGCTGCACTGGTGGCACCCGCCGCTTGGTGGGGGCATCCGT
>CBDUBU010000173.1:0-8336 GCA_965365465.1 uncultured Rhodothermaceae bacterium
GCTCGTTCACGGCGGTTCCTGTTGGTCAGGGTATAAGAAAAAGGAATCTACTGCCTGAACGCGGCTTCACGCAACCATGCGCCGTGCTGCATTCGGATCTCCATGCCCCGGATGAGCGAGAACTCTCCGAAAAGCAATGAAGTCGGCGCGGAACGCGGCCTGCGCCTCAAGAACTCGCCAGCAGCACCACGGCGTACAAAATGCACCCGGAGGCAAAGGCTCCGAACCGGCTCTTGCGCTCTTCCGGCAACTCTTCTTTCAGCACATTGAGGATCACGCCGCCGGCAAGGAAGGCAAAAAGGGCGGCAACGGCTTGTTCATGAAGCTCTGTCGCTGCGCCAATTCCCCAGCCCAGCAGCACGGCGCCTGCCAGAATCCACCGTCCTGTTGTATGGTACCGGTCTTTATGATGCTCGCGAAGGCCGAAATCATTGACCAGAAAATGAAAGGCCATAGCCAGGAAGTACCACACGAGCCACATGGCCGTCTGCTCCTCGCGGTGCAGCAGCAGATAGCCGATAAGCGCATTGTAGATGGAGAAAGACACCATGTGCAGAACAAACACCCCTGCGCTGGTTTTGCCCGCATCTCCCTTTCCTTCCTCGCGGGAGCGGAGGGCGGCGCGCTCCAGCCCGTAAAAGGCCATCAGGCCCGCCAGCGCAATCAGGTAAACATGGTGCTCCAGATAGGATGCGGCTCCCTCTGCAAGGTCAGTACTGAAGGCTTCCTGTCCTTCGCTCAACTCCGGGAGCAGATGCACGAACACATAGGCGACCGAAATGCCCCCCGCCAGCGAAAGCCAGCGGCTTCGGGGGATGCCTTCGAGGAAGCGCAACTTGCCTGCAAAGACGTGAACGGCGCCAAACAGGAACGCCATGGCGAGCGAGGGAAGAATCTCGGACGGCGCCGGCATCGACAGACAAGCCTCCTCTGTTCAGATCGTGCGGGGTTGTGTTCAAGAGGTAATCTATCGAATGCGTTCTCCCCATAAAAGCGGTTTCATCTTGTTCCAGGATTGTTGAATTTCCACGACCCGTTGCGCACAACTTTATACTTAACAAAGGGTTGGTAAAAATAGACACTGCCTACTCGTTGATGCGATGAATGGCAAAACAGTTAAAGAACAAAGGAGGACATACATGGAAAACCAGGGAAACGTGGCGCGCTCCTATACGAGCAGCGACCCCGACAAAAACACCGGCTCCGCAGCCGACAGCACGGTGCAGCAGGCGCGTGAAAAGGCTGGTGAGTATGCTGAACAGGCTAAAAAGCAAGTCACCACCCAGCTTGCCGGTCAGAAGGAGCGGGCCACTGAAGAACTCGACAGCATCGGCCAGGCATTGCACAGCACGAGCGACCATCTCCGGGAAGAAAACCAGGGCATGATTGCTGACTATGTGGAACAGGCGGCAGAGCAGGTTAGCCGTCTGGCCGGTCATCTGCGCAATCATTCGGTAAGCGAACTTTTGAACGAGGCGGAACGCTTTGCCCGCCGCGAACCAGCCTTGTTTCTGGGTGGGGCAGCGTTGCTGGGGATTGTCGGCGCCCGGTTCTTCAAAAGCTCGCAACCCTCGACAGGAGATTATTCCAGGGGGTATTCCAGCCGGCCTTACCCTGCCTACGAGACTCGTTCACGGTATGGAGACTCTTACGGCAGGACGGATTACCGCTCCTCGTACGCCGGATCAAGCGGGACGCGCATGGAAGGCGCGACCTGGGGTTCCGAAGCCAGACCTGCCGGAACAGGGCTTTCGGAAAGCATGAGCAGCCGGACGGAGCCGATTACGGACAAAGTCAGAAGTGAAACTGGATCAAGCGAAGGCAGGAGGAACGTGTAATGGCATTACCCGAACCTGAAAACAGGATGGAAGGCCGCCCCTTTTATCCAGCGGAGCCTGATGTCCGTCCGGTCATTCCCAGGGAGCCTGCCGGCGCTGCGGACAATCGCTCGCTTGGGGATCTTTTCTCGGAGCTGACGCACGAAACGAGGACCCTTATCCGGCAGGAGATAGAGCTAGCCAGAACAGAGCTGACCGAAAAGGCATCCAAAGCATCCAGGAACGCAGCCTACATCGGCGCCGGCGGCGCCGTGGCGTACATAGGGATAAACTTGCTGGCTTTTTCGCTTGCCTTTTTGCTCGGTTCCTTCATGCCGGTGTGGTTGGGGTTTCTGATAGCGGGCGTCATCATAGCACTGGCAGGCTATCTGATGGCTAAAAAGGGCATCGAGACGCTGAAGAAGGCGGATTTTTCACTGGAGAGAACGAGCGAGTCGCTCAAGGAGGATAAACAATGGATCAAAGAAGAGATCAAATAAACCCTGGCGCCTCCGGCGCCTATCAGGCTCCCGGATCTTCGGGGCAGACGGGTGCAGCAGGGGACTACCCGGTTTCGCCTGCGCCGGTTCGCAGCGATTACGAGGATTCCGGAGAGGCGAAAAAGCGAACGTCGGCAGACATTGAACGGGAGATTGCGCATACCCGCTCCGAGATGTCGGAGACGATAGACGCAATCGAAGAGCGTTTCAGCCCGCAGTACATCAAAGAGCAAGTAAAGGAGCAGGTAAAAGAATCAGCGAAAGGAGCAGGTAAAAATATGATAGAGACCATTAAAGAGAACCCAGTGCCCGCGGCGATTGCCGGGTTGAGCATTGGATGGCTCATTATGAAAGGCCGAGAGGAATCGCCGCAACGCCGGCAGGACTATTACCGGACTGACTACCGGCCCATGTATGGCCCTGCCCGGTATGGCGACCGGGGTTCGTATCAGCCGGAGTACTATCCGGAAGCGGAGCGCTATCGCAGTGGGGCTGCCTACGAAAGCGGCGGCAGCGATCGCTCGGTTTCGGATAAGGCCGGCGAGGCGGCGCAGCACGCACGGGAGCGAGCGGCTGAACTGGGGCACGAGGTGCAGCACCGGGCCGAGGAGTTTGGTCACGAGGTGCAGCATCGTGCAGAACAGGCCGTCAATTCGCTGGAACGCATGATGTACGAGAACCCGCTTGCCGTGGGCGCCATTGCCGTGGGAGTCGGGGCGGCTGTAGGTCTGTTGCTGCCGTCTACGCAGAAGGAAGACGAACTCATGGGAGAAACCAGAGACAAGCTTGTAAACAAGGTGCAGTCGAAGGCGAGCGACACCCTGGAAAAGGCCGAGCACGTGGCGGAAAAGGCCGTCCACGAAGCCAAAGAGGAACTGAAAAGCTCCGCCGAGAAGGTCAAGGAAACGGTCAAGGACGAATCGAAGAAACAGGGTCTGGCGGAAGGACAGACGGGTTCCGAAAGTACGAGCGTTTCCGGTTCTACCGGCGCTTCGCGCACCGGCGGGTCCTCAATCTGACCGCAGATTTGGTAAAAGTTAGAAGGTAGATGGGCAAAGCGGTTCGGCCTCCGGGCTGAACCGCTTTTTTTGCGGGCGTTGCCCGCCTCCACTCAAGGCGCCTCCGGGGTTTCAGCTTTCTGCAACACCGGATCTTTCAGCGCGCGCATCTGCTCCGTCAACTTCGCATCCAGGCGTTCGATAGCCTTGCGGACCTCGGCGTCCTTGCTGCCGATCAGGTTGGCAGCCTCAGCCGGGTCCACGGTCAGGTGGTAGAGTTCGTCGCGTCCGGAGTTCAGGAAATCACGCATCAGCTTCCATTCAGGCGAGCGCACCATCCGCATATGCGTGCGGGATTGGTGGCGCGTCGAGTACTCAGCGTAGAAACTGTTGTCCCAATCTTCCAGGTTCTCGCCCTGAAGCAGCGGCAGAAAGTTACGGCCGCGCATCAGCACACCGTCCGGCTTCTGAAGGCCGGCCATTGCCAGCAGCGTCGGGTACCAGTCCAGATTCGTGATGGTTTTCTCGACCACCGCGCCGGGCAGAACGACGCCCGGCCAGCGCACCGCTGCCGGCACGCGCAGGGAGTGGTCATACATATTCGGCCGCTGGCCTCGCGGAATGGTTTCGGTGGCAGGCGGCGGATCGGTCAGAACCCAGTGGCCGTTTCCCTTATGCCAGATGCCCTGGTGCCCCATGTTGTAACCGTGATCCGAAGTGAAGATGACCACGGTGTTTTCTGAAAGTCCCAGTTCGTCCAGCAGATCGAGCACCCGGTCTACGTTGCGGTCAACGCTTGCGACAGAGGCAAGGTACTGGCGCATCATGGTTTTGACGCTGTCGGCGTCCAGCTTTGGATAGTCCGGATTGGGGATCTGCGGATCGAGGTCCCGGTAGGCCGCCCAGTCTTCTTCGGGCAGCGGCAGCCAGGGGTGGTGCGGCGCGCGGTAGTGGAGCGACAGGAGAAAGGGATCTTCCCGATGACGCCGGATGAACGCAAGCGCCTCGTCCGTCAGGATTTCCGTCGTGAAGCCCGCTATCTGCTGCGTTTTGCCATCCTTTTCCAGAACGGGATCTTTGAGCGCCGCGCCGCCCTCCAGAAAGCCCATGAAGTACCCGTAGCCCTGCCGGGTGGGATGATAGGGGTCGGGCACGCCCAGGTGCCATTTGCCGACCAGGCCCGTTGCGTATCCGGCATCCTGAAATACTTCGGCCCAGGTAACCGTCTTCGGGTCGAGGCCCAGATCCGGCTCCCGGCGCGGATGAATCCAGTCGGTGATCTCCAGTTCCGAGCCATAGCGGCTCGTGAGCAGACCGGCGCGGGAGGGGCTGCAAACAGGAGTCGTGACGAAGGCGTTGCGCAGGTACGCCCCCTCCCGGATGAGGCGGTCGATATGGGGCGTGCGGGCCTGCGGATGCGCGCCGGGCGCGCCGCTCACCGCCCAGGCTGCCTGGTCGTCCGTCAGGATAAAGACGATGTTCGGCGTTCTGCCTTCCGACTGCGCATACACCGGCAGTGAACCTGCAAGGACGAGCAGGGCGAAGGCCAGGCCCGACGTGAACGAACGGGAGACTGAGCGACTCTCCGGCAGACGGAAAAAGGAGATTTTCATGTGCAAGCACAGGCTGAACGTTCAGGAAAGCGGCGGGATGTCCGATGCAAGCGGATATTCGACCTTTGGAAGCCTGCATCCCGGCGCGGGGACGCTGCCTGCATGATACGTAGAAAATTCGTGCTTAATCCAGGTGATGATCAGGGAGATCGCCGGATTCACCGGATAGATGTTCAGGGAGCGACAGAGCCAGCGAAGGCCAGTCTTCAGGCGCGGGAGGCGCCACCTCGTCCGCTACGGTGACGTGAAAAACGGGCTGTCTCCGTTCGTAGATCACGGCAAGCCGACCTTCCTGCTGTAATTCCAGCAGGACGCGACCCAGCAATCCCTTGAGTTGCGGCTGGTAGACCGTTCCGAGCGCGGCAAACGCCAGCGTAAGACGGTCCAGCAGCATATCCTCAAACACATCCAGGCTGTCTGCCGCCGCGATCTGCGCCGGAACGGCATCGAACCCGTCATACAGAATATCGACGGACGTAGCGAACTCATGCGAACTGACGCCGGCTGCGTTGCTGTTGGCGCGCCGCAGCGCATTCTGATCCTCGGTGGTGCGGGCGCCGGAGGTGATGATGAACCGGTAAGTCGGCAGCCCGTGCTCCCGTAAGGCCTGCTGGAACCGGACCCCGATCAGGTCCAGCGCGTTGGCAGCCGGTTCGACGACCACGGGCACGGAGTACGTCATCCGCGACACATAGTAATGAGGGGCGGAAGCCAGCCCGACCAGTTCTCCCTTGCTGACGAGTCGGGCGGCCTGCTCCCGGCTTTCGAGCCGTTCGATTCCAAATCGCCGGGCGTATTTCAGGTGAACCGGGTTCAGAAACCTGCGCAGTTCCTGTTTGTGGGCATCGCTCAGGGAATCCGCCGCCCGGAAACGACGTTCCACGTCGGTGATGATGGAGGCGGCCAGCGCCTCCGTACGCGCTACTTTTTGCTGATAAAGGTCAAACAGCCGCCACACGAACACCATGGTCATGCCCAGGACAATGATGAACAAGGTCCGGGCATAGCGATGCCGCGCAGCGGGAGCAAACCGGTTTCGTTGTCGCAACTGGGACAGCGTCTGCATGGCACGGGGTTGACATCAAACACGAAAAGACGGGACCACTCTGGCCGCTCGTTTCAATCCATGTCTTTATAGAACAGAGAGATGTGCGAGGTTTCCGCTCGGTTGGAGAAACCCTCACCGTCAGACGAGAAGTTTCAGGGGTATTACGAAAGCCGTCACGGGATTTCCGGCGGCAGGACAAGCGCGACCACTGCGGAGTACCACTCGCCGTGGTTGTATACATAGGAGCCGCGCATCCAGACAAGCGCCGTTCGGTCGTCGTCCCATTTCGGGATGATCGGGCGCAGGTTATCGCGGTCAGAGTTGCGCGTGATCGGGGTCCAGGTCCACGCATCGCGGCCGGGCGTTCGTTTGCCGCGAAAAAGTTCATAATGTCGCTGGTTGTCGGCCAGGCTGATAAGCGGCTCCCCGGTGGCCGGATCGGCATCGGTGGAGATATAGACGACATCCGGGTCGTTGGGGTCGAGGGCAGCCAGCCCCGAATAGTCGTCCTCGAAGGGGTAGAGCCGGGTTCCGGCATAGGCCAGTTCGTGCGTGCGCCATGCCTTGCCATCCCATCGGGCATAGTGATAGCGCAGGTCCATGCCGCCCTCGCGCGGCGGCAGGCCGCGACCGTCTTTCTGGACGGAGAAAATCACGTACGGGTGGTTATCCGGGTCCAGTTCGAGATCCACCATCCAGGCGACGTTGTCCGGGTCACCCTGAAAGACCTTTGTCAGATCCCATGAAGCAATGCCGCTGGCGGTAGACGTGCTGAGCGTATCGACAATCCTGCCATCCGAGTGAAAGAGCGTATCGTTGCGCAGATAGCCGTGGTACAGGCTGTTGTCGAAGTTGCGCGGGTGGTCCTCGGTCGTGACGAAGTGGACCGGACCGTTTCCGTCATAGGCATACTTGAGATAGGGGCTGTAGCCGTCCCGTCCGTAGAGCAGCCGCCCGCCATAGGTCCATGTTGCGCCGTCGTCGTCGGAGAACATATAGTTCGGGTCGTGGCTGAACCCCCGGAAGAAGTTGTAAATACGACCGTCCGGCATCCGGAACAGGTTGGAATAGGTAGCATTATCGCCGCCGTAATCTTGATCGTTGCCCGGCGTCTCGAAGGCCGAGGCCGGTCCCCAGGTCAGCGGATCGCGGGGAGCCGAGACGCGGTAATAAATCCTGCGCTCGACCGCGTGCTTCGTATAGACGGCCAGATACCGTCCGTCGGGCAGCGCGAGAAAGGCAGGGCCATCGTGGTCGTCCTGCTCAAACCGGGGGTGCAGCACCGTTTGCTGCACGCCGCCCGTGGCAAAGTCATACACGGACACCTCGACGTTGCCCCACGCTGGGTCGCTGGCGTTGGCCTCCGCCGCGCCGACAGCGCGCACCGAGCCGACGATCAGCTTCCCATTGTCTACGATGGCCCGCTCATCCATGAACCAGGACCAGGCGCCGTTGCTGTTCAGTTGAATGAGGCTGCCTGCTACATAGTTTGGCGGGTAACCCCCCTCTTGCGGCTGCGCCGCGCTGTTTGCAACCACCAGAAAACATAACAACACTCCCTGCAACCGTCTCGCTGCAAAGGCAGGGTAATATGCTTTTCCCGTACGCTTCTTGCCGGAATGCAAAGGCTTCATGATGCTGCAATGCTGGTTGGGAGGGAGGTGGTTTCCGTCAAGGTTACCAGTCAGGGGCAAATGGGGAGCGGACCAGCCTTTCGCCTCTTGCCAGCCCGAAGATACGATCCATTTCGTCATCGCTCAGGGTGAAATCGAACACGTCGAAGTTGCCGGCCCGGTGTTCTTCCGAAGCTGCCTTCGGAACGGCGGTTACGTGCTCCTGTTGCAACAGCCACCGGAGGGTCACCTGAACGGCATCCTTGCCGTGGTTCTTCCCGATCTCCAGCAACATTTCATCGTGGATCACCTTGCCCTGCGCTACCGGGCTATAGGCTGTCAACATGACATCCTGCTCGCGGCAGAGCGACAACAGTTCGTCTTGCGACAGGTAAGGGTGGTATTCAACCTGGTTGCAGAAGATCGGCGCGTGGTCCAGCGCCTGCCGGAGCAGCGAAGGCGTGAAATTGCTCACACCGATGAACCGGGTTTTCCCCTGAGCCTGCACTTCCAGGAAGGCATCGAGCGTGCGTTCGAGCGGGAGGTCTTTGTTGGGCCAGTGGAGCAGCAACAGATCCACGTATTCCGTTTTCAGGCGGCGCAGGCTGTCTTCCGTCGCTGCGCGCACCCGATCCGGCTCGAAGTCGGCGGGCCATATCTTGGTCGTCAGGAAAATCTGGTCCCGAGCTACGCCGCTCGCACGCAGGCCGCGCCCGACCTCTGCTTCATTGTCATAGGCGCGCGCCG
>CBDUBU010000174.1:0-8315 GCA_965365465.1 uncultured Rhodothermaceae bacterium
GCGACCTGTATATTGTGAACGCCGACGGCTCCGGCTTCCAGCGATTGCTCCACATGGACGGTTATGCGCTTAACAACCCGAACGTGTCGCCGGACGGACAGACGGTTGCCTTTCTCGGATACGATCTGGATGATCCCGGCTACGCACAGGCTGAACTCGGTGTGCTGCCGCTCGACAGCCCATCGCGCCCGGAATGGCTCACACAACAGTTCGACCGCTCACCCGAAAGTGTCAAATGGTCGCCGGATGGGTGGTATCTGTATTTTCTGGCCCCCTCGGACGGTGGATTCCCGCTCTACCGCGTTCCCGCTTTCGGCGATATTCCTGTATTGAGCGACGATGTTGCTTCTGAGATGCTGGAAACAGACAGCCTGGAAGCACCCGAAGACACATCCGCTGTGGACGCCGTCGACATGGCTGTAGCTGCTGTCGATACACTTGCTCCCGACAGGCCCGAAGGCCCCCAAATCGAGCAACTAACGGGCTATGAATATGGGGTCCGCAGTTATGATGCAGGCCGCGCCACAATATTTTACGTCCGCACCGACCCGGCCAATCCCTATGAGTTGTACCGTTCCAGCCCGCCCTATGACCAGATGCGCAGGCTCACAGCACACAACGCATCATGGCTGGAAAACAAACGCCTGAGCCTGCCGGAAGCACGCAGGCTCACACGCGACAGCCTGGGGATCTCTTACTGGATCGTCAGACCCACTTTTTTCGAGCAGGGCAAACAGCACCCGCTGCTCGTGCAGATTCACGGCGGTCCCGCCGCCATGTGGGGACCTGGCGAAGATACCATGTGGTTCGAGTTCCAGTTTTTCGCCGCACGAGGTTACGGGATCGTCTATGGCAACCCGCGCGGCTCCGGCGGCTATGGCCATAGATTTGAAAGCGCCAACTACCAGGACTGGGGCGGCGGCCCGGCCGGCGATGTGCTGGCCGCCGCCTCTGAGGCCGCGCAGGAACCCTGGGTCGATCCGGAGCGCCAGGTGGTTACGGGAGGTTCATATGCCGGTTATCTGACGGCCTGGATCGTCGCCCACGATGACCGTTTCAAGGCTGCTGTGGCGCAGCGCGGCGTTTATGACCTTACTGCCTTTCTCGGGGAAGGAAATGCCTGGCGGCTCGTCCCTGAGCACTTCGGCGGTTACCCGTGGGACGACACCGTTCCGGAAATGGAGGAAGCAAACCAGCAAATCGATCTGCAACCATTGGCAGAGCAGAGCGCCTTTGAGATGCCTGTGCCTGATTCCACTGAAATCCCTGCTGAAACCGTCCTGGACACTTTACGGACAGATACAACGCTCATAGCAGATGCTTCCGATCCGGCGGATGCCAGCGTTGCGCAGCCGGCAGAAAGAAGGTCAATCCGTGAGATCTTGCTTCAGAACTCTCCGCTGACCTACGTATCCCGGATTCATACTCCCCTGCTTATCATCCACAGCGATCAGGATCTACGCACCGGAGTGATTCAGAGCGAGATGCTTTACAAGAGCCTCAAGATTCTGGAACGTCCGGTAGAGTATGTCCGGTACCCGGATGCGGGCCACGATCTATCGCGGACGGGGGATCCGCGACAGCAGATAGACCGGATCTTGCGGATCTACGAGTTCATGGAACGTTTTGTCCGCTGAGCGCCGCAGATCAGCGGGGCGCAACCTTGTCAAGTCCGCTTCCGAAGGGATAAGGATCTACGGTGATAGGCAGCCTTCCCAGGGGGTCTTGCAAGCCCCGCAGAATGTGAGCAGCCGCCCGCGCACTTTCCAGCGTCTGGTCATAGGCAACGAGAAAAGCATCGGCCTCCGAGAAGGTCGTTACTGCGTAAGGGTTGCCGAAAGTGACCAGAACGACCGGCGTATCCCCGGCCAGCAGGCTCCGAGCCAGCCGTTCCTGCTGCGCGAATAATCCGGCTTCGCCGCGCCCGGACTGAAGGCGGAGATAGAGCGCCAGCACCACCACGTCAGCGCCCTGTGCGTCCCGGACTACCTTCTCTCGCTGCGCCTGGGTTGGATTGCTGTCAAAGCGGGTTTCGTTGATCCGGCGCCCGTCGCCGCCCAGCGTATCCGCGAAGTAGCTCATGGCCGCGTCGATGCTTTCGGAATTCTGGTAGTTCGAGAGCTGCACGAGCGCAATGCGACGGCCTGGTTCTAACGGCAACGCCGGAGAGGTTTTCAACAGGGTGAGCGCCCGATCCGCGATGGTCTGCGCCAGGTAAGCCCCGTGCGGCATTTCAAGGAGATAGTCAAGGTCTTGCCGATCCGGATGGCGCTCGGTATGCAGGCCGGCGCGCGCTTTGGCCCACAGAACCCGCCGGACGGATCGGTCGAGGTCTTCTTCTGACACACGTCCCTGCGTTACCGCCTTTCTGACTACCTGTACAGCCTTTTCCAGATTAGCGGGCGTCAGTATGATGTCTGCTCCTGCCTCCAGCGGGCGAAGAATGCGTTCTTCCATACTGTAGGTGTTCTGCAGCGCCCCCATCTTGATATCATCCGTCACGACGAAGCCGCCGAACCCGAGCGAATCCCGCAGCAGATCGGTCAGGGCGCGGCGGCTAAAGGTGGCGGGCTGCGGCGTCTCGTCAAGCGCTTTGATCCAGAGATGTGCGCTCATCACGCCAGACGGAGGGATGCGCTGCGTCAGGACGACCTGATAGGGGTGCAGTTCGACGCTGTCCAGCGAAGCCCTGCCGGCATGAATCACACCCATGTGCGAGTGCGAATCCACAGAAGTATTGCCATGCCCCGGGAAGTGCTTCAGCGTGGTCAGCACGCCGTGGGTTTCTGCTTCTTTCACGTAGGCCGCCGCCATCTGACCGACCAGATCCGGGTCTTCGCCGTACGAACGGATATTGATGATCGGGTTATCCGGATTATTGTTCACATCAACGACAGGCGCAAAAACGAGATTAACCCCGGTAGCCCTGCTTTCGATGGCAGTAAGGCGTCCCGCCGCCGCCGCCAGCACGGTATCGCGTGTGGCGCCGATAGCCATGTTCGACGGGAATTCGGTAAGCGCGTTATTAAAACGACCTACGCCGCGTTCGTAGTCGGCGGCAATGAGCAGAGGCGCTTTCGCCGCAGCCTGCAACTGTTGCGTCCGCTCGTAGACGCTGCGCGGCGGCATCAGCCTGGAGATCAGGAACCCCCCTACCCCGAACTTTTTCACAGCCGTCAGGGCGGGATCGTTGACCAGATCGCGCAGCCCGGAACGCGCCAGATGGACGATAAACAACTGCCCGATCTTCTCGTCCACCGAAAGAGAGGCGAGGGTGGCCTCGACCCACTGTTGAGCCGCTGTGCTATCGAACGGCGCAGGCAAAAAGGGCGCACGCTGATAATCCAGAAAAAGCGTGTCCAGCGCCGCCATTGCATTCAGAACACTATCCGGTGTGTCTTCGAGAAGATGCTCATAGGCTGCCAAACCGGCGTGCTGCTCCTCGACATCCATCAGAGGCTCCTCCTCGCCGCCGGCGCAACCCATCTGAAACAATGCGAGAACCATGCAGGCCAGGTAAAGCAAATCCATACAAATCCAGCTTTTGTCTGTAGTGAAGGGGACTGTGTACATTCTCCTGTTCGGAGCGCGGCTATAAGATCATTTTGACGGCATCCAGAAAATAAGGAAAACGCATTTCGGGATACCCGGCAAAACGAAAGCGCGTTCCGACAACGGATGCCCTATTTTAGCCCAACAATTTGTCGGGCCTTGCAAGCAATGTCAAGATTTTTGTGATACCGAAGGGCAATCTCATCCAACGCGAATGGCAGCGCCTGGCTGTTGCCGTACAATCTCTGGACCGCCAGACCATGTTTGTCCTGACAACGGCTGCCGCACTGGTGGTCGTGCAGTACATGGTAGGCAGCCGCAGTTTTTTCCGGGATACCCTGGGTCCCTATTTTGTCATTGAATGGCGCGGGTTGCTTTCCTGGGGGTGGTGGTTCAGCATCCAGGGCATTACGGGTTTTGTGCTTCCCGTGCTCAGCCTGACTTACATCTTCAAGCGCCGGCCTGCCGAAATCGGCCTCGGCGCGGGCGACTGGAAACTCGCCCTGCCGCTGGCGGGCTTGTATCTTCTTTTCGTCATCGCAGGAGCATGGATCCTTTCAGACAGCGCTTCTTTTCAGGCATCCTATCCGCATTACCAGCCTGCGGCCCGCGATTGGCGCTTTTTTGCCATCTATGAATTCCTGTTTCTTTTTACTGGATCGGGTGGGAATATCTGTGGCGCGGATTCGTGCTTTTCGGCACGGCCCATACCTTCGGACTTTATGCCATCTTCGTCCAGATGATTCCCTTCGCGTGCCTCCATGTCCAGAAACCTCCCGCTGAAGCGTTGCTTTCGATTGCCGGCGGGCTGGCGCTCGGCGCCCTGGTATGGCGTTGCCGCTCCTTCTGGATCGCCGTTCCCATTCACGCCGCACAGATGCTGATTCTAGATTTCTGGTGTACGCTGCGCATCCGGACAGGGATTACCGGGATCGGGCCAGAGGCCCTGTCGAAGTTGTTCGGCGCCTGGCTTTCCGGTTGACCGTTCGCTGCACAACCTGTTCCCTTTACCAGTGATAGGCCAGCGTGATGACGTGGCCGGGACCGCCGAACCCGTCTTCAAACGGAAGAAAAGCATAATCCACAGCGAGGGTTTCGTAACCCACACCGGCGCCAACCGTGAAGCTGCGTACGGCATCGTTGGTGATAAACCCGCCCCGAACCACCACCAGGTCCAACACCTCAGCGGCGATACCCGCGTGAAACTGTGTCAGGGCATCCGTACCTCCCCCATCTTCCTGTTTCCTCGAAAAAACGTGTGATACCTCACCGGTGAAGAACGCATTGAGCAGCGGTGTCCCATCGTCCTCCATAAGGATCCTGAACGGGAATACGGCTGCGCCAACACGGAGCATACGCGGCAAAGGAGTGACAACCTCATTGAGTTCGCTCATTTTGCCCAAGTTTTGCAGCGCTACGCCGAAGCGCAACGCTCTGCGGGCAAGCAAATCTATCTGAACGCCCGCGTCAAAGGCATAGCCTGTGGCATTTTCCGTATAGATGCGCTCTGTCAGGAATTTGGCAGTGATGCCGGCGCGGATCGGTCCCAGCCGTCGGCCATAGGAGGCTCCCACACTGGCAAACTGCGCGCTAAAGAAGCCATCCGGCTCGCCCGGCCTGTCACGTGCTTCCAGATCGCCGCTCCCCGTAGCCGTTGCAAACAGCCCGATACCGCCGTTCCTACCTGCCTGAAACCGGGTAGCCAGCGAGAAGGTGCGAATGTCGGCAATCCATATCTGGTGCGCCAGCGCTGCCGAGTTGGAGGAGGCCAGGGCCAGCCCGGCAGGATTCCAGTAGGCAGCAAAAGCGCCCTGGCTGAAGGCAACCTGTGCATCGCCCAGCGCCGTTGCGTCTGCATTCGGGCCAATGCGCAAAAAAGCCAGCCCGGTGGATTGCGCCTGCACGACGAGCGGGAAGGCAACCGAGAGCAAGACCCAGACAATGTGGTTTTTTTTCATCGCGCCTCTAGCGATCAAATTTTTCCAGGGCGCCCGCTGTTTCTTTGAAAAGGCAGACCTGATAAAGATCGGACTACAGTAACACCCGAAGCGTTAAGAAGTGCATACTTCCTACCGCGTACGGCTCCAGCATAAAAGCATACTCGGCGCGGAGCAGCAATTGCCCGACCGGTTGCTCCACCATAAACCCGGCGCTTGGCTGCACCCCTCCGGGGCCTACCTGGTCCACACCGCCCCGTATAGCAAAAGGATCGGCCAGCCGAAACTCCGCGCCCAAGCGAAAACGGTTATCCTGAAGGCGCAAGCTTTCCGTTTCTGTGTTCTCCCGTGGCGGGAGATTGATGAGATCGGCGCCTCGCACTCGCGCTTCTGCTGAAGCCACTCTCGACTCATACTCAGCAACGAGTTTGGCGCGTCCTTCCCACAGGCGGTAAGCCCCGCCTAACCGCAGCCGCACCGGGAAACGATCAGTCGTCGTCTTGCCATTGAGACCGTAGAGGTCCGACGTGTCCCAGGCGTACCGCGCCAGCAGGTCCTCAACGGCAAATCCGAGGTAAAAGTCATCAGTGATCCGGGCCGAAAGTCCGGCATCGATGCCAATGCTGTTTATGGCTCCCAACTCTTCCAGATAGTCGGCGCGAAAGATCTGAAGTCCCAGCCCGGCGGAGATACGGCTTCCCAAACGAGTGCCAAAGGCAAGGAAGAAGGAAAACTCATCGGTAGAATAATCCTGTGTGTGGTACCCACTATCATCCCGCCCGTCGATGTTAGAAACCCCGGCATGAATGAGGCCCACCGCAATGCCCGCATAGGGCCGGAGCGGTGTGGAAAGCTGCAGAAACTGCAACTCGCGGTCCAGGCTCAGGAAAGAGGCGGTAGCCTCCATATTCTGACGGGCTATCATGGGAGCCAGCGCGGGATTGTAATAAGGGCTGGTTTCTCCGAAAGCGTCGGCCACCAGCGCGTTGCTCATGGCAACGCCCCGTGCGCCGAAGCCCATCCGCGCAAATGACCCGGCCTGACCACAGGCTTCACGAGGACCGGCCGGAAGGAGCGCGCAGAGCAACAGAGAAGCAAGCAAAAGTCCAGGCACAGAACGCATAGGATTTCTCAACAGGTGTGCTCCAAAGGGTCGGTTTCGGGATGGTTATTCTACGACAAGGATTTTGCCCCAAGTGGTCTTGTCGCCGGCGCGAACCGCGTAAAAATAAGCGCCGTTCGCTACGCGCAGGCCGTCGCTGTCTCTGCCATCCCATATGGCCTCACGAACCCCTTGCGGCTGAACATCCTCGTCCATCTCACGCACGAGCCGCATCCCAAAGTCGAAAATGCGAATGTCTACGCCCAGGCTCCCGGCAAGCTCATAGCGGATGCGCACGAACCGGTCGCCGGCAGGCGAGAAAGGATTCGGGTAGGCAAAGGTGTCTACGTCTGGAACCGATGCTGTCGGCTGGTCGGGATGAAGCGGGACCTCGGCTCGAAAGAGCTGCCATGTCGTTCCGCCATCTGTGCTCTTGAGCAACCCATCCGAAGTTCCTACCCAGAGCGCATCCGAAGTGGTTGCCACGGAATACACTTCGGCATCCGGGCGGATGACCCGGTCAGGGCGGCCCTGAGACGAACTGAAATCGCGCACCGTCCGCCAGGACTCTCCGTCGTCTTCCGAGATGAACAACCCATTCCTGCCTGCTGCATAGACAGTCCGGTTCAGAAAGGCAAAATCATAGATGCGTTCCCCGATAAGCACCTGTTCAAACGTACGGCCCCCGTCCCGCGTGACGGTAACCCCATCCTGACCCCGTTCGCCTGCCTCGGCGGCGTTCCACGTAGCCATCCAGACAGGGTTACGCCCCGGCGTCTGCTGTTCCTCGATGGAAATCACCCAGCTTCCGGTCAGCGAGGAGGGTTCCCCGTTGTAACTGAACCGGGTCCAGCTAAGCCCCTGATCCAGAGAGCGGTTGACGCCTACCGCCGTACCGGCCCATACCGTCCCGGTTTCGTCCACGAGTATGCTGAACCCCGTATGGTTGTAATATCCCTGAGCGCCCCCGCGCGGATCCACACGAAAATCATAGGGGATATCAGGCTGGATCTCCTCCAGGAAGTCCGGCGGCAACACCACACGTTGCCAGGTCTGGCCCTGATCCGAGGACCGGCGAATTCCGCTGGCCCATGCCGCCACCCATACGTCTCCGGTGAGCGGATCGTACTCGATGTCGTAGGGCGGGCTTTGTTCGGGCGTGATCACGTCGAGTGCATTGAGGGTAGAGACACCGTAAGTAAGCAGGGTATCTCCCGGCGCGTCGAGTTGTGGAAACCGGTAGGTGAACGTCCGTCCGCCGTCTTCTGAGAAGAGGAACCCGCCTGCCGCCGGAAAGCTGTCGCCCTCCTTACGACTCGTATACCCCAGTCCGACCCAGATCACGTCTCCCTTGATGTCGAGGGAAAAGACGCGGTTTCGTGTGTCGAGCAGCGAGTCCGCGTCGGACACCTGCCAGGTGCGGCCCCCATCCGTCGTCAGGTTCAGCATAGGGCCGACCCAAAGGGTGTCGCCCTGCACGTTTAGATTGACGATGCTATTGCGGAGGATGCTCGGAGCGGGTATCAGCCCGGCCACTCCGGCTGCGTCACGCACTACCGGCTGGGCGTGGAGTTTCCCTGCAAAGGGCAGGCACAGCAATGCGAACAACCACAATCGATTCATCATCCGAATTCAGAATAAGGGCAGATGGGATTATGCGCTGCGAACAGCTATTCTACGACAATGCTTTTCTGCACGACCTCACTGGCAAGCCCGGTTCTGTC
>CBDUBU010000175.1:0-8198 GCA_965365465.1 uncultured Rhodothermaceae bacterium
GAAAAAGAATCGCCGTCTCATCAAGAGCCTCCAGCCAGCCCGTTCGGATAACAGCGTGGACATTCGTTCAGTGGTCGGCGGGCTTCTCGTCCAGCAACGCGATCCCGTGCTGTCCGCGCTGGAACAGGGGAAATCTGACTGGAAAGTGGTCACCTCGCGCCAGCCGACGGAGAAAGAATGGCAGGACCTCAATTTTGCCTGGCGCATCGTCAAACACGTGAAGAGCAACGCGATCGTTTACGCAAAAAACAGGGCAACGCTTGGCATCGGAGCCGGTCAGATGAGCCGCATCGACGCATCTGAACTGGCCGTTCTGAAAGGCCGGAAATCAGACCTGGACTTCACCGCTTCGGTCGTAGCCTCCGATGCGTTCTTTCCGTTTGCCGATGGGCTGATAGCCGCCGCAGGCGCAGGAGCACGCGCCGTTATCCAGCCGGGCGGCTCCGTTCGTGACGATGAAGTGATCGAAGCGGCGGACAAACATGATATCGCTATGGTTTTTACCGGGAAGCGGCACTTCCGGCACTAAACCGGGTTGCAGAACGCCTTGCAAGCCTGTTTTGCCTGCAATTATCTACTGCGCCGGCGAGATCCCTGCACATTAGCGGACAAAACATCGACGAAACGGGTGACTTCGGGCTGCAAGCGGTGTATCTTGCGCCCAAAGTAATTGCCTTACCTTGCTGACCTGAAAATACCTGTAAATATAGATGGGGTTTTTGAACTTCTCGACGGATGTCGCCATAGACCTGGGCACCGCCAATACCTTGATTTACATCAAGGGAAAGGGGATTGTGCTGAATGAGCCTAGCATCGTAGCCGTACACCGGAATAATCGCAAAGTTATTGCGATCGGGTATGAGGCCCAGCAGATGCACGAGCGCACGCACAAGGACATCGAAACCATTCGACCGCTGAAAGACGGGGTCATCGCCGATTTCGAAGTGGCGGAACAACTCATTCGCGGCCTGATACGCAAGGTCCAGCGGTACTGGTACACCTCCATTCGCCGGATGGTGGTCTGCATCCCGAGCGGCATCACCGAAGTAGAAAAACGAGCCGTGCGCGACTCCTCCGAGCACGCCGGGGCGAAAATCGTTCACCTGATCGCCGAGCCAATGGCAGCCGCCATCGGCATCGGCTTGAATGTCGAGGAGCCGGTCGGCAACATGATCGTCGACATCGGCGGCGGCACCACGGAGATTGCCGTCATTGCGCTATCCGGCATCGTTATAGACGAATCCATTCGGGTCGGCGGGGACGAACTGGACAGCGCCATCGTGCAGTACTTCAAGCGCAATCACAACCTGCTGATAGGCCACCGTACGGCTGAACGCATCAAGTGTGAGGTAGGAAGCGCCATCGAACTCGACCCGGAAATGGAAGTCTCGGTCAAGGGGCGCGACCTGGTCAGCGGCATTCCGAAGGTCCGGACGATTTCCTCCGAGGATGTTCGGGAAGCTCTGAGAGACGCGGTCAGCCAGGTAACGGCCGCCGTGATTCGCTGTCTGGAACGCACGCCGCCGGAACTGGGATCGGATATTCTGGAACGGGGCATCATGCTCACCGGCGGCGGCGCCTTGCTCAAGGGCCTCGACACCCTGATTCGAAACCGCGTCGAACTCCCGGTCTACGTTGCAGAGGATCCCCTCACGGCGGTGGTGCGCGGCACCGGGAAAGTGCTGGAGAACATCGAGCACTACGAGCGTGTCCTTTCGTAACCTGAATTTTTCTCGGATCTACACGGAAAGTAAATGACCTTCCAGCTCTGGGAGCGTATTCGGGATTGGGTGATTCTGATTGTCCTGCTGGCGGCTTCGGCTGTGGTCATGTTTGCCTGGAACCAGCCGATGGTGCAGGCTGTCCGCGCTGCTTCCCTGGAATCGACAGCTTGGGTCGAAGCGCGGTTTGCATGGGCAGGCAGCTTCTTTCGGGCGCTGGAGGAAAACAATGTGCTGCGGCAGGAAAACATTGAACTCTCCAGCGAAGTAGCCCTTTCACGGGAAGCGCAACTGGAAAACAGTCGCCTTCGGCGGTTACTCGGACTCCAGGACACAACCTCCTACCCGCTCAAAGCGGCGCGGATCGTATCGATGGACATAACCCGCCAGCAGAACTTCATCACGCTGAATGTGGGCCGCGCCGACAGCATCAAAGTGGACATGGCAGTTGTTGACGACCAGGGCATCATCGGCAAGGTCGTGCTCGTAAGCGAGCATTACTCGCTCGTCATGCCTTACCTGAACACCGACTTCCGCGTCCCGGCGAGGATTTTGCCCATTCAGGCCATGGGGATCGTCACGTGGCAAGGCGTTTCCAGGGATCACCTGTTAATGGAAAATGTATCCCGCACCCAACCTGTCCTGCGCGGCCAACTGGTTGTCACTAGCGGATTCAGCAACGTCTTTCCTCCGGGATTCCCTGTCGGCTTCGTCGATTCGGTTGCCACCCGTCCAGGCCGGAACGAATTGCTTGTCTACCTGACGCCGTCATCTCCCATTGACCGGGCTGAATACGTGTTTGTCGTGCTGCGCAGCCCTGATCCGGAACGGCTGGCTCTGGAAAGCCCGGAAGCAAACCCGTTTGCTCCAGGACGGTAGAGATAAACCATGCCGTTTCGAGTGCGCCTTGAACGCCGCGCCGGAAGATATGCGGCTGCGCCCTTCCCTTGTGTCTGACGGCTATACGCCATCCTCCTGCTATGAAACAAAGCAAACGCTCTGTGAAACTGCTGTATGTTCTTCCGGCGATGTTCTTCTTCGCAACTCTTCTCTCCTCTGCAGCAACGGCGCAGTCTGCCCCTGCCACACCGCACCAGGTCGAAAGGGCCATCCATGAGGTTATTGAAGATGATATCTTCGAAAACGCTTTCTGGGGCGTCATGGTCACGAACCTAAAGACCGGACAACCGCTTTTTGAGCATAATGCAGGGAAAAGCTTTATTCCTGCTTCCAATACCAAGCTTTTTACGACGGCGGCAGCCCTTGAACACCTGGGAGCCGATTACCGCTACCGCACGGCGCTCTACGCAGACGGCCCGGTGGTCGATGGCGAGCTTCATGGAAACCTGATCGTTCGAGGTTCCGGCGACCCCGTGATCGGGGGCCGCTTCAACAATGGAGACCGAACGGAGGTTTTTCGCGCCTGGGCCGACTCGCTCCGGGCCGCAGGCATCGACCGCATCACCGGCGACATCATTGGAGACGACGATGTATTCGACGACACCCCTCTCGGCCGGGGGTGGAGTTGGGATGACGAAGCCTACTGGTACTCAGCCGAAATCAGCGGGCTTAGTTTCAACGACAACGCCGTGGATTTCACGATGCGGAGCCGGCAAACAGGGATGCCTGCCCAGGTGTCGTGGGAGCCGTTCAATACGAACTATGTGCAAGTCATCAACAGCACCGTCACGATCTCGCCTGATTCCTCGCTGAAAGAAGGATATACGCGGGCGTCCGGTTCCAATACCATCCGGCTCTCCAGCCGCATTCCTCGCGGGACTTCGGATCTCGAATCGCTGACGGTCTCCAACCCCACGCTCTATTTCGTCCATGTGCTCCGGGAATCGCTGCTCCGATCCGGCATCGCCGTCTCCGGAGAGCCGGTTGATGTGGACGATATGCCGATCAAGCCTGACTATGCGCGCGGTCGCTTTCGGAGAATAGCAACCCACCTCTCGCCTCCGCTTGCAGACATCATAAGCGTCATCAACAAGCGCAGTCAGAACCTATATGCAGAGCAATTGCTCAAGACCCTCGCTGCCGAATTTCCTGCACCGGAAACCTTGCTCCCGCTCGGATCTGCCGAAAGAGGAATAGAAGCAGCCATGCAGACCTTCGCACGCGCCGGAATCGACACCAGTCGGATACAGCTGGTTGACGGTTCCGGCCTGTCGCGCATGAATCTGGTTGCCCCCTCGATGATAACCCGGCTGCTAGGGTATATGTGGCTCCATCCTGATGCTCGCATAAGAGAAGCATTCTACGAATCCCTGCCGGTTGCAGGGGTAGACGGAACCTTGCAGTACCGAATCTCGCAAGGCTCCCTGCGAGGAAGAGTTCGCGCAAAGACAGGAACCGTATCGAACGCCAGCACCCTGAGCGGATATGTAACTACAGCCGGAGGCACGCCGCTTGCCTTTTGCCTCATGTGCAACCACTACACGGTAAAAACCCGAGAAGTGCGGGAAGCCCAGGATGCCCTCGTTGCTATTCTTGCCCGTTACCTTCGATGAATTCGGAGCATTTGAATCAAAAATGCAACGAAAAACGTGAACTGTTTGATTGCGTTTGTGTATATACCGCCATATGTATTTTCGGATTGATTCCTGATTGTATTTCTCATCCATGCGTTCAACCAGCCTTCCGGTCATTCATGGCACCACGGTGCTTGGCGTGCTTCACAATGGAAAAGTTGCTCTCGGCTCTGATGGACAGGCCACGATGGGCAACACGGTTATGAAGCACAAGGCACAGAAAGTTCGCCCCCTCTACGACGGAAAGATTCTGGCCGGATTTGCCGGAGCAACGGCAGATGCTTTCACGCTGTTTGAGCGTTTTGAAGAAAAACTGCAACAGTACGGAGGAATCATCACACGCGCCGCCGTCGAACTGGCCAAGGATTGGAGAACCGACAGATATCTTCGGCGGCTTGAGGCGCTGCTTGCCGTTGCGTCGTCCGAGAGGTTGTTGCTCATCAGCGGTACGGGCGATGTCATCGAACCGGACGACAACATTGTTGCGATAGGTTCGGGAGGGCCGTATGCGCTGGCTGCCGCCCGCGCTCTGCTCAAATATGGCGAGCAGATGAGCGCCAGGCAGGTGGTGGAAGAAGGACTTTCCATCGCAGCGGATATTTGCATCTATACGAACAAACATCTCACGGTGCTCGAAATCGATGCACTCAGCCCGGCGAAGCAATAACGGACGGGCGTGCATAGGAGGAGATACGCAAGACCCTTCGCCCCTGCTTATACCAGCTAAGGCGAATCATGCAGTAAACGCAGTTTTCAGAAATGCCAAAAGCCAGATTCGACCGCGCGCGGACACGTCTTTCCCAAAACCACGCAGCGGTATTCGTCAACTACGACAACCTCCACGCGCTTTTCAGCGAACAACTCGATGCCCGCGAGCATCCGGACGAATTCATCTCAGAGTTGCTCGACGAACTATGTCGCCACCTGCTTGTGGTAGAACATACGCAGACTACACTTATGTTTGCCTATGCAGACTTCAGCGAGTTGCGAGGAAACGGGCCTTTCATTCAGAGATCGCTCTATCTACAGGGCGCAGATCCCCGGTATGTTCCGTCTGGCCTGCACAAGAACGCCGTGGAAATGCAACTCTGTGTGGATGCTATGGACCTCCTGCATACGAGGCCCGATATCCACATGTTCGTGATCGTGACAGGCGATGCCCATTGCCTTCCCCTGATCCAAAAACTCAAACGGCATGGACGCGAGGCCATGATCGTTGCCCTCGAAAATCCGACACTGGCTGATTCCTCTCTGTTTGCTAATGAGAACCTTTTTATAGATGCTATTGATCTTCTGAGCGAGCCGTCCCGCAACTCTTTGCAACTCAGCCCTGACACGGAAGCCGAGAGCGCAAGCGGAGGAATGAGCAGCCTCAGAAAGGCATCGCGGGGCGCTCCTGTACCGCACAGGGATGTTGCAGGTTCTGCCTCTTTGCTTACCCTTGAAATCATTGAAGAACATTTCGGGCAGTACGACGAAGTTTATCTGACGCCGCTGCTTCGCAAGCTCTCGGAAGTTCTCGGCGATGAAGAACACGACCCCAAGTCCATCATCAGCGAACTGGAAGACGCCGGAGCAGTCTGGCTGGAGAAGCGCCGGGGCTTTCCGTATGACTACACAGTGCTGCTCGTTGACAAGGAGCATCCGGACGTCAGGCGTATCCAGCTTCTTTTCGAGGAACAGGGCGGGCAGCACCCTTCTCCTGATTCCCGCCTCACCTTTGAGGATGATGACTACGACGATGAAGAGTACCTGGAGGACTATCGGGATGAGGAAGAGTTTGACGAAACGGAGTGGTCGGATGAACCTCACTGATGCGTGTGTTTTGCTCCATTGAGGCTGAAAACCTGAAAAAACGTGAGGCTGGAAGCGACTCCGGCTTCACGTTTTTCGTTGACACCTGCCCGGCGACCCGGCGCGGCGCTTTGCCTTCAAGCTCTCTAATTTTATCCTGAACTGCTGCCTGCGCTTCGCGTATGCATTGCAGGACGTTTCCCCGAGCTAGTAAACCGTTACGATAGAAATGAACAAAGAACTCACGCCTCGTGAAATTGTAGCCGAACTCGACAAGTATATCATCGGGCAGAATGAGGCCAAGAAAAGCGTCGCCATTGCCCTTCGGAACCGGTGGCGACGGCAGAATGCACCGGATGAGATGCGCGACGAGATCATGCCGAACAACATCATCATGATCGGTCCCACCGGCGTTGGAAAAACAGAAATCGCCCGGCGCCTGGCCAAGCTGGCTGGAGCGCCATTCATCAAGGTAGAAGCAACCAAGTTTACGGAAGTGGGCTATGTAGGCCGCGATGTAGACAGCATGATCCGGGATCTGACGGACATTGCCGTCAACATGGTGCGCGAAGAGCATTCAGCCGGCGTGCAGGAGCGGGCGCGTGAGTTTGCGGAGGAACGCATCCTCGACATCCTGATCCCGCCCGCCAAACAGCCTGCCGGAGAACTGGTCTCCGGGCCAGGCTTTGTCGTAAGACCCTCAGACAGCGGCGACGACCTCTCGGAAGCTGACCTTCGGGAGCGCACCAGAAGCAAGTTCCGCGAGAAACTGAGGCGCGGCGATCTGGACGAACGCGAGATCGAAACGGAAGTCGCCTCCGACCAGACTCCCATGCTGCAGGTGTTTGGCCCGATGGGCATGGAGGAAATGGGCATGAACCTGCAAGAACTTTTCGGCAACCTGGGGGGCAAGAAACGAAAGAAGCGCCGCCTTCCCGTTTCCGAGGCCCGCGAACTCCTCACACAGGAGGAAGCGCAGAAGCTGATCGACATGGATAAGGTGACCAAGGAAGCATTAGAGAGGGTGCAACACTCAGGCATCGTTTTCATCGATGAGATCGATAAGGTTGCGGCGCGTTCAAGCAATCGCGGCGGCAGCGGACCTGACGTGTCTCGTGAAGGCGTACAGCGCGACTTGCTTCCCATCGTCGAAGGATCAAACGTGACGACGAAGTACGGCATGGTGAAAACCGATCATATCCTCTTTGTCGCCAGCGGCGCCTTTCACGTCTCGAAGCCGAGTGATCTCATTCCAGAGATGCAGGGCCGGTTTCCTATCCGTGTAGAACTCCAGAGCCTCAATGAAGAGGACTTCTTCAAGATCCTGACGCAACCCAAGAATGCGCTGTTGAAACAGTACACGGCGCTTCTGCACGCCGAGGGCATGGACATCACGTTCACGGATGACGCCGTTCGGGAGATCGCGCGCATTGCGGCGCAGGTAAACAGCGATGTCGAAAACATCGGCGCCCGACGTCTTCATACCATTCTCACCACGTTGCTCGAAGATGTTCTTTTTGACGTTCCGGATCGCATTGAATCCCCCAATCTGGTCGTTGATGCCGACCTCGTTCGTGAACGGCTCAGTTCTATCGCGCGCAATAAGGATCTGAGTCAGTATATTCTGTAGCGTCATGCTCCGGGTGAGCGGTTGCGATCCGGGCTTATTCACGCACCCCAGACACAGATCGGCTGCCGTTACACTTGGAAGGATCTCCCTGCATACTCTCGCCGCATGATGAAGGCGTGCGCGCAAGCTGGCGAGCGCTGTGGGAAAAAAGCCCCCAGCGCTCGCCTTTTTCTACCCTGGCCTACGCAGAGGCGGTGCGAGCCGCCTTCGGCATTTCCTTTCGTCTCATAGGCGTCCCCAAAGGCAACACGGCGCAGCCTGAAGATTCCAGCGCCTGCATTCCTCTGGCAGCAGGAGCCCTTGTTTTTGAGAAGCGGATTGGACCCTATCTGAAAGCTACGATTCCACCCTTTACCCAGTACACGCCTTTTCTCTGCGCTGCTGCTCCCACCGAGGCTGCCATCCATGCAAGGGATTCTGCGCTGGAGCAGCTGTTGTCCGTGCTGGAAAAGCAATACCCGTGGCTGGTGTTCCAGCTTCATCCCTCCATGAAGGATATGCGCCCGATGGCGTGGCGGG
>CBDUBU010000176.1:0-8170 GCA_965365465.1 uncultured Rhodothermaceae bacterium
AGCACGGTTCGGGATCGGAAAGGTTGAAGGGGATGCTTTCCGCCTGAAATCCAACCTCTGAAAGAAGGCGCAGCCATACCTTCCGGGAAAAGAGGCCCTCGACATGCCGATCATAGACCGTTTGCACCGCTCCGTCTTCGGTTCGGAGCAGGTACGCGTAGTCGACGAGGTAGGTTGAATCAGAAGGGTCCGGGTCCCAGGTCCATTCGAGGTAACGCAAGGATCGGCGCTCGCCGTCCTCGCCGCCGTGGCTGGTCGAGGGTTGGAAGGTTTCCCGGACGTGATCCGGGGCAAAGAGCGCCGCGCCGCCCGGTTTGCAATGCAGGAACGCCGTCTCCATTACCCGGCGCAGATCCTGCTCAGTCGTCATGTAGCAGACGGCATCGTGGACGAGCACGCAGTCGAAGAGGCGTTCCAGGCGAACGGTTCGCATATCCCCTTCGAGGTGCTCGCACTCCGGGTTGAGCGCCCGGCTCACGGCCAGCATACCGGGGGCCTTGTCCACCAGGGTAAGCCGGAAATGCCGCTTCAGGTGAGCGGCGTTGTTGCCGCCGCCGCTGCCAAGTTCCAGCAGGGACCGGGGTTCAACGCTGCAGGCGGCAGTCAGCGCCTGCCGGTAAAAGGATGCCTCCTCCGCGTAGTCTGCGGGCGCCGAAAGCAACGGACACCAGGAAGCCAACGCATCATAAAGGATGGGCTGGTCAGGGGTCAGGTCAGACGGGATCATCGGGGTTGTGCCTGGAACGTACTATGGACTTATGGCCTCTTTGAGGGGGGTGTTCTTGCTGGACGAAGCCGCTGGAAGGAGGGAAAACCGGCTCTGACGGGCTGCGTTCCTCGGAGGGAGGCGTTGGCCGCGCCTGGCCTGTTGTAGCGTGCGGGTCGCTACGCCGGCGGTGCGCCGGTGGGAAAGAGCGAGCTTCGGATAAAAGGGAGCCGGGCTGGCGCTCCGGCTCCCTTCTGTCCAGGGCGCCCGGATGTCACTGAACCCGGCGGGCGGGCATTTCGGCGCCGCCCAGCCGGAAGGTCAGGCCGGTCGGGTTGCCTTCTGCATCGGTGTCGTAGAGGATGGTTCCGGCGGTTTCGGTCAGGGCGAACTCGTGCTCGCCTACAGGGACCATGGTGAGGGCGCTCGGGCGGTAGGGAAACTGGATCTGCAAATGATCGTCTTCCCGCGTGATGGTGATGTCGGGCGCGTTTTCGTCCTCACCCATCTTGAAGGTCCCGGCGTGCCGTTCGAGTTCCTCGGTCGTCATGGGGACCGGCGCGATCGCGGCCAGGTACGCCTGGTCGGGGGCGATGCGTTCCGGGAGGTTACGCACCCACATGTTGCGGAAGCGCACCGCATGGCCGTGGTCCTGCAACTGGATCGGCAGGGCGTTCTCGTGCGCCGAGTAGGGCGCAAAGCGAAGCCATTCGGTGGGGCCGAGGATGACCTCGTTGTTCTGAACCACAATGCCGTTGAGGACGACCGTGATGCGGGCGGGTTCGGTCACCTGGCCGCCTTCGAACCGGGGTCGGCGGAAATAGATGTCGTAGGCCTGCCATTCGCCCGGCGCACGGGCAGCGTTGAAAAGCGGCGGGTACTGCCCGTAGATCGCGCCGGCCTGCCCGTCCGCGTAGGTTTCGGCGTTGTAGGAGTCCAGCACCTGCACTTCATAACGCTCCATGAAGAAGACGCCGCTGTTGCCCCGGTCCTGGCCGGTTCCAACGGGCGGGTTCGGCGAGGCCCATTCCACGTGCAACTGAACGTCGCCGAAGCTGTCCTTTGTCTCGATCATGCCGGTTCCGGGGGCGACTTCAAAGTACCCGTTCTCGACTTTCCAGGGCGCCGGGTTTCCGTCGGGGGTTTGCCAGGCGGAGAGGTCCTGGCCGCCGAACAGGACGACGGCATCGGCCGGGACCGGCGCGGGCAGGTTCTGGTCTACCGGTGTGACGGCATCGGGTCGGGGACGGTTCATTTCATGCTGTCGCCAGCCGGAGGGGGCCGGGACGGCTTCCACGCGGGTTGGAGGTTCTGTTTCTTCTTCCGCAGCAGGCTCGCATCCGAGCACGCCTGCGCCGAGGGTGAGCGCTCCGGCGAGTACGATAAGCAGATGTTTATTCATGGCTCGAAAAGGATGTAACAGGAATGATAAGGGAAGTCCGATGCCTGGAGAGAAGCGTCTTCCCGGAAAGGCTCGGACCCTCCAGAATACGAATCCGTCCCGAAATCTGCGCCGCTTTCTTTCGCCGGAGGAAACACCGCCCTGTATCCTGAACTTACACGGCTGCGGGTGCAATGGCGCAGCCCGTTGTTTCCGGAAAAGCACGCCGAACGCGCCTCTGCGCTGCCGGAAAATCCGTATCGTACCTTAATAAGGATCTTCTAAACAACGACGGCCTCGTCAGGGACGGTTCAGCAAGGCGCTCCGGCAGCGCCGCCTCTTTGCTGCAAGCGCCTGCAAGGCTCGAAACGTAGACGCTTCGCGCTCGCTCAGGATGATGCTTCAGGTGGATTGCAGCACCCCTGACCCGGCGTGTCATGGTGAAGGCCGCACCGGAACCTGAACACAGCGCTATGGCAAAGAGAAAGTCTCGGTGGTTTGCCCCTATGCATGAGTATCCGGATTTGTACAAAAACCTTGACCTGGAAGAGTTGCTGGAGATGGCAAAAGCGGCAGGACTGGTGGAAGATTACCGACAAAGCGGCGAAACCGTGGGCATCCGGGTCGAAGGGAAGACGGAAGCAATGGACTATGACTATGCACGGGCCTTTGTCATCGGGTTGCTCTACGGTTCTGACCGGGGCAGCCACGCGCTGCCGGAACAGGAGGAAGACTAAAAGCCGCTTCACCGGCCTCAAGGATTATTTTGCGGTTTATTGCGGGTTTTTAGCGGTTTATTGCGGTTTTTCGTTCAGGCAAAATGCCCTTTTTAGCCCCGTCAGGGCCGTTTTTCGGTTTCTGCGGCCCAAAACGCGATTTCACGTCCGAAGCCGCTTTATTTTTTTCTCCCGAGCCTGCTTTTGCTCTTCTCACAAGGGTTGCGGATGGTCTGGTTCAGCGTTCGAGGAACCGTTCAGTGGCAAGCCGGGAAAGCGGCGCTGCCGGCAGCGCCACAGGTAAGCGTCTGCCATGCCGGCTACAAAGACACCTCAGGGTGGCGAGGGTCAAGGTAGGGTATGGCGGACAGGCAGAACAGGTTATTCTCGCAACCTGCCCGGCTTGCGGCAGGCTGACGCGCCTGGAGGGGAGATTCTCGTTTCACGACAGGGCGGCCCGACGACCAGCTAACCGGCGTGCAGCGGAGCGCTGCGTCCGGTTGAGCGCCTTGCTGGATCCGCCGTTGCGTATGAAGGGGTGCGCCTTTAAGCGACCGGGCAACTCCTTATTACCCAACACAGGCATCTGCCTCGATCTCGACCAACAGTTCCGGAGAGATCAGGGCGCTTACTGCAACCAGGCTGGTGGCTGGACGGATCTCCCCGAAGAACTCACTGTGGGCTTTCCCGACTTGCTGCCAGTGTGTGATGTCGGTGACGTAGATGCGGGTTCGGACAACATCGGACATCTCCGCCCCGGCGAGCTTCAGCGCAGCTTCAATGTTCTTGAGCGTCTGGATGGTTTGCGCGTAGGGGTCGCCTTCGCCCACAATGCCCTCTTCGCTCGTAGCCGTCGTGCCGGATACATGCACATACGAACCGGCCTTTACCGCACGGGAGTAGCCGACGATGGGTTCCCAGGGCGCATCGGAGGAGAAGTTCTTTCGCTTCACGGGGATAAATATTCTCTACCGGGTCTTAGGTTTGACGGATGGTCGCTCAGCGACAAGCTCTACGGCGCGGGGCATCAGGCACGGCTACTCGTCCGTATGCTTCTCAATCGCGTCAAGGATAGTCGGCCAGTCGGCCCGATGCAGTTCGTGGCCCGTTCCCTCCAGAGTGAGGAGCGTGCTCCGGGGCAGGTCGGCGTCGAGCGCGAGTGCGTGGGCATACGGGAGCACGGGGTCCTCGGTCCCGTGGATAATGAGCACCGGGATGGCGATCTCGTCGAGCCGCCCCAGCCACCCCTCTGCCTCACTAAGCCTGGCATGGTTGAACGGCGTCAGCAGGCTCGGCGTCCGTTCGAAGTCGGCCCCGGCCATGGTTCGGATTGCCTCGTCATCAAACGGATGGGCTGACCCTGACAAGAGCCGCCACGCACCGACCTGGTAGTTGACGACGGCATCCCGGTCGGTCCAATCGAGGTCGCCAGCGTGATACTCAAGGATCGCCGGGTCCATGCCTGGCATGGCCGGGTCGGCAGATGCCAGTCGCTCGGACGCGATGAGGGTGATCGTCCGCACGCGATCCGGGTTCTTCAGCGCGACGAGTTGGGAGAGGTAGCCCCCGAGCGACATCCCCACAAGGTGCGCCTGGTCGATGCCGTACCCGTTGAGCACGCGGACGACATCGTCCCCGAGGTCCTCCACGGTGTAGGCAGGTTCGCCTGGGGTGTAGCTCGTGGACCGTCCGGTGTCGCGGTGATCGTATCGGACGACGTACCGTTCCCTCGCGGCCAGGGCGCGGCAGAAGTCCTCGGGCCACCACACGCCCGAGGACATGGCCCCCATGACGAGGACGATGGCGGGGTTAGAGGGATCCCCGACGGCCTCCGTGTGGAGGCTGACATTGCCGGACTCGATCAACTTCGAGGTCATCGGATCAGCAGGACGGGTACAGGTCGAAAGGGGTGCGCTTCAGCAAAGCGGCAGGGCGCTGCAAAATAAGCAATTTGTGCAAGCGAGAGCAACGCCGGAGCGGAAAAGGTCGATCTGCCCTGCGTCCGCCTTGTTATGCGTTTTCCTGTTGCTGCCCGCCTGCCTCCTGAACGACCTCTTCTATCGTCAGGCCCTTGAAGATCTCCTTGCGCTCTCACCGTAGCCGGCCGAGAACTGACCCATGAAACGGTCGGCGCCGCCCGTTTCCCGAACCAGCAGGCGGATGGCTTGCGCTGCTATTTCACTCAGAGGTCTTGCCGGGATTGCCACGTCTCTATTACCTCCGCGCGTTCCAGGGGCGAAACGACCTTCGTTGTGCCTGCTACTCCGACACGCGCACGATCGTTGCTGCGTAGCCCTGCACGGGGCAGGATTCCGCGATGTCGCCCTCGACGTAGACCTCAACCGTGTCGCCGACTGCGATCCCGGCAAGCCGGGCCGGTTCGAGCCGGCTGGCGTCGAGGCGCTGGAAGTAGCGCGTCCGGCCATCGACGGTGGCCTGAATGCCGCAGGGTTCGAGCGAACCGGGACCGGCCAGGACGAGCATCCCGGAGGCCGTGGCGTGATGTGTGATGGATTCGACAGGTCCCCGCACGTACGGAGGACCTTCCGGAACGTTTTCTACGGGTGTATGAGTGCAGGCGGCGGCGCCCAGGGCAAGAAGCGCTGCTGCCGTGATGCGTCCCAGGGAGGACAGGGGGCGTGGAGGCTGCGATGTCGGGTGGGGCGCTTTCATAGGTAACCAACCGGAAACGTTCCGGTCATTGCGGGACGGCGGAGGCTGTTTTATGTCTGAAAAACAGTTCGGCGCGATCAAGCGATCTTCCGGAGGAGGCCGGGATGTTGTTTCTCAACGAAGTCGCTGGAAGGGGAAAAAAACACCCTCCAGCGCTTCGGCTGCGTCCCTCGGAGGGAGGGGTTGGCTGCGCCTGTCGCAATCTTTCCAGTCCGGCGCAAGGCAACTGCCCCCTGGAGGGGGCTGCCCCGCAAGGGGCTGGAGGTGTTCTTGCTGGACGAAGCCGCTGAAAAGGAAAAAACCACCGGCTTTCAAACGAGGGATTGGGCTGCCTTGCCGAACGGTTTATGAAACGTATGCGGCGTCTTCTTGCTCAGGGGGCCTGCCGTGTTTCGCTGCTTATTTTTCGCGGCGTCTTGTAGGTCTGTCTCGTTTGCCATGAACGGAACCGTCGCAGCGAGAGGGCCAGCCCGGTCCATACGAGCAACACCACCCCCAGGCTCACGATTCCTGCAAGGGTCTGTCCGGCGAGGCCCAGCACTTCGCCGGTATGGGCGAAACGCAGGATCGAGCGCAGGCGCCGGCCGGGCGACCCGGCCTCGAAAGGCTCCCACCGGAGTTGCTCGCCGGTGGTCCGGCGCAAGGTTAGCTGCGCCCGTTTCTGGGGCTGCCCTCCCGTGCCGCCGTCGAGGGCGAACGTGACGGTGGAATCTGCGGCGGCGGGGATCTGGAGCGAGAGGCTGCGCCAGTCCGGAAGCTGCCGGGCGGCCCGGTCGCGCAGGTGGTCCAGGGCGAGGAAGTCCGGTGTGGGGGTCAGGACGAGGGCTTCCGGGCCGGTTTCGGGGGCCGGCGCAGGACGACCGGGACCGCCGCCCGGCCCACGGCCCGCAGGCGGCGGCTCCCCGGCAATCTGGTAGACGAGGTCGCTTGCCCAGGGGTAGGAGATCACGACGCCCGATGCCACGATGAGGAGGAGGGGAGCCAGGGACCAGAAACCGATGACATTGTGCCAGTTGAAGTTGCGCGCCTTCGGCGAGAGGCCGCGCCGGAAAAAGGTCACGTTCCGGAGCACGTTTCGCGTCCAGTTGCGCGGCCACCACAGGTAGAACCCGCTCACCACCAGGAACAGGAAGCCCAGGTTGCAGGCGCCGGTGACAGCGCGTCCGACCGAGCGGTTGTCGCCGGAAGCGCCCAGCCAGCGGTGCCAGTCCGTGACCGTTCGGAAGAAGGCGCGGACGCCCTGGGACCCCTCGCTCAGCACAGCGCCTGTGAAGGCATTGACGAACAAAGTGCGTTCGCGGCCATAGGCCACGGCCACCGGCGCCTGCCCGCCGGCCTGCCAGGTGATGGATGTGGGCGCGCCGAAATCAGCCTGTTCGAGGCGCAGCAGCAGTTCCTCTATGGGCAGAGGCTGTGCGTCTGGCATCGGGGGGCCGCCGTCGAGGCCGCGCGTGTCGGCCCAGGCCGTCAGTTGACGCTGGTACGTCAGCAATACCCCCGTCACGGACATAACCACCACCACGATCGCCACGGCAACGCCGGTGACGAGGTGGCACCAGAAGATGATTTTGCGGAACTGCTTCATGGGTTCGCCGCCTGCCTGTTTCCACGGGGAAGGCAGAACATAGGGGGACAGGAGGGGAAAAAAGGCCGCTGGTGCAAACGGCAGAAACCCGGAGCCGCCGCAGAACGGATGCTCCGGATTTCTGCCGAAAAGAGAGGATCAGGAACCATCAGCGCCGGGATCAGCCGTCCATGCCGCCGCCCTGGTCAAAGCCGCCCCCATCGTCGGGGCGTTCGTTGCGCTGGCGGTTCTGTTCCTGGCCGAAGGAGTAGGTGAACGTCAGGCCGAGCGCCTGCGCCCCGAACTCGCGCGTGAAGGCGTTGTAGAGGTTCGGCTGGTCGATCACGTTGCTGAACCCTGCTGTGCCGAACACGTCGCGGAAGCGAAGCGTCAGGCTGGCCCGGTCCCTGAAAAGCGACTGCCGGAGGGCTGCATCCGTCCAGGAGAACGAACCCATGCGGCCCTGCTCGGTGTTCATCGGGGCGCGGTAGCGCAGCGTTGCCTGGAGGTCCAGGTCGCCTGCCCCGAAAAGGTTGCCAAGCTTGTAGCTCGCGTTGAGGCGTCCGCCCCAGCCGAAGGCGTTGTTCTGGAAACTCGTGTTCACGTTCGACCCGTCGGTGACCATGCGGAAGCCCTCGAAGCTGACGTACCCGCGCAGCCCTTCAAGCAGCGCCTGCGCATCGAGCGAGGAAATCAATTCCACCCCCGATGACGTGGACGTGTCGAAGTTGCCTACCGTCCGCACGGAGACGCCGTTCTCGCGCAGCTCCTGGAAGAAGCGGATCACGTTCGTGGTGCGGCGGAAGTAGGGCGTCAGGGTGACCGATCCCCAGGGCGTGAACCGCACGTAGCCCAACTCGAAAGCGTCGATGTACTCAGGCTGGAGCGCCGGGTTGCCGACGCGGATGTTCAGCGGGTCGTCGTAGCTGGGGAAGGGGTTCAGGAACCAGCTTCTGGCCCGGTTGATGCGGCGGCTGTAGCTCGCCTTGACGAGATCCTTCTCCGAGAACTTGTAGTTCAAAAACGCGCTCGGAAAGAGGCTGGCATAGTCGTTGTCGTAGGCCTCGTTCGTGTTTTTCAACGTGAAGGTTGTCCGCGCCATTTCCGCGCGGAGGCCCAGTTGCACGCCG
>CBDUBU010000177.1:0-8131 GCA_965365465.1 uncultured Rhodothermaceae bacterium
GCGTGGACGACGTAGACCCCCGCCGCGACGCCGCGCACGTCCCAGCCCAGCGGGTGCGACCCGGCGCTCAGCCGGCCGTCGGCCAGCACGGCCACGCGCCGCCCGAGCAGGTCGAACACCTCCAGCCGGACCGGCCCTGCCTCAGCAACGCTGAAACGCAGGGTTGTACTCGGGTTGAACGGGTTGGGGTAGTTCTGTTCCAGCGCAAACGCCTGAGGAATCTCGGATCCCTGCGGCTCAACCGCCGTCACGACAACGGCTCCGGAGCGCACCTGGCCGCGAATTTCACCTGCCGGATTTGCGGCAGTATGCACGTTCAGGTAGAGATTGCCCTGGAAGAACTCACTGATGAGTTCGGCGCTGAGCGGCTCGGAATCCGATGATTGCCAGACGCCGGCGGCTGTTTTGCCGTCGAAGCTGTCTGTAATGCCACGCACGACAGGACCGTTCTGCCCCATCGCGCCGTTGTGGAAATGCGCCGCCGCGATAGCGCCCGTAAGGCTGTCCACGGTAAGGCTGTAAACAAGCCCGCTGCCGGTCAGCGTAAGCGAAGCAGCGCCCTGCCCATTGCTCATGACCTCCTGGACTTCCTGCCCGGCTGCCAGATGCACCGCTGCGCCAAATCCATCGCTGACATGCACCTGTCCGCGAATTTCACCTGCCGGATTCGCTGCCGTATGAACATTGAGGTACAGGTTTCCTGCGAACAGCGCATCGATCATCTCCTGCGTCAGAGCCTGCTGATCTGAGGCCATCCACACTCCCGAAGCTGTATTGCCGCTGAAGTCGTCGCCAATGCCGCGCACGACGGGGCCATCGACGCCCATTGCACCGTTATGAAAATGCGCCGCTGCAAGGTCGCCGCTCAGTCCGTTTACGGTCATATGGTAGACGAGGCCCGCATCTGTGAGGGTCATGGCAGCCGTTCCGGATGCCTCCTGGGCAACCTCTACCGTCTCTTGCTCATTGGTGAGCATGGCCCGAAGGCTCGCGCCGCTGTTCAGGTATACCTGTCCCCGCGTTTCACCGGCAGGATTGTTGGCCGTGTGAACGTTGACATAAATCTTTCCCGTAAGTAAGTTCTGCATGAGTTCATCGGTCAACGGCTCTGCGTCCGAGGCGGCCCATACGCCTTCTGCGGTGTTGCCGTTGAAGTCGTCCGTGATCGTCCGGACGACACCGCCGTTCTGTCCCGCAGCGGCATTGTGAAAATGCGCCCCGGCGATAGGGCCGGAAAGGGTGTCTACCGTTATGCGGTACTGAAGCCCTGCATCCGTCAGACTAAAGGCGGCTGTCCCGGTGACGCTTTCCACAACCTCATGGGTTTCCTGCGCAGAGGAAAGCGATGCCTGAAGGCTGGTTCCCTCTAACGGCAGCACCTGCCCCCGGATTTCACCTGCCGGATAGGCCGCCGTATGCACGTTCAGATACAGATCGCCTGCGAGAAGGGCCTGAAGCATCTCCGGGGTTAGCGGTTCGTCATCTCCAGGGGTCCATACCCCGGCTGCCGTATTTCCCTCGAAATCGTCTGTGATCGCTCTGACGACAGGCCCGCTTTCGCCTGGCGCTGCCCGGTGAAAGTGAGCGCCCGTGATCGGGCCTGTCAGGCCATGAACGGTGATATGGTAGGCAATGCCTTGCTCTGTCAGGGTCAGCGCAGCCGTTCCCATGCCGTCGCTGGTGACCTCATGCGTCTCCTGGCCGGGGTCCATCTCTGCGGAAAATCCCCACCCGCCGGAGAGGAGGACCTGCCCCCGGATCTCGCCTGCCGGATAGGCGGCGGTATGCACATTCAGGTAAAGGCCGCCGGTGAGCAGTTCTTGCATGAGTTCATCGTCCAGCGGCTCCGTGTCGCCTTCGCCCGGTCGCCACAAACCAAAGGCGGTATTTCCCTCGAACAGACCGGTAATCGTATTGAGGACCGGGCCATCCACGCCGATTTCACCACGGTGAAAATGCGCAGCGGCAATGTCGCCGGTGAGACCGCTCACGGTGAGGAAAAAGACTACACCGGCATCAGTAGCCTGAACGGAGGCTGTGCCTGATCCTTCGCTGGTTACTTCACCCACTTCCTGTGCAGGCGTCAGCATGGCGATAAGACCAGCCCCCGAGGTTGGGAAAAGCTGCGCCCGGATCTCGCCGCCCGGATTGGCTGCCGTATGAACATTCAGGTACAGATTGCCGCCAAACAAGTCATCGACGAGTTCCTCCGTAAGGGCCTGGTCTCCGGACAGGCTCCACGTGCCGATAGCCGTTGTTCCGGTGAAGGCATCCGTGATGGCATGGACAACAGGTCCGTCCACGCCTGCCTGCCCCTGGTGGAAATGCGCGCCCGTGATGTCTCCGGAGAGTCCCTCCACGGTTATGATGTAACGCAGGCCCTGCTCCGTGAGCGCCAGCGCCGCTGTGCCGGTTGCTTCTGATGTGACCTCGGCTGTCTCCTGCGCTGCCGAGAAGTGGCCTGTGAAGAAGGACTGGGCGCTGGCGAGTTGCGGCAGTCCGGCCGCCAGCAAAAGCATGAAAAAATAATAGCGCATTCGATTCATGTTGTCATCTCTCTTGGATCGTGAACAGGATAATGTGCAATTAAAAGCTTCCGGTGTTGGGTGCTAGAAGCTGGCGTTTGCTTCTGAAAGCGTTGCATGAATAACGCCTTCCAGACTGATAGTATCGCTGATCGCCATGAGCATTAGCTTTGGCCGTTTAACATCATGCTGTCCGAGAGAAACCTCGAAGCTAACCACAGCTTCAAAGGAGGATTCGTCGATCTTGACATCAGCAGGAATTTCGACGGTGTGCGTCTTCCCGTGAAAAGTCAGGGGTCCACGCACGATCCAGCGGCCTGTATACCCTTCCGTAGTCTTGTCCCAACGCTCGACGGTGACGGATTCTGAGGTGAACCTGACATCCGGGTAACTTGAAGCTTCAACGGTTTCGAGCATATTAGAATCCCGGTTGCCGTTGCCGCTGTCGAAACTTTCCACAGGAATTACGATTTCGACGCTGCTCTGTGATGGATCATCCTGGTTTATCATCAGGGTTCCCTGGACGGATTGGCTAACGCCTGTCCAGCTATGGAGTGGGTGACGGCCGGTGTAAGACAGGGTGCTGTTTGCCTGATCTACAGGAGCAGCCTGGTTCTGCGCATAGGCCGCGACCGGAAACAGAAGCAATAGTATGGGCAGAAGACGTTTTAAACAGGTATGCATGGTTTGGACCGTTAAAGGCGGGTAGTTGCTCAATAAGGCAGGAAAACGGACAGAATGGCGGTCGTAAATGCGGCGTAGGTGACTCGCCCTATCCATTGGTGGCGGTTCAGTCGTTCGTCATATTGCTCCGAGGAACGGGCATTGCTCAGGGAACGTCCCAACCAGGGTTGAGCCGCCATGCCTGCAAAATGTATGATGGCAAGCCATCGGTGCAGCCGGACAGAGTTGAAGCCTTCTGAATAGCGGTAAGCCGGAGGAGCAAGCAGCGAAAGGCTTGCCGTGGTCATGTAGGTTCCGAACGTCGCATATCCAAGCGTCCGGTGTACTGGCTGAAGATCCTCGTAGTACCGCGACCGGTCGGCGGCAATCAGTTCGCCCAGTATAACCTGGGTCGTCATGGCGCCGAAAGTGAGGAGGCCCAGGCGCTGATGCCATTGCAGCATCGTGGAGCGCGTGCGAAGCTCGGCCTGCCGGTTTGAGGGCGCCAGCCCGGTAATGCGGAAAAGCCCCTTCCTGCCCCAGAGCATCCGCGTATGAAACGGCATCCCGGAAGGAAGGCTGTCTGCCTCTGCCAGGATCGGGCTGGCGAGGTTTATACCCTGCGAAAGATCATTCATACCATAACGCCATACGCTTGCAGGGGCTATGGGGGAGGCAACGATCAGGGAACGAAGGGCGCGCTGGTCCGGGGGAAACATATTCATTCCCGCAATGCTCTGACCAGGCGATTCGCCGGCGATTAACAGGCTGAAAAAGACAAGAAAAGCAAGGCGCATAGGAGTATCCCGCAGTTGTAGAAGTAGCGAACGAACGGAAACCGGCAGCGCCAATCAAGTCTTATTGATCGTGACGGTGTTTTCACTGCGGGTTACGGCAAACTCCTTGAGCGGGGAAGGCGCGGGCCCCGCAACCACTTCCCCACTCGTATTGTACTGGGAGCCGTGGCAGAAACAGGTCAGCCTGCTGTTCTGAAACCCTTCCACGTCGCAACCCTGGTGCGTACACACGCTGGTGAAAGCGCGGATGGCATTGCCATCCACATTGACGGCGAGGGTGCGGGCAGACTTTATCAGAAGAAAGCCTCCTGCGGCAGCCAGTTGGCTCGTGTCGGTGGCGCGAAGGTCGAGGGTAATGGTATTCCCGTCTATCGAGACGCCGCTTCCAGGTATGGGATCAGGATCCTCCTCTGCCGGGGAACTGTCGCATCCGGAGAGCGACCATCCCATGGCAAGCAGGGTAGCGGAAGTGCAAGTGGTACGCAAAAAATGACGCCGGGAAGTGGGGTTGTCCATAACACGCCCTCCAGGGATAAGATGAATGGTGCGGAAGTAAACCGGCTACAGATGCCGTACCCGCAGCGTTACAGCGACGTGCGGGTGTAGTTCAGCCGGGTTCATGTTCTCTTAACACCTGAGGGGATCGCTATGACTACCGGAAAATGAATTTTATGTGAGCAGCCAATCAGCAGCCCAGCGCCGGAGTTGCGAAGCGCTATCAGAATCGCACCTGAAAAGAGATGGAAGCATGCCTGCCGGGCAGCGTCCGGGCGACTTTATCGGGCAGACCATCGACGGGTTGCAGGCTCCAGTCGTACACGTTGGCGCGGTCCAACAGATTAACGACGAATGCCTGCAATGCTACTGTTGTACCGAGCCAGGTATGCTCGAAGGCAATGCCTGCATCAAGGCGATAGGATGGTGGGAGGTGTTGCGCTGATGGATGGTTGAGGTCGTAAGCTTCCAGGTTGGAACGTGTGTTGAGCGCAGCGAAGTAGTCGTAGTAAGCGTGTCTAAATCCCCATGCGCGTCCCCACACGCCATTCCAGTTCACATTTGCGAAAATGTAGGGGAGGAGGGAGATCCTTGCGTCTACCGAAAGCCTGTGCGGTTCCTCCCAGGGGGAGGCTTCCAGATTGCCATTGAAACGGTGTGGAACCTGTCGGAGTGAGCGAGAGAAACTGTAGGTTGCCGAGCCTGAATAACGTTCGGTCTCAACTTGCAGGCGCGTGCTCCCTCCGAAGGCGCGCCCTCGCACGGCGCCGATAAAGGCAGACTGATCCAGGCTTTCTGCCGGAGGCCGGGGTCGCGTCGCGGGGTGCTGTGCCATAAGCGAAACATAGTCCAGCGCCAGGAGGCGCGGTTGCCATTTGTAGTAGCCCTCTATGCTGACCGTCCAATCCCTTGCAGGCATGAATAGTGCATCACCCGCAAGGTGATAGGCCCTTGGAGGCGCCAGCGCCCCAGTTACCGGCAACCAGAAAAGCACAGAGGGAACGACGGATGTGGATCCGGAACTGGTAAGCGCAAACTGGTTAACGAACTGCCGGTATATACCGCCCGCAAGCCTGAGTGCGTATCCCTCTGTTATCCTACCGGCATTGTCATACCGTAGTGAGAGTCGCGGCTCGGCATAGACGGTTTGTCGCGTGGGCAGGTACGTCAGCCGGAGACTCGGTTCGACCGTTATTCCAGGCCCCAGGGTAATCTGGTCCCTGACGAATCCTGCTATCTGGAGATTCTGCGTCTCATGCTTGAAAGGCGAAATAAACTGGTTGCCGAGGCGGAATCCGCTGGAGACCAACGTAGCCTCCAGAGCCGATTCCAGATAATGGCCTGACGCAACGCTGTATCCGATCTCGGCGCGGGCAGACAGTTCTTCAATATCATTCTGTTCGTCCGATGAGCGCAGCGAGTCCAGGCGCGGCTGCATTCGGATTGAATAGCCAATCACCTCATCGTCGGAAAGCACTTTTTCGATAGGGGACTGCGCGGCATGGTAGCTGTAGTGTGAGGCATGGGAACTGCCCTGCAGTCGCAGCAAGGCTATCGCGCGGGCGCTCAAGAGCCAGCTATGGGTTATCTGACCGGCCCAGTTGGTCCAGTCATAATCATCGCGAGTCAGCATGAGGCGGTCCAGGTCGGAAGCGGGATTTTCATTGACTGCCAGCAGGTCAGAGCCTATCTGGTTGCGCGCACGGTAAAAGGAGCCGTGCAGTGTTCTGAACGGACTCAGATGAATACGTGCAGCCCCATGAATATCGGAAAAGCCGACACTGGGCTGTTGCCGGGTCAGGCCGAGAGAGGCGGTGCTGACATCCTCGCGGATCCAGATGGCAGCCAGGAGGGGGTCAGCAGCATTCCAGTTGCGCAACAACGATTCGATGCCAGGATCTTTGTAGACGTTCCAGTAGCTGGACCTTACGGCAATCATGCCCGCGCCGTTTGTGGACCGGGTAAGGTTGAAGCGCCCCTGTGCCTTGCCGTTGAGACTCACCGGGTCGGCGCTGAAAGTCAGGTTGCGCTGTCCGGTTCCCGCTACGTCTTGCTCGACGGAGATAACCCCTGAGAGGTGGCTGCCATGTTCTGCGCCAAAGCCCGCTTTATGCACCATAAGGCGTTCAACGGCCAGCGGACTGAACGCGCCCAGATGGCGACCGAGGCTTACCGGATCTCGAACCGGGACGCCATCAAGCAGCGTGAGGTGCTCGCCGGAAGCGCCGCCCTGTATGTGAAGATCGGCAAGGGGCTGCTGCGCTGAAACGCCGGGAATAGAGCCGGCTCCTCGTGCAACGTCTGGTGTTCCGGCGGCAGAAAGGGCATACAGTCTGTCAGCCGTAATGATTCCTGTTCCTAGATCAGCCGAAGGAAGCCGTTGTTGAAGTCCATCAATCACAACCGGTCGCATGACAACGGCGCGGGGAAGCATCGCTATTTGCAGACGCTGGCTCTCTCCTGTATGCACCCAGACGCTGTCGGTTGCCGTCTCATAGCCCACATAGGTCACAACGATCCTGTGCTGTCCGGAAATGAGAGATGCAAAACTGAAAAAACCAGCTTCATTGGTCGTTGTACCGGTCGAGGCATCGGCCAGCAGGACTGTTGCATACGGCAATGGCTCGCCCGTTGCTTGATCGATCACACTGCCCCCTAAATCGCCATAGGCAGGTGGTTCGCGGACTGCTTTTATAAGGATATAAGCCCCGGAGGACGAACGAACGTAATCAATACCAGACCCGGCCAGAATGCATTGTAACAGTTCTTCCGGCGTTGCCGATTTCCCGTTACAAAATACCTGTCGGTCTACCACCAGTCCGGATGGATAGACAAGGTCCATCTGCGTAGTGCGAACCAGTTTATCCAGAGCCTCCCTTATCGGGACGCCGCGTAGAACCAGCGTGTACCGCTCTGTCTCGGAAGTCTGTGCATGAACAGTTCCACACCAGATCAGCGTTCCAATACTTGCAATAAGTAGCAGCTTTAGCTTCATCACTACATCTTGATCCAGACCGGGTCTTTAAGAAACAGGGTTCCGGTCAGTTTGCCGGGCTGTAAAGGAGATAGCCGGTGCTCGTTCTGCGGTATCTGAGGTTTTCAGCGAAGCAAATGTCGTGTAGAATTTGCTCTGCCGTTGTCCCGTCGCCATACCATAACGTCAGGGAATCTGTAGAGACGACGCCATTTGCAAGCTGAACGGACACGTTATAGCGCCGCTCTATCTCCGAGAGAATGGATGATAGGGGTTGATCCTGTACGGCAAATCCCTTCTGACGCCATGCCAGTATATGCGCAACGTTGTCTATGCGCTCAGGCATCAGCTCAGGACCCGATGCGAGACTGGTTACGAGCGCCGACTGGCCTTTTCCTGAAAGTATGATGGAATCCGAGGCGGCTCCATGCGCTGCAACGCGAACCTTGCCCGAAGCAAGCAAGACGCGGGTTTCACCGGCTCCTGTATCCCTGCGAGCGCGAACATTGAATCGAGTTCCCATCACTTCAATTCGTGCGTTGAAAGTTTGTACTGCAAAGGGGCGACCTTCGGGTACAACAGTAAAGAATGCTTCTCCCTCCAGGATGACGGTGCGTTGTGCAGCCGGAATGAGCGGCCATTTCTGGAAAAGGCGTGTGTAGCGTATCCGCGAGCCG
>CBDUBU010000178.1:0-8104 GCA_965365465.1 uncultured Rhodothermaceae bacterium
AGGGTCAGCGGGTGCAGGCGCGTGCCGGCGCCGCCTCCCAGTATCACTGAGATTAGCTCATCCATACGGTTTCTCGTGGCTGTTCAGGATTGGAAAATGTTTTCTGATCAGATCAGGGATTTATCCCTAACGTAAAACGCAGGTTCGCCGGTTGCAAGTATTATATGGATCTAAACGCAAACTCTCACAGGACAAACCCGGACAAACTTTTGCATAAAGAGAGCCTGAAAAAAAGTGTAACTGTTCTGGATCAAAGGCATAATTCGACAAAGATTTGAACCAGCCGTTCGACAGGTGACTTAACGTTTGGCTTACATTGAGCAGCCATTTTTGACATACAGTATTATGATTGGACTACAAGAATTCGGCGCTCTGCCCGCATCTCTTTATATGATTCGAAGACACGTGACGCAGTTTGTATTCTGGACGACTGTATTTTTCTCTATTGCAACCCTGGTTGGACTGCTCGCCCGCAAGGATGTCCTCCTTATCCCCATGATGATTTCCGTTGTCTTTAACATCTGGGCAGTTGCAAAGAGTGAACGCGACGGATTCGTCAAGACAACTCAGATGCGACGCGCCTATGAACCTGCGCGCCACTTCAACATCGCGCAAGTTTTTGCGATTTTGATTTTCGTGATGATCCAGGTAAGTCTGGGTCTATATGTTTTGCTGACTTGATAAATCGAAGGGGTCTCGATAACGCACCCTGCTGCAAAGGGAAGCGCGGATTATAAGCCATTCGCACAGGAATGAAACCCGGCTGCGGGCGACAGGTTTACCCAGGCAGCAGTGTTATATGTCGTTCTTCATCCGGCTTTTGTGATCCATGAGCGAGCAGACCTTCGATCTGGTGCAGAACATCAGAAAGCGCATTCAGGCTACTATTCACCGGACCAACCTCGCTGATCTGACATTCGGGCTTATTCTTTCTGCAGGGCTGCTGGCAGGAATCTGGCTTCTCTCGATAGCCATTGAAGCCGGCTTCTGGCTGGGCACTACGCCCCGCACTGTGCTTTTCTGGGCGCTCGTTGTTGCATCAGGAAGTGTACTGGTGTATTTCCTTCTCCTTCCGCTTCTGCGCCTGATTGGATGGTTACGCAATCCTTCCGAAGAAACGGTGGCTTCCCGGATCGGAGCGCATTATCCGGAGATCTCAGATCGAATGGTCAATCTTCTTCAACTCAGTTCGGGCCAGCGTAGCGGCGCTCCCGATGCCATGGTAGACGGCGCCGTGCGTATGCTTGGAGAGCAGATACAGCCGGTGCCATTTGAACAGATGGAAACTTTCGGACGCGCCCGAAAGATTACCCGGTTCGCTTTCATCCCCGTACTTGGAGTCATTGTTTGCTTGATAGCGGCTCCTGCCACCTTCCTGAGCGCTTCCCAGCGGCTCCTGTCCCCCGGAGCTTATTTTGCAAAACCAGCCCCTTTTCAACTCCTCGTCGAACCCGGCGATACGGATCTTGTCAAGGGAGAATCATTGTCTATCGTCGTGCGACCCGCAGGTAACCAGTTGCCTCGCACGCTAGAATTGTCTCTCAATAACACAGATGAGGACGTGATAGACAAGATCGAACTATCACCCGACTCTACAGGCGCCTTTCGGCATACGATAATTAATGTGCGTAAGTCACTCCGGTATCAGATCAAGGCATCACCCGTGACGAGCCAGTGGTACACGGCTGCCATTACCGAACGACCTTTGGTTCGCGGCTTGCAGGTTTCACTTACGTTTCCCGCTTACACCGGGATTCCGGAGCAGCGGCTTGATCCTGATGTTGGCGACGTGACGGCATTGCCGGGAACCAGGGTAATGGTTGAAGCCGAAGTCGGCGGACGAAATGTAGAGAAAGGATTCCTTCTGTTCGATGATGGCAGTCAGGACAGCCTGGCTATAAATGGCGCCGTTGCTTCCGGCCTGTTTGTCCTTCGCCGCGAAGGAGCCTATCAGGTAGTGCTCCGGAACGAACAAGATGTCGAAAATGGCGACCGCATTGTTTATTCGCTGGCGCTGCTGTCCGATGCATACCCTTCTGTTGCCTTGCTTGAACCAGAGCCACTAACTGACCTCTCGGAATCGATGCAGGTTGGTATGCGCCTTCGAATTCTCGATGATTTTGGATTCTCCGGATTGAAGCTATTCTACCGGCTTGCCGAAAGTCGATTTAGTAATCCGGAAGAGGTCTTCCGTTCACTCGCCTTGCCCTTGGCAAATCCCCGACAACTCGATCAGGAAATCATCCGCAACTGGTCTATAGCGGAGGAGACTGGACTCGACCCGGTTCCGGGCGATGTGATCGAGTATTTTGTCCAGGTATGGGACAACGACACCGTTTCCGGTTTTAAATCGGCTCGCACCGATGTGCAACGTCTTCGTTTTCCTTCTCTGGCTGAACAGTATCGTGAGATCGAAGAGAGCCAGGACGAGGTCGAATCGCAAATGGAGAGCCTGCTCCAGGAGACAGAGTCAGTTCAAGAGCAGTTTCAGAAGCTCCGCGACGAGTTGCGCACCAAGCAGGATGCTGATTGGGAAGATCAGCGCCAGTTCGAGCAGATCCAGAACCGGCAGGAACAGATGGAAGCGCAGGTCGATGAACTGCGCCGCCAGATAGAGTCTGTCACCCAGAAGATGGAGGAGAACAACCTCGTAAGCGACGAGACGCTCGAAATGTACAGGGAATTGCAGAAGGTGGTCGAGGAGGTGAACTCCCCTGAATTACGGGATGCCCTCAAGAAGCTTCAGGAAGCCATGGAGAGCCTCAACCTTCAGCAACTTCAGCAATCTCTTCAAGAAATCGAATTCAATGAGCAGCAATACCAGCAGCGTCTGGAGCGCACGCTGGACTTGTTCAAGAAGATTCGTGTGCAGCAAGGACTTGAGGAAGCTGCTCGCAGAGCCGAGGAGCTGGCGCGTCGCCAGGAGCAACTCGCCAAAGAAACCGGCAAACTGATGGACGAGCAGGCCGGCAAGAAACCAGAGGAACCCGCGAAGCAACCGGAAGGAAAACAGGGGGACCCGAACGAAAATACGAATCCTGAATCCGGTGAACAGAATGACGATCAGGGGAACAAAGAGTCGAATGAATCCACCCGAGACCTCGCTGGTGAACAGGAAAAGGCCGGCGAAGAGATGAAGGCGCTTGAGCAGAAAATGGAGGAAGTGCGCAAGCAGATGGAAGCGGCGCGAAATATGCCTGAGCAGAAAATGGAGAACCTCTCCGAGCAGACCCGAAAGCAGCAACTTCCAGAAAAGATGCAGGAGAACAGCCGGCAACTGCGTCAGAATGATCTGCAAAAAGCACAGCAGGGTCAGCAGCAGATGCAGCAAACGCTTCAGCAGTTGCAACAGGAACTCCAGCAAATGCAACAGCAAATGCAGGGAAACCAGATGCAGGTCAACATGGCTGGCCTGCGACGTGCGCTCGACGACATCCTCACCCTCTCACAGCGACAGGAGGGCCTGCGGAGCGACGTAAGGGGTCTCTCCCCGGATAGCCCGCAGTTCCGTCCCTATGCCCAGCGCCAGGTTGAGCTTTCGGAAGGACTTTCGGTAGTGAGCGATTCTTTGCAACAGTTGGCGCGCCAGATCCCTCAAATGAGCCGTTCCATTCAGCAGCAAACCGGTGAGGCGCTTCAGGATATGGCCATGGCTACTGACGCAATGTCCGAGCGCACGGCCGGACAGGCCGGCGGCCATCAGAAGTCGGCCATGATGCACCTGAATGAACTGGCATTGCTCCTTTCCGACCTGCTCAATCAGATGATGAATTCGCAGGGCAGCGGCGGCGGCATGTCGCTCGAACAAATGCTTCAACAGCTTCAACAGATGGCAGGCCAGCAGCAACAGTTGAATGACCAGATTCAGCAAATGCTGAACGACGCGCAGGGCAACCGCCTCTCAACCAACATGGAACAGAGGCTTCAGCAGATGGCCGCTCAGCAGGAAGCAATACAGCGTCAACTCAAGGAAATCGGCAGAGACCCGGCCGCACGAGGAAAGCTGTTGGGAGACCTTGAAAAAATTGCCGAACAGATGGAGGAATCCATACAGGAGTTGCAGCAATCCCGCGCAGGCCGCCCTCTGATAGAGCGTCAACGACAGATTCTTACACGCCTGCTGGATGCCCAGCGGTCGATGCAGGAACGGGGCCAGGAGAAACGCCGGGAGAGCCGGAGCGGGCAGGATTTGCTGCGCGAAAGCCCGGCAGACCTCTCGCCGTCTGAAAAAGCAAACAAACTGCGACAGGATCTTCTTCGTGCGCTCGAAAGCGGCTATGCGCCTGATTTTGAAGAGCTAATCAAACGGTACTTTGAGTTGCTTCAGGAACAGCCGCCAGCCGTCGAGTAAGAAACCGGTAAAGCCCATTTGGAATTTTCTTTCCTGTCGCGCTGCGAAGGGCGACAGGAAAAGCTGTTATCTCTTTCACCTGAACACGTAGCAATCTTCCTTATATCATGGCTGAAGAACCAGCAATGCAAGCACAGGAATTCGAGTTTCGCGCTGAGATGAAGCAACTGCTTCATCTCATCATTCATTCTCTCTATACCCACCGGGAAGTTTTCCTGCGCGAACTCATCTCAAATGCATCTGACGCGCTCAACAAACTGCGCATTCTCCAGCTAAAAAACGAGCAAATCGCAAATTCCGACGAGAAGCTCAAAATTGAAATCCTCCTGAACCCCGATGCCCATACCATGACCATCAGGGATACCGGGGTGGGCATGACACGCGATGATCTGGTCGAGCGCATAGGTACGGTTGCAAGCTCAGGAACCCTTGCCTTCCTTGAAAGCATGAAAGCTGGTGAAAAACAACTCGATGCCCAGATGATCGGGCAGTTCGGCGTGGGATTTTATTCTGCTTTCATGGTTGCCGATGAGATTACGATTGAAACCTGCCACGCCCTTCCCGGAGCGCAGGGTTATCGCTGGCGTTCGCGCGGGGAAGGAAACTTCACCATTGAGTCGGCAGATGCTTGCAGCAGAGGCACAACCATTACGCTGCATCTCAAAGAGGATGCGCAGGAATTCAGTGAAGAGCATCAGGTTCGCCAGACCATTCAGAAATACTCCAATTTTGTAGACTTCCCCATCTTCCTGAACGGCGCACAAGTAAATCGTGTGAAGGCCCTCTGGCAACTGCCGAAAGACGAAATCTCCCATCAGGAACGAGATGAGTTCTATAAGTATCTCACGGGCGACTACAATGCCCCAATGGGAGAGCTGCACCTTCATCTGGAGGGCCAGATTAACATCAAGGCATTGCTGTTCATCCCGGCTTCCGCACCGATTCGCTATTTCCACGAGGAGGACGCGCACGGCCTCCATCTGTACACGAATAAGGTTTTCGTCCAGGATAATGCGAGGGAACTGCTGCCGGAGTATCTCCGGTTCGTTCGAGGCGTCGTTGATACCGAGGACCTCCCCTTGAACGTCTCTCGTGAGGTTACGCAGTCCTCCCCTGCGATGGCGAAGATCCGGAACGTGCTCACAGGAAAAATACTGAGCCTGTTGGAGGACTGGGCGCAGAATGATGCGGATAAGTACAATGCATTCTTCAAGCAGTTCGGCCCTCTGTTCAAAACGGGCCTCGCAACGGACCAGAAAAACAGAGATCGTATCACCGAACTGCTCCGCTTTGAATCGACAGCTTCTGAGCCCGGAGAGATGGTTTCACTCCGCATGTATGTTGATCGTACGCCGGAAGAACAGAATGCCATTTACTATCTGATGGCGGAAAATCGTCAGGCCGCTCTGCATAATCCGAATCTGGAATACTTTAAAAAGCACAAGGTGGAAGTGTTGCTCCTTACCGACCCGGTAGATGTCTTTACCTTTCCCCACCTTGACCGATATGCTGAAAAATTCTTAACGAGTATCGAAAAAGCGGACCTCGACCTCAAGAATTCGGAGTCTGACCAGGAAGAGACGCGGTTTCACGACGACACAGAGCGGCTTATTGCACGCTTTAAGCAGACCCTCGGTGACCGCGTCGAAGATGTGGTTGCATCGAAAAGGCTGGTAGATTCGGCGGCAACACTTGTGATAGGTCGTCAGGGCTTGGACACCCAGATGGAACGCATGATGAAAATGATGGGCCAGCACTACACCAGCCCTCGCAAAATTCTGGAAATCAATCCGGCGCATCCGCTGCTCAAAAACCTCGCTCGTCTCATGCGGGACGACACCCGGGGCGATCTCGTAGACAAGGCCATATTGCAGCTTTTCGAGGGCGCGCTGCTCATTAACGGGAATCTCAACCAGCCCGCTTCTTTTGTCGAGCGGATGGCTGAACTGCTGGTGGAAGCTACGGCTTGAAACCGCCTTTTCCGCTTGTCACGCCTGATTACTGAACGGGTGAACCAGAGCCACGTTCAGCCAGGTAATCCGCGCCGCGCCCCTTGATGTTCTCGTCCCAGTATTGCATCCAGGAAGGCCCCTGCTCGCTGAGCCGATCCCAGTCAATAGGCATGGGAACGATCTTCTCGCGGGTTATCCATGCAGGAAGGCTTGCCGAATCCAGATCGTCTCGTACAGGAATGCGGTAAAACTCATGGGCCTGCCGTATGAGTGCAGAATCGGACGTGACGAACTCGTAGAACTCCTTCGCCTTTTCCGGGTTGGGACCATTCTTCACCAGCGCAATGCCATCGGTCAGCACCGGTGTTCCACCAGCGGGGATAATGTAGTCGAACGGATAGCCATTCCGTTCTGTCTGCAGATAGATGTCCGGCATGTTCCATACCGTCACGTCGCCTTCCTCCCGCGCTAGGCGAAGGTACAACTGGGTGGGGTCGGCCGTGTACGTTTTAACGTTGCGGTCCAGTGCTGCCAGCCAGGCATACCCCTCTTCTACGCTGGGTTGCCGGAGCAGCATAGCGCCATAGATGGTCCGCATCGTGCTGGAGGCCAGCGGATAACGGATCAGGATCCGGTCGCGCCATTGAGGTTCCAATAGCTCATCCCAATCTTTAGGAGCATCGTCACGAGACACTATCCTACTGTTGAAAGCGATGACCTCCGGGGTAAGAAAGGTCCCGTGCCACCGGTTTTCAGGATCCTTCATCTCGTCGCTGACCGCACCGGCCCATGAAGGGGTATAGGGTTCCAGCAACCCCTCCTGGGCCGCCCGGGCAAAAGCAGGCGCATCCCCTCCCCACCACAGACTCGCCTGTGGGTTCTGCTGCTCGGTGCGGACGCGGTCATAGGCATCCTGCCCTCCCATGTCGATCCATTGCACGTCAACATCGGGATGCAGCGCCTCAAAATCCTTCTCGAACGCGGATAGCATCTCTTTGCCGTGCGGTGAGTAAACTACGACCCGTTCCCTTTCGTCGCCTGTACATCCGGCGAACGTCAGAAGAATTAGCCCTCCACCGAGAAAACAGAGCCAGAACTGTTGCATGGATACCTTCCTGCTTGTGAGGACGAATCAAACCGTTGCACTGCATGAGCCAGAATCATTGAACCAGATAACTGCATCAACCAATCCGCTTTAACCGGGCAAACTTCAGAACGAGCTTTTTCTGTCCTACCTCCTTGAAAAACACGACCGCCTTGGCCTGTGCCCCGGCGCCCTCCATGGAGATGACCTTCCCTTCGCCAAAAAGGTGATGTTCTACCCGTGCTCCCGGCGCCACCTCGCTGTTATCTTCATCATAAACCACACGCCGCCCCTGACTGGCCGCCGCCCCTGGGCCTGCCGATCCTGTTGCGCTGCGAAGGCTTTTTCTGTAGTAATGGGGATCTACCTTGCCATACGCGGCCGCAGAGCCTGCTCCAAGAGAAAAACGGTCTGAATTTTTCCTGTACTCCCCTCCGGTCTCTGTGCGGACAACATCAGGATCGATTTCGTCCAGGAACCGGCTGTATACGCTGGACTGCTGCTCCCCGTATCGAAACCGGCTTCTCGCGTAAGACAGATACAGCAGTTCCTGAGCGCGGGTGGCTCCCACATAAAAAAGCCTCCTTTCTTCCTCTAGCTCCTTTCTGTCCTGCGCGGCGGCAGCGAGCGGAAACAGTCCTTCTTCGAGTCCGCTGATGAAAACAACCGGGAATTCCAGCCCTTTGGAAGCATGAAGGGTCATCAAGGTAACCCGGT
>CBDUBU010000179.1:0-7984 GCA_965365465.1 uncultured Rhodothermaceae bacterium
AATCTGGCGGATACATCATCGGCAGGCATAGGTACACCTCTGGAAGGAAGCTTGCCGATTGGTGAAGAGTTTCAGGTCACTATTGTCGCTGCACAAGACAAAGTTCAAAACATCAAGGTTACGGTCGACGATGACGTACGTAGACCATACTGGATTGAGCGTGATAAGTCTCGCACATTTCGGGTAAAAGAGCGCATCATTATAGAACGACAGCTAGAAAAGATTGAATTGAAGGTGGCGGGAAGGTCATACCCCACAGACCAACGTGACGATCAGGATAGAATTGTCATAACGAGAGATCAGATTCGCTCCTACCTCGCTGCAAATGCAGTCCGCTAAACGAGGCGCAGGGAGATATGCTGTGAGGGGATTTTCACCATTCAGTTCAAGGCTGCCTGTACATGAATCTCGCATCGGAAACGCTTGCCACGCTTAACGAACTCAAGTCGCTATCCTTACAGGCGATCTCATTCGACAAAGCGCAGGAACTGGCAGGAAAGCTTCGCTCGATTCTGGAGGCTCACGGTTACCAGTATTATGTAAAGGACGATCCTCTTATCCTGGATAGCGAATATGATACGCTCATGCAGGGTTTGAGAGAGATGGAGAGTCGGTTTCCAGAGTTGCGTTGCGACGACTCGCCTTCGCAGCGGGTTGGCGGGATGGTGCTGGAGCGATTTGAAAAAGTTCAGCATCCCCTTGCGTTGCTTTCGTTGTCAAATGCTTTTTCTTTTGAGGATGTACGAGCCTGGTATGATCGCTGCCGTAGGGCCGTTGAAGCAAATCTTGGTTTTAAAGCAGCGCCTGAAGTGTCGGCTGAACTCAAGATTGACGGTCTGGCGGTGGCTCTGACGTATGAAAATGGTCAGTTGGTGAGGGCAGCTACACGGGGAAACGGGCGCGTAGGGGAGAATATCACGCACAATGTCCGAACCATTGGCGTTATTCCCTTACGCATCCCATCGGGCGGCGCTGCGGAGGGTATAAACGTACCAGAAAGTATGGAGGTGCGCGGTGAGGTTTTTATTCGGCGCCGCGATTTTGAACAGTTAAATGACCGTCTTCGGGCGCGTGACGATAAGGTTTTTGCCAACCCTCGGAATGCTGCTGCCGGTAGTCTGCGCCAACTGGATTCCAGCATTACAGCAGAGAGACCACTCCGCTTTTTGGGGTACGGGATCGGGCCGGTAAGTTCAGAACCACCGGGTACGCAATTCGAGATGCTGGCATGGCTTAAGAGGCTCGGATTCCCGGTTGATCCCAACGCAAAGCTTTTTACAGACATTGAAGCAGTATTGGATTACTGTTCTCAATGGACAGATGCGCGCGATCTTCTTGATTATGAGATAGATGGCGTTGTGCTGAAGATCAACGATTTCGGGTTCCAGGAGGCTATCGGCTTTATTGCGAATGCACCGCGCTGGGCTGTCGCCTTCAAATTCCCTTCGCGTGAAGCGACTACCTTTCTGACGGATATCATTCTGAATGTAGGAAGAACAGGAGTTATAAAGCCTGAAGCTATTCTGGAGCCTGTAGAAATCGGCGGTGTGATGGTGTCGCGTGCTACACTGCACAACGCCGGCTATATTCTGGATCGTGACATCCGGGTCGGAGACGCGGTGATTGTCAAGCGGGCAGGAGATGTTATTCCGCAAGTAGTCGGGCCTAATACCACGGCAAGAAGCGGCGACGAAATTCCCTGGTGTATGCCGGAGCAATGTCCTACCTGTGGCAGCCATCTTGTTCGTTTGCCGGACGAAGCAGACTATTACTGCGTATCCGCCGATTGTCCTGCTCAGTTTATTCGTCTTATCGAGCACTATGCAAGCCGGGGCGCGATGGACATTGAGGGCCTCGGCGCCAGAATGGCTGTCCTTCTGGTCGAGAAAGGACTGGTAGGTCGGATATCTGATCTTTACCAGTTGACAACTGACCAACTGCTGACGTTGGAGGGGTTTGCCGGCAAGCGAGCGCAGAATCTGCTGGATGGCATCGAACGCTCAAAACACCGGACGCTGTCCCGTCTTGTTTTTGCGCTTGGCATCCGGCATGTGGGGCAACGCACCGCTGAGTTGATCGTAGCTCATGTTGATTCGCTTACGGCGCTTTCAGAAGCAAAGCAGGAAGACCTTGAGAAGATTCAGGGGATAGGAAAAACAACAGCGGAAAGCATCGTGGACTGGTTTGTCATTGAAGAGAACCGGCAACTGGTCAGGAATCTGATAGAAGCAGGCGTGAACACGCAACGATTGCCCGAGGAAGCTCAGACGGCCTCTTCTAACCAGGTTGCAGGAAAGCAGTTTGTGCTTACCGGCGCATTGTCAGGGATGACCCGCGCAGAGGCTGAAAAGCTAATCAAAACAGCAGGTGGGAAGATGACAGGCAGTGTGAGCAGGCAAACCGATTATGTTGTGGTAGGGACAAACCCAGGGTCTAAGCTCGACCGGGCAAAAGAACTGGGAATTACGGTGCTGGATGAAGATGCATTACTTTTTCTGGTGCGCGGATGAGGTGAAGGATGATTCAAAACGCTCCGGCACATCAAAGCGTGTAAATAAATGCTCACCCCTCTCGATTATGCAGTCATCGCGTTCTACACGATAGGCATAGCTGTATTTGGGATCAAAGCTGGAGGCACACAAAAGAGCACATCCGACTACTTTCTGGGAGGGAGGGACCTGCCGTGGTGGGCTGTATGCTTTTCTGTTGTAGCTACTGAAACGAGCACGCTGACTGTGATCGGAGTGCCGGCGGTTGCATATGCAGGATCGCTCACTTTTCTGCAACTCACTTTCGGCTATCTGGTCGGGAGGATAATCGTGAGCCTTGTATTCCTGCCGCGTTATTTTCGCGGCAATCTTTCGACAGCCTATGCTTTTCTGGGTGAGCGATATGGCGACCGTTTGCGGGCTACAGCGTCGATTACCTTTATGGCAACGCGGCTTCTGGCCGACGGCGTGAGATTGTTTGCTACGGCTATTCCTATCAAGGTCATATCAGATGCTGCAGGGCTGTCAGTAGGCTATTTTGAGATCATTCTGGTCATCGGCGTCATTACGATCCTTTACACGCTTATAGGCGGAATCAAGGCTGTCGTGTGGATGGATGTTGTGCAGATGGGTATTTACGTAGGAGGAGCGGTTGGTTGTATGTATGTCCTGTTAGGTGATATGCCGACAGGATGGTGGAATCTTGCAGGCGCCGCCGGGAAGACACAGGTATTCTCGGCAGGAGGGAGTGTTTCCTTCTCACTGTGGATAACCGATCCCTATACTTTCATTACAGCCGTGATAGGGGGCGCAATCTTCTCTATGGCCTCTCATGGCACGGATCAGCTCATCGTGCAGCGTCTGCTGACGTGTCGAAATCTGAAGGATAGTAGAAAGGCGCTGATCGGAAGTGGAGTGATCGTCATTATTCAATTTGCGCTGTTCCTCGTAGTAGGGTTGCTGCTATGGGTGTACTATGGAGGAGTTGGCGTCTCGGAGCTTGGTTTGACGCGCGGCGACGAAGTTTTCCCCAAGTTTATCATTGAGGGACTCCCGCCGGGTTTTTCAGGACTCGTGCTGGCAGGAATCATTGCAGCGGCTATGAGCACCCTTTCTTCGTCACTCAATGCGCTGGCTTCGTCATCCATGCTTGATTTGTACGAGCGGTTCGCGCGCCAGCAAATGGATGACAAAAAAGCGCTGCGTGTGTCGCGACTCCTCACGTTAGCCTGGGGTATTGTATTTATTCTGTTTGCGAATCTATTCAAAGACCAGACCAATCCAGTCGTTGAGCTGGGCTTGGCCATCGCGTCTTTTACCTACGGAGGGTTGCTGGGTGTGTTCTTGCTGGGGCTAATAAACCGGAAAACGGATCAAACAGATGCCATTATTGCCTTTGCGGTAACTCTGGCAGCGATGGTGAGTATAATATTCGGGTTATGGTATAGCCCTGAAACAGGATGGATATTTGCTTTCCGTCCGTCCGCAACGATGGTATCTGATTTAAATCTTCGCTCTCTGGGTTGGCCCTGGTATACCGCAATTGGCGCCGCGATCACCCTGTGCGTCGGATCCTTGTCAGGGATGAGGCATAGGTAGCCATAACGTTTTGTGGCGGTCGCAGTAATATGGTTTTTACGCTTTCCTGGTCACTGCAAGGGTTCTCCTTTGCTGCATAAGCTCCACAGGTCTGCGGGTATGGGATTCTATGGGAATACTAAGGAGAATAGGGTTTGCAAAGCAGAAAGCGCGTCCGGTCGGTCAGAATCTGGAAAAGGGTCTGGCGCGTCCGCGCGAGCCTGAGAGCCGAAACCTTGTTATAAAAGGAGCCATTTTTGCCTTGCTTGTGGCGCTGACGCTGGCTGCGTTTCCACGCTCTGACCGCTATAATTATGCAGTCCAGGTTGGAGACGTATGGCGCCAGGAAACGATAGTTGCACCTTATGATTTTGCGATCTATAAGGATGCAGATGCTCTGCGCACGGAGTATGAAAACGTCCGTTATTCCGTTGAACCGATTTTCAGAGAGTCGTCCAATGCGCTTGGCCAGATTGCGGCAAATCGGGATACACTAAACCAGCAGCTTGAACGCATTTTTCAGGCGTACGCATCCTTTCGGCTAAACGAATCGCGCGGACGAACAGAAGAAGCGCGGGAAGACTCTTTGCGATATCTCGATCTTAGACGGAATGCCCGTCTAAAAGCCACATCCGGACAATGGGGAGCGCTTGTAAACTCTTACATCCAGGGCCTTCCGGAGTTTTCCAGTACGCCAGGCGCATCAAGATCAAATCAGCGGCTTGATCGGCGTATACTAAATGATGCGTGGGAATTGAGCGCCCAGTTGATGCAAGTCGGGGTAATGGATGTGCCGCTGGACAGCGTATATGCGGATCAGATTATTGTCAGGAATCAGGACGAGAACAGTCAGCGGTACAAGCCGAAGGAAAATGTCTATGGGCTTAATGAAGCCTACACGTATGCTCAGGGTCAGTTAGAGCAGAAATACGACGGTGATCCGGAACTGGTTAGTCTGGCGGGCGCCTTTTTTCGGGCAATTTTTCAACCGTCTCTGGATTATATGCGGAGGGAGTCCCTTCAAGCCCTCCAACGAAAGATACAGCGGATTTCGCCAACGCAGGGTGTTGTGCTTGAAGGCACAGACATCGTGCGGAAAGGAGACGTTGTTACAGAGGAAACCAGACGTCAATTAACCTCACTTGAGCGAGCGCGGAGCGAGCGCAGCGGGGCTGCTCATCGCTGGAAAGTCACGTTAGGGCAGTTACTACTGACCATAGCGACCTACCTTGTTTTTTTTCTATATCTGTTTCTGCTTCGCCGGCAAGTCTTCTTTGACAACAGACAGATTCTCCTTGTCGCCCTTCTGTTTGCCGGCGTTACCGGTCTGTATGCCATAGCGCTTCTGTTCCCGGCAACGGCGCTGCTCATAGTGCCGGTTGCGATCGTCTCGGTGCTGCTTACCGTGATGTTTGATTCACGGGTAGGACTCTTCGGGACGATGACGCTGGCGTTGATCGGGGGGCATCTCTTGAATTATGATTTTGAGTTTGCTTTTGCAACGTTTTTTGCCGGAGCGCTGGCAGTTTTCAGCGTCCGGGACATAAAAAACAGAGGCCAGTTTTTTCTGAGTGCAGGTCTCGTATTCGTGGGTTATGTGCTCGTTTTGTCAGCTTCTTACCTGATCTACGACACCTCTCTCGAACGGCTGCTTTCAGATCTGCTTGTGGTTGGAATCAATGCGTTCCTGATTACCATGGCGTACCCGCTTCTGTGGGTTTTTGAAAGGGCGTTTGATATTACTACTGACCTGACCTTGCTTGAGCTTTCCGACACGAATCGTCCGCTACTCAAGGAATTAAGCATACGTGCTCCGGGAACGTTCAATCATTCTCTCCAGGTTGCGAATCTTGCGGAAGCCGGCGCGGATGCTGTCGGAGCCAATGCATTGCTCACGAGGGTAGCTGCGTTGTACCACGACATCGGTAAAATGCTCAAACCTGAGTACTTCGTAGAGAACCAACGTCCCGGCGACAATCCTCATGACCATCTCAAGCCGCGCATGAGCGCCCTGATTATCGCCAGCCATGTAAAGGAAGGTCTTGAGATGGGAAGGGAGTCTAATCTTCCACAACGGGTGCTGAAGTTCATTCCGATGCATCACGGCACCACACGTATCGAGTACTTCTATCAGCGGGCCGTTCAGCAACGAGGTTCTGATGATCCGCCGGTTCAGGACTCCGAATTTCGGTATCCAGGGCCGCGCCCGGATTCGAAAGAGGCCGGCATACTTATGCTGGCTGACTCTGTAGAGGCTGCGAGTCGTAGTCTGTCGGAACCGACGCACAAGCGTTTGGAGGCGTTGGTTGAGATGATTTTCAAGGCCCGCTCGGAAGACGGACAGTTGGATGACACAGAGCTTACTTTTCGGGACCTGAGCATTATCAAAGAGACGTTTTTATCGCTGTTACTCGGCATCTATCATGTCCGGGTAAAATATCCGGGTCAGAAAGACAGAATTGAAAAGGCATCTGAGTCGCTCGTTGAAGCTGCGCCGGTTGCATCGCAAGGAAAAACCGGTGAAGTGGATAATGTGATTGGAATTCCGGAGCAGAGTGTAGGGGTTCGTTCCACGAAGGCCGTTCGTTCAGAAGCAGGTGTGCAGCATCCATCAAGTGAGGAAAGGGACAACAGTCAGGATGCGAATAATTCCAGGACTGAGGTTCAAAGCACAGATGAATTCAATCAAGGCTCTGCTGATATGCAAAGCGACGCTGCTCCGTCGAACGACATAGTAGCCCAACCTGACTTGAAGAATGGACACTCGGAGCTTGATCTGGATCCAATGCGGCGGGCAAGGCAGGATACTGCGGACAATCGAGATGCTTCTGCTGAACAAGGAAAGGAGGCAGCTTCAGGTGATGGTGGGAAATAAATGTGAACTCGGCGTTATCAAGACGGAATGGTTAACCGGATAAGCTCAATAGAGTCCTGACTCACTACGGGCGCTATAACTGAGTGCTTGCTTTTATTGTTTTCGGTGAGCAGAGGCATAAGCCGCCGCCGACATGCCGGTGTATAGATAACATAGTCGCTCTCGCCGAGGATGCGACTTGCGTTCTTGAGTGTATCGTCGATTGTTGCCGCAATCATTTGCCCGGAGAAATGAGTTGCGGCTGGTATGGAGGTCATCAGCGGTTGGATGGCATCCCTGTCCCTTGTCACAACCCCGAGTGTTTCGTGACCGAGCATACGTCCCACATAATCCAGGACGGAAGGGGTGTAGTGTATTGTAACGCCGATGGCATCTGCTCGCGGAAGTTGAGCCATGATGGACTTCAGATCTGCAAAAGATGCGAATGCGTAGTCTGCATCCTGGTTTGAAGCTAATCTATTTAATAATACCGGCTCGACATGTTGCTGTATGGCGTGCGAGATCTGCGCAGCGCATAGCTCAGACAATTCTTGAGAGACTCCGGCGAAAACGAACCGCTGCTCTGGTTCCGACGCAGTCAGAAGATCTAATTGCTCCTGAATCAAGTATTCGATTTCGGTTTCCTCCAGGCCCAGGCCAATGAGCCGGTACAGCAATTCCTGTACGATGGCTGCCCCTCGTTCCATTCGCTCACCGGCGCTAAGAGGTTTGCGCTCGATAACAACGAATCCGCTGCCTACTTTCGAAACAAGAAGACCTTCTCGCTCGAGTTCCTGGTAAGCTTTGCGTACCGTGTGGAATGATACCTGTAACCGTTCCGCCAGCGAGCGCGTCGATGGCAATGTCTCCGCTACCCTGAAGTGGCCGCTGGCTATCAGATAGCGGAGTTGCTCAATGATCTGTTCCTGTACGGACTGATGTGACGACCGATCGATTGTTATCATCGTCCAGTAGCGCCAAAGGTTGGCATTCTGCCCATTTCATTTCTTAGGTTGTGTTGACAATGAGACACCAGGAGATTGACTGTGAGCATAGCTGGTGG
>CBDUBU010000180.1:0-7970 GCA_965365465.1 uncultured Rhodothermaceae bacterium
GGGAGCCTGCCAGCCTCGACGCCCGCATCGCCGCACGGATAACAGGTCTCTACGGCATTCCCTTCGAGACGAAGCAGCCCGATCAGATAAGCGTGGAGGCGTACCTGTCGCACACGGACCTGATGGCCTTCGCCATGAACGGCGCGACCAACAGCAAACGGGCCGTTGGGCCGCCGCCGCAATTCCAGCGCCGTATCACCCCCCATGCCTGGGGCGGCGGCGGCGAGATGTACAGAGGCTCGCGTTACCGTACGCTCTCGACGCGCCCGGCGCTGACGCAGCGCGAAGCCCTGGAAATGCTGACGAAAAAGACGCGCATCCGGAAGCTTCCCTGGAAGGATGCAGCGCTTGCCCGTGACGTGGCGGAACGCTTCACCGGGCGGGTGGATGCCTACGCGGCCCTCTCACCCGACGGCTACGACATCATGGACCTGTTCAAACTCTATGAGCGTGAAACCGTCTGGGGGGCCATTACAAAGCGGTTCGACTGGAACAACCGGGGCCTCTGGGACCCCTATATGAGTCCGCAACTCGTCCGGGATGCATACCGGATGCCCGCGCCCGTGGGCGACTATGCCACGATCCACGAAGCCCTGTTGCAGCGCTATATGCCGCGCGCCTTCTGGATGCCCGTCAATGGCAAGCTGCTGGCGCCGCTGAAACGCTGGAGTCGCACGACCCCGATGTTACACCATGTAGATCGGGCCGTTCACGGTCTGCTGTGGCGGGTAAACCCGTTGCTTGGGCAGGAAAAGGCGCAGGGCAGGAGCATAGACCAGATCCGGGCAGACCATTTCGCCGGTTTGCTGTCGGGCATCCTCCGCGAAGTGCTGACAGAGCAAGGCAGCCTCACGCTCGATCTGTTCGGGCGCGAAGGCATCGGGCAGTTGCTGGAAGAGCACATTTCGGGCCGGCAGAACCACACGCAGACGCTGGGCTACCTAGTGACCGTGGAACGCTGGCGAAAGATGGCGCTCGCGATAGCCCGACCCGCTCCTGCGCAGGCCAGACTCAGCTATGAGGCGTGAAGGCGCCGGAGATGCTTCGTGTACGTGTCCGGATACAGTCTACCCTTACCGGAAGCGCTTTTCCATACGCCGGATACGCAGGCAGGTAGCGCCTAAAATGCTTTTTTCCTCATCAGGGATGCTCTTATCCTCCTGAGAACCCGTGTAACGAAACGGTTACGGATGGGCTGACGCTTCCGTTCGAGGAGCAGCATCGCGTCGATCTGTCCTGTTCTGCGAGGCCAGCCTCGCAGGAGGCATTAACCGGCTCACCTTGCCTCCCGGCACAACCTCCCCTTCCCATGTATGCCTTCGTTTTTGTCCAGGACTCCGATCATCCCAGAACTCAGGCTGACTTGCGCGTGTATGCACGCACCCTCCGGCACGTGATGCCCATGCTTGGCCTCGACCTTGCCGCGCACTGCACCGTACTGCCCGACTGCAACTGCGGCTGGTTCCGAATCGAACCCACCAGCACAAACCTCGCTTCGCTCGTCAGCGAAGCCGTCGAAGAAACCTACGCGGCCATTGTCTACGGGCAGGTTGAGGGCTTTGGTTCGGCGGCCCACGCCGTGCTCGATGCATGGCATCATGGGGGCACGATGGCCGTGCGCAACCTGGAGGGAAGTTTCGGCGCGGTCATCATAGATCGCCGCGATCATACGGTCACGCTCATCAGCGACGTAGTGGGACAGCGGTCGCTGCACTATTACACGGCGGGACGGACGCTCGTGGCCTCGCCGCACGACCTGGCGTTGCTCTCGACCGGCGACTGCCCGGCTGATTTTGATCTGACAACCGCAGCCTGCATTGCGGCGATGGATCTGTCTCCCAGAGGGAAAAGCATGTTGCGAGACGCAGCGTTCTGCCATCCATCGGGTTTTGTACGCTGGCAGCACGGACGGATCACACAGATGGCAGACCCGGTGCTGAAGCCTGCACACCGTATCGAAAGCGGCGACAAGAAGGCGACAACCGATCATCTCGACCGGATGATCGAGCGACTGCGAACGCGTACGAGGCTTTTTGTCGGAGAGGAGCAGGCGGTATACACTGACCTGACAGGCGGCTTTGACAGCCGGGCGGTGCTGGCGCTGTTGCTCTCGGCGGCGGATCCCTCCCGGATCAAGGCAGTCTGCAACGGAGAGGCAACCAGCCTGGACGCGCAAATAGCGGCGCGCGTTGCAAGACGCTACGGGGGTTCATTCGAGGCGCGTATGCCGGCGCTGCCGACGCCGGAAGTCTACCTGTTGAACACCGATGCAATGGCCTTCGCCATGAGCGGCGCGACGAACAGCAAGCGAGCGGTCGCGCAGGCGCTCCAGTTCGAACACGAGATCCGCCCCCACGCCTGGGGCGGCGGCGGCGAGACCTACCGTGGCCCCCGATACGGTCCCCCCGGAACGCACCCCGCACTGACCCGCGACGACGCGCTGACCCGGCTGAAGGGCAAAACCCGCATCGAGAAGCTACCCTGGCAGGATGCCGGACTTCCAGGCGCTATGGGAGAACGCTTCGACCAGTCAGTCGATGCGTATGCGGCCTTCTCCTCCAATGGGTACGACATCATAGATCTGTTCAAACTCTACGAACGTGAAACCGTCTGGGGGTGCCTCTCGAAACGGTTCAACTGGACAAATCGCGGCCTCTGGAATCCGTACATGAGTCCGCAACTCGTCCGGGATGCCTTCCGGATGCCTGTTCCTATCCGTGACCATGCAACGATTCATGAGGCTCTGTTGCAGCGCTATATGCCGGGAGGATACTGGATGCTCGTCAACGGCAATACGCTGGCTCCGTTCAACCGTTGGGCGCGCACGATGCCGCTCTTTCGTCACGTGAACCGCGCCTTTCACGGCCTCCACCGGCGCGCACAGCCCTTACTGAAACGCGGTCAAGTAGAAGGCAGGCACATCGAACAGATTCGGGCGGATGCATTTTCCGGTACGCTGTCGGGCATCCTGCGCGAAGTGCTGACAGAGCAAGGCAGCCTCACGCTCGATCTGTTCGGGCGCGAAGGCATCGGGCAGTTGCTGGAAGAGCACATTTCGGGCCGGCAGAACCACACGCAGACGCTGGGCTGCCTCGTGACCGTGGAACGCTGGCGGGTGATGGCGCAGGAAACGGCCCACCGCGCCGCTGCTTCTACTATGCAGTATACCTCGCTCCGTAAGCACAGCGAAAAGGTATGATTCCGGCTATCGAAACGCATTTTTCATGCGCCGGATGCGCAGGCGGATAACGCCTAAAACGCTTTTTTGCTGCTGATAGCACGTCTTATCCTCTGAAAACCCTGTAACGGAATGGTTACGGAATGCCGGGCGCTTGCGACCTTGCAGAGACGTGTCCCGCTGCCCAGCCGTCCAATTCAGGCTATGCGATCATGATGGGCCGAATGGCCCAACCTGCCTCCCGGCGCAACCTCCCACGCCCGTGTACACCTTTGTCTTTGTCCAGGACACGCAACGTCCGAGGACGGAACAGGACCTGCGCGCCTATGCCGGCGCGCTCCGGCGCACGATGCCCACGCTCGGCCTCGACCTGACTGCGGACTGCGCCGCCCTGCCCGACTGCAACTGCGGCTGGTTCCTGCTCCAACCCGCCGCCGCCGCGCTCCCCTCGCTCGTGAGCCAGGCCGTCGGAGAGACCCACGCGGTCATCGCCTACGGCCAGGTCGAGGGCGCTCCGGCAGCAGCGCACGCGGTGCTTGATGCCTGGCGTCGCGGGGGCGCTCAGGCGGTGCGCGAGTTAGAGGGAGTCTTCGGCGCGGTCGTCGTGGACCGGCGGGAGGGTGCGGTGACGCTGATCAGCGACGCGGTGGGGCAGCGCAGTCTGTACTACCATGCGGGGGGCGGAGCGCTGATCGTCTCGCCGCACGATCTGGCGCTGCTTTCGACGGGCGACTGCCCGGCCCGCTTCGACCTGACGAGCGCCGCCGGGATTGCCGCCGCCGGGTGGTCCTTCGGAGGCCGGAGTCTCCTGAAAGAGGTTTCATATTGCCATCCGGCAGGATTCGTCCAACGGCGCGACGGGCGGATCACATGGGTGTCCACGCCGGTGCTGGAACCTGCTTCCCGTATCGAAAAGGGCGACAGGAAGGCTATCGCCTTGCAGTTTGAAAGGATGTTCGAGCGGCTTCGCAACAGCGCAAAGACGTTCGCCGGGGACGCGCCGACGGTATACACCGACCTGACGGGCGGGTTTGACAGCCGGGCGGTGCTGGCGCTGCTGCTTTCTGCCGTCGCGCCGTCGCGCATTCAGGCGGTATGCAGCGGAGACTCTGAAAGTCCCGATGTCCGCATAGCTGCCAGCGTGGCGGGACGCTATGGCATTCCTCTGGAAAGGCAGGTCCCGGAGCTGGTGAGCACGGATGCCTACCTCTCCAACACGGACCTGCGGGCTTTTGCCATGAATGGCGCGACCAACAGCAAGCGGTCCATCGGGCCGGCGCCACGGTTCGAAAACGAAACCCGCCCGCACGCCTGGGGCGGCGCCGGGGAGATGTACAGAAGATCCTACTATCACGCCTTCCCGAAACGCCTGCCGCTGACACACCAAGAGGCGCTGGACATATTGAAAAAAAAGTCGCGCATCGAGATGCTGTCCCGGCAGCGGCCGGAACTGGCTCGCAGTGTGGCAGCGCGCTTCAACCAGTCGGTTGACAACTGCGCATCCGTCTCGCCGGACGGCTACGACATCATGGACCTGTTCATGCTCTACGAGCGCACTGCTGTCTGGGGGGCCATGTCAAAGCGATTCGACTGGCTCAACCGGGGTCTCTGGTGTCCGTATCTGAGTCCGCAGCTCGTCCGGGATGCGTACCGGATGCCATCTCCCCTGGGCGATCATACGCCGATTCATGAAGTCCTCTTGCGCCGTTACATGCCGCGCGCCTTCTGGACCCCGATCAACGGAAAAACACTGGCGCCGCTCAAATGGTGGGCGCGTACGATGCCGCTGTTCCATTACGTTGACCGCGCCTGCCACGGCCTTATCATGCGTGTACAGCCGGCGTACAGGGGAGGCAGGAACACAGACCAGATCAGGGGCGACTATTTTGCCGGGATGCTGTCGGGCGTGCTGCGCGAGACGCTGACCGAAGCAGACAGCCTCACGATAGAACTGTTCGGACGGGAGGGCATCGAGCGGCTGCTGGAGGAGCACGTTTCGGGCCGCCAGAACCACACGCATACGCTTGGGAACTTGATGACGGTGGAGCGGTGGCGGCTGATGGCGCAGGCAATGGCCCGCCAGGCTTCTATCGAATCTCCACAGATTGTTCCGATCCACGAACCCGTGTAAGAGCGGGACCGCAGAAACCGTTTTGCCGGGCAAGGCGGCGGAAGGCCGAAACATGCTCCAGGCGCCATCCCCCGGAACCAGCCGCCGGCCATGCTCTCTGCCTATCCTGTATATGATGAAACAGGTACGCATATGGTTGAATGGAGCAGGGCTGAAAGCGCTTTTGCTTGCGCCGGACACGCAAAAGGCTAGCGCCTGAAACGCTTTTGAATGGGCAACGACTTCTCTTATTCTCAACCTCTGGCGTTGCCCTGTGCTTGAAGGCAGTCCCTGTTTTCATCTCGCTCCCCGGCGCCCCCTGCCTGCGTCCTAAACGGCAAATTCCGTGTACACATTTGTTTTTGTCCACGCTCCTGAGCAGCCTCGCACCGAGGCCGACCTGCGCGCCTATGCCCGCACGCTGCGCCAGACCATGCCTGCGCTCGGCCTCGACCTGACTGCGGACTGCGCCGCCCTGACCGACTGCAACTGCGGCTGGTTCCTGCTCCAACCCGACGGCACAGCCCTTCCCTCGCTCGTGAGCCAGGCCGTCGAAGAGACCCATGCAGTCATCGCCTACGGCCAGGTCGAGGGCGCTCCGGCAGCAGCGCACGCGGTGCTCGATGCCTGGCGGCGCGGGGGCGCTCAGGCGGTGCGCGAGTTAGAGGGAGTCTTCGGCGCGGTGGTGGTGGACCGGCGGGAGGGTGCGGTGACGCTGATCAGCGACGCGGTGGGGCAGCGCAGTCTGTACTACCATGCGGGGGGCGGAGCGCTGATCGTCTCGCCGCACGATCTGGCGCTGCTTTCGACGGGCGACTGCCCGGCCCGCTTCGACCTGACGAGCGCCGCCGGGATTGCCGCCGCCGGGTGGTCCTTCGGAGGCCGGAGTCTCCTGAAAGAGGTTTCATATTGCCATCCGGCAGGATTCGTCCAACGGCGCGACGGGCGGATCACATGGGTGTCCACGCCGGTGCTGGAACCTGCTTCCCGTATCGAAAAGGGCGACAGGAAGGCTATCGCCTTGCAGTTTGAAAGGATGTTCGAGCGGCTTCGCAACAGCGCAAAGACGTTCGCCGGGGACGCGCCGACGGTATACACCGACCTGACGGGCGGGTTTGACAGCCGGGCGGTGCTGGCGCTGCTGCTTTCTGCCGTCGCGCCGTCGCGCATTCAGGCGGTATGCAGCGGAGACTCTGAAAGTCCCGATGTCCGCATAGCTGCCAGCGTGGCGGGACGCTATGGCATTCCTCTGGAAAGGCAGGTCCCGGAGCTGGTGAGCACGGATGCCTACCTCTCCAACACGGACCTGCGGGCTTTTGCCATGAATGGCGCGACCAACAGCAAGCGGTCCATCGGGCCGGCGCCACGGTTCGAAAACGAAACCCGCCCGCACGCCTGGGGCGGCGCCGGGGAGATGTACAGAAGATCCTACTATCACGCCTTCCCGAAACGCCTGCCGCTGACACACCAAGAGGCGCTGGACATATTGAAAAAAAAGTCGCGCATCGAGATGCTGTCCCGGCAGCGGCCGGAACTGGCTCGCAGTGTGGCAGCGCGCTTCAACCAGTCGGTTGACAACTGCGCATCCGTCTCGCCGGACGGCTACGACATCATGGACCTGTTCATGCTCTACGAGCGCACTGCTGTCTGGGGGGCCATGTCAAAGCGATTCGACTGGCTCAACCGGGGTCTCTGGTGTCCGTATCTGAGTCCGCAGCTCGTCCGGGATGCGTACCGGATGCCATCTCCCCTGGGCGATCATACGCCGATTCATGAAGTCCTCTTGCGCCGTTACATGCCGCGCGCCTTCTGGACCCCGATCAACGGAAAAACACTGGCGCCGCTCAAATGGTGGGCGCGTACGATGCCGCTGTTCCATTACGTTGACCGCGCCTGCCACGGCCTTATCATGCGTGTACAGCCGGCGTACAGGGGAGGCAGGAACACAGACCAGATCAGGGGCGACTATTTTGCCGGGATGCTGTCGGGCGTGCTGCGCGAGACGCTGACCGAAGCAGACAGCCTCACGATAGAACTGTTCGGACGGGAGGGCATCGAGCGGCTGCTGGAGGAGCACGTTTCGGGCCGCCAGAACCACACGCATACGCTTGGGAACTTGATGACGGTGGAGCGGTGGCGGCTGATGGCGCAGGCAATGGCCCGCCAGGCTTCTATCGAATCTCCACAGATTGTTCCGATCCACGAACCCGTGTAAGAGCGGGACCGCAGAAACCGTTTTGCCGGGCAAGGCGGCGGAAGGCCGAAACATGCTCCAGGCGCCATCCCCCGGAACCAGCCGCCGGCCATGCTCTCTGCCTATCCTGTATATGATGAAACAGGTACGCATATGGTTGAATGGAGCAGGGCTGAAAGCGCTTTTGCTTGCGCCGGACACGCAAAAGGCTAGCGCCTGAAACGCTTTTGAATGGGCAACGACTTCTCTTATTCTCAACCTCTGGCGTTGCCCTGTGCTTGAAGGCAGTCCCTGTTTTCATCTCGCTCCCCGGCGCCCCCTGCCTGCGTCCTAAACGGCAAATTCCGTGTACACATTTGTTTTTGTCCACGCTCCTGAGCAGCCTCGCACCGAGGCCGACCTGCGCGCCTATGCCCGCACGCTGCGCCAGACCATGCCCACGCTCGGCCTCGACCTGACTGCGGACTGCGCCGCCCTGCCCGACTGCA
>CBDUBU010000181.1:0-7965 GCA_965365465.1 uncultured Rhodothermaceae bacterium
CTAGCTCATCAGGGTATAGCTTATCCTATGCCAAAGCCTTAAAGACGTAAGCAAACATGAAACGAGTAGCCATTTTACACGGCGCAGGGTATGTAGGAGGCGAACTTATCCGGCTGCTGGCCTCTCATCCGGAAATTTCTCTGCACGCGGTGACGAGCCGTGCTTTTGCAGGCCGGCCCGTCTGGGCGGCGCACCCGCAATTGCGCGGACAGACGGATCTGGTTTTTTCCGACGAGGATAGCGCCGAACCTGTAGCGGCAGACGCCGTGCTGATTGCCGCCGAGCATGGCAAGGGAGCCGAAGCTGTACTGCAACTGCTGAACAACGGCTTTGAAGGCGCCATCGTAGACCTGAGCGCTGACTTTCGGTTCAAGCAGCCGGCCCTGTACGACAAGTGGTTTCACTTCACGCATCCGGCCCCCGCAATGCTGGACCGTTTCGTTTATGGCCTTCCGGAAATCTTTGCTCCCTATGCGCAGACCGTCCGGTTCGTTGCAAATCCGGGCTGCTTCGCAACCGGCATTACGCTGGCGCTCTGGCCTCTTGCCCGGAACCTGCAACACCTGCACGCCTCCGTAACGGCCCTGACCGGAGCCTCCGGTTCCGGAACACGACCGAAGGAAGGGACCCACTTTCCTACGCGAAGCGGGAATGTCCGGGCCTATAAAGTGCTGGAACACCAGCACCTGCCGGAAATCCTGCAAACGCTGGGCGTTCATACGGAGGTAGACTTTGTGCCTGTGTCCGGCCCGTGGACCCGTGGCATCTGGGGAACCGCTCACGTCCAATTGCCCGAAGGCGCAGATAGCCGGAAAGTCGAAGCGTGGTACCAGCAGGCATATGAGGACGCCCCATTTGTTCGTCTCTGGCCTGGCGCGTTGCCTGAACTTCGTTTCGCCGTCGATACGCCCTTCTGCGACGTGGGATGGATCCTTCAGGAACGCCGCCTTATCGTCGGCTTCTCCATCGACAACCTGTTGAAAGGCGCGGCAAGCCAGGCCATCCAGAACCTGAACTTGCTGCTCGGGCTTGCAGAAACGAGCGGGCTTCTCCCTATTTCTTCAGATCGTCTCTCCCTTGTTTGAGCGCGAACGCAACCAACCACCGTTTACTTCATATTTCAACGCTGCCGGCATGACAACTGCTGAGATCATTCAACTGGAAGATACTTTCCAGATCCCAACGTATAAAAAAATGCCTGTTGCTGTTGTTCGCGGCGAAGGCTGCTACGTGTGGGACGCTGACGGAAACCAGTATCTCGACTTCTACGGCGGCCACTGCGTAACGCCGCTCGGCCACTGCCCGCCGGAAGTAGTTGCAGCTATCCGGGATCAGGCCGAGTCGCTTTTGTTTTATTCCAACGTCGTATACAGCCCGGTGCGTGCGCGAGCCGCCGCCGCGCTGGCGAAACTTGCCCCTCCGGGTCTCGGACACGTCTTCTTCTGCAACTCCGGAGCGGAAGCCAATGAAACGGCCCTGAAACTTGCCCGCAAAACCACAGGCAAATCGGGTCTCATAGCCATGAACGGCGGTTTCCACGGCCGCACGCTCGGAGCGCTGGCGGCCACATGGGGAGACAGCTATCATGCTCCTTATGCCGAAATCCTTCCTGAAACCGTGTTCGTTCCGTTCGGAGACGCCGAGGCGGTCGCCGCCGTATTGAAAGAACGCAATGACATCGCGGCAGTCATGCTTGAGCCGATACAGAGCATGGCCGGCATCACGGAGGCTCCCGACAGTTACTACATATCCCTGCGCCAGGTATGCGACCGTCATGGCATTTTGCTCCTCTTCGACGAAGTGCAAACAGGGGTCGGGCGCACAGGCTCCTTTTCTGTTTCCGAGCAGTTCGGGATCGTCCCTGACTTGATTACAATGGCAAAAAGCCTCGGCTCCGGCATTCCAGTGGGCGCCGTCTTTGCCTCGGATGCCATAGCATCAACCGTAAAGTATGGCGACCAGGGCACCACCTTCGGAGGCGGCATGATCGCCATGGCCGCCGTAGAGGCTACCCTCGAAGCGATTATATCTCAAAAGCTGATGGACCGCGCCGGAGTGATCTTCGAAAAGATTCAGTCCGCGGTATTTCCATTAGCAAAATCGGTTCGGGGACGCGGGTGTTTGATCGGCATTGAGTTAGACCAACCCGCCGCCCCTGTTATCGCTGCACTGCGGAGCAGCTATGTGCTGACCGGAAGCGCCTCAAATCCGAATGTGATTCGTTTGATGCCTCCCCTGAACACGCCGGATGGCGCCATAGACCAGTTCGTTTCTGCCTTTGAACATGCGCTCACGACAGAAAAACAGATCGCGTGAGCAACATGAAAGAGTTTACCGGAGCACGCTGCGCAGCGTAGCTTTTTGTGTCCAGGACCACAAAATCCTCTCTATGAGACCCATAATCTATGCCGGATAAGATCCGCCGCCTGTTGGACTGGCAGTTGCTGGATAACAGGACATGGCAACAACAAGTGCAGGCGACCTGTAATCACTACCAGGCCGGAAAAATCTGGGGAAAAGCTGCTCAAGGTAAAAGCATAGCGTTGCTATTCTTCAACCCCTCTCTTCGCACGCGCACTTCGATGGAGCTGGCTGCCGCGCAACTGGGAGCGCACCCCACCACGCTGAATGTGGGGGAAGGCGTATGGGGATTTGAGTGGAAGGAAGGCGTTGTCATGGATGGCGCAGCAGCAGAGCACATCCGGGAGGCTGTAGGCGTTCTGTCGCAGTACTACGACGCCATCGGGGTGCGCCTTTTTGCTTCCGGCGTGAACTACGAACAGGACCGCGACGAAACGCTGCTTCATACATTTGCCCGCTACGCTTCCGTTCCGGTCGTTAGCCTGGAATCCGCGTTCTATCATCCCTGTCAGGCTCTCGGAGATGCAGGAACGATCACGACGCACTTCGACGGCGACGTGAAGGGGCGCAAGTTTGTGCTCAGTTGGGCTTACCATCCGAAGGCGCTTCCGATGGCCGTGCCTAATTCAGCGCTTCTTATGGCCGCCCGCCTGGGCATGAACGTCACCGTGGCCCGCCCGGAAGGCTATGCTCTTGATGCCAGGGTTATGGAAACAGCCAGATCCTACGCGGCCCAACACGGAGCTTCCGTTGAAGAGAGCGCTGACCTGAAAGCAGCCGTCCGGGATGCCGACGTGATTTACGCAAAGGCATGGGGCGGACCACTTCTCTATTCCGACCCGCAGAAGGAAGCGGAAATCCGTAAAACGCACCGCGCCTGGCGCATCACACAGGACATAATGGCCGGCTCTCCAGAGTCCGTATTCATGCATTGCCTGCCCGTTCGCCGTAACGTAGTAGTAGATGATGCCGTGCTCGACGGGCCACAGGCGCTTCACCTCTTGCAAGCGCAGTTCCGGCTTCACGCTCAGAAAGCCATCCTGGAATACGTCTGGGACCTGAAATGAGCCGGCAACAGTCGTTTCCCGTAGAGTCAGCCAGCTTGCCATCTATGAACAACAGCCCCAATGCGCCGTTTTTCATCAAGATCGGCGGCGCGTTGCTTGCCCGCCCCGCTTTGCTGGAACCGCTCTGGGAGTCCGTACGCACGATGCTTTCCGAACAGCCGGTATGTATGGTTCATGGCGGCGGCCCACAGGCCACGGAAATGGCGCAACGGCTCGGACACCAGCCTCGCATCGTTCAGGGGCGCCGTGTAACCACGGACCTGGATTTGTCGATCATGCAATGGACGCTGCGCGGATCGCTCAACACCCAACTCGTAGCGCAGGCTTTGCGGCACGCAATACCAGCCGTAGGACTCTCCGGAGTTGACGGAGGCATCCTTCAGGTTACGAAGCGCCCTCCCTGGGAAATCGACGGAGAGCAGATCGACTTTGGATGGGTAGGCGACGTAGACCGCGTTCGGGTAGAACTGCTGGCCCGGCTGATGGAAACCGGCTTTTTACCTGTCGTTGCTCCTCTGGGCGTTGACGGCGCCGGACAGGTCTACAACGTCAATGCCGATACGGTAGCCTGCGCTTTGGCCGCTGCGCTGCAAGCCTCACAATTTATGCTCGTGGCCGAATCAGGAGGCGTGTTGCAAGAGGTTGGCAATCCGGACTCACTGCTCCCGGTATGCAGCCGCGAAACGTTTGACGCAGGAATACGCGAAGGATGGATCCAGGGCGGTATGCGTGTCAAGCTACAGATTGCCTTCGAGGCGCTTCGACTTGGAATCCCGGAGGTTTTTATTCTTTCTCCTGACGATCTGCTTGCACGCACACAGGGCACGCAGGTGGTTGGATGATCTTCCTGCGCTGACGATTCAACCGGGGCAACACCCTTATCTGCATAGCACAATATGGAGCAGTCAGGCGTGCATGAGGCAGTGAACTTGCTGAAACAACTCATCCGGTTCCCATCGCTCAGCCGGGAGGAAGGTCCGATTGCAGACTTTGTCGAGTCCTACGTCACGGCTTCCGGCCTGCCTGTAGAACGCCATGATGACAATGTTTACTTCCGCCTGGGGGAAGGCAGCGACCGCCTGCTGCTTAACTCTCATCTGGATGTCGTTCCTCCTTCTGCCGGACATCCATACGATCCATTCGACCCGGTTGAGATAGACGGAAAGCTTTTTGGAAGGGGCGCAGTGGATGCCAAAGCTAGCGGCGCAGCCATGCTCACGGCTGTGCTTCAACTGGCAGGCCAGGGCTGGCGCCCCCCGAACGGGCAAGTGATCGTTGCACTGACGGCCTGCGAAGAAACAGGCGGCGGCTATAACGGCTTGGAGGCTCTGCGACCTCACCTGCCTCCGTTGAGTGCTGCCATCGTGGGAGAACCGACGCAGTTGCAGCCCTGTATCGCGCAGAAAGGACTGCTCATCCTGAACGCTCACGCGCACGGCCGCTCCGCCCATGCCGCACGCGCTCACCTCGGCGACAATGCAATCATGCGGGCGGCCCGCGATCTGCAGCGTCTGGAAACCTTCCGCTTCGACCGCGCTGATCCTTACCTCGGCAGCCCGACGCTCTCCGTCACAACCATTCAGGGAGGATCGGCCCGCAATGTGGTGCCCGACTTGTGTACTTTCACCCTTGATATCCGCACTACACCGGCTTACTCGCACGATGAAATCGCCGCCGCCCTCAGCGATCTGCTGGAATCCGAGGTGACGGTGCATAGCAAACGATTCATACCCGTTTCCACACCGCGCTCTGAGAGAATCGTTCGCGCCTGTCTGGAGGCATTGCCGGAAGCCGCTCCTTTCGGCTCCCCTACCGCTTCAGACTGGATCTTCCTGCATGATATTCCTACTGTAAAACTTGGGGCCGGCCCGAGCGAACGTTCGCACACTCCCGACGAACACATCGAAATCGAGGAGGTCGAACGCGCCGTGACCGCCTATCAGGAGATCATTCGCGCTTACTACCGGCTGAAGGACTAAAAAAAGAGATATATGCTCTGGCAAAAGGAAACTCGCGTCGAGGACTGGGTTACACGTTTCACGGTAGGCGAGGACTACCGTTGGGATACGCTGCTCTTGCCCTACGATATCGAGGGCACACGCACCCAGGCATGGGCATTGTTACAACTTGGCATCGTCACGCCGGATGAATTTACGGCGGTAGAAACAGCGCTCGCCGATCTCCTGCAAAAGGTCGAAGCAGGCGCTACCGTCGTCACGCCTGCCGATGAAGACTGCCATACTGTTATTGAGCAGTTTCTGACACAGAGACTTGGTGAGACCGGCAAAAAGATCCACACCGGACGCTCCCGGAACGACCAGGTTCTCGTTGCCTTACGGCTCTTTCTGAAGGAATGCATACAAGCAACAGCTTGTGACACGGCAGAATTGGCGCGCGCGTTATGCAATCTGGGCGAGCAGTACGGTGATGCCATCATGCCGGGCTACACCCATTTCCAGCGTGCGATGCCTTCCACGGCCGGACTCTGGGCGCTTGGCTTCGCAGAACTGCTCGTCGGCGACCTGAATGCGCTGGAGAGCGCATACGGGCAAGTCAACGTCTCCCCCCTGGGCAGCGCAGCAGGGTACGGCGTTCCGTATCTGGAGCTTCCACGCAAGGCGGCAGCCGAACGCCTGGGTTTTGAGGGCTTGCAAACACACGTTTCTTCGGTGCAGTTGTCTCGTGGAAAACTCGAACTCCACGCGCTGCACGCCTTCGTGCAGGTTGCCGCAACGCTGAATCGCATGGCCTCCGACCTGGTCCTGTTCAATACGACGGAGTTCGGGTTTGTAGCATTGCCTGCCGCGTTCTGCACCGGCAGCAGCATCATGCCGCAGAAACAAAATCCGGACGTACTTGAACTGGTGCGTGCAGGGTACCACCGCCTTATCGCTGAGATGCAGGTGCTTCTTACGCTTCCGGCCAACCTGCCTTCCGGCTACCACCGCGACTTGCAACTCACGAAGGAAGCCGCCATGCGCGGCGCCCTGGTCATGCGGGATCTGGTTACGGCCATGATGCGCCTCATACCCGGCGTGCAGTTCGACCGGGAGCGGATGCAGCAGGCATGTACCCCGGAACTTTTTGCGACGGCGGAAGCCTTACATCGTGTGCAGCAAGGTATTCCTTTTCGTGAAGCTTACCGGCAGACAGCCGCCGATCTTGAGACGCTCTCCTCCCCTGCTCCGGAGGCGGCCCTGGCCGCCTACAGGGTAGAAGGGTTTCCGGGCCGCACCGATCCGGACATGGTCCGTCGGCTGCTTGACCGGCATAGCAGATGGATGGGCAAGCAATAAAACCGGTCACAGCAATACCTCTTTCCAATATGCCACACCAGGAAAACGACGCTTATGGCAACTTTCCCGATGAATCCGGGATTGCGCTGCTCCTGATCGACGTGATCAGTGAGATGGATTTTGAAGGAAGCGAGCAGCTATTACAGTTTGCCTTACCGGCTGCCCGCCGGATCGCCGCGTTGAAACGCCGGGCTGAGACCGCCGGCATCCCGGTCATTTATGCAAACGATAACTTCGGACGCTGGAGATCCGATTTCCGCGAGGTTATCGAACGCGCCCTATCCGCCGAATCCCGTGGCAAACCCATTGCAGAACTGCTTCACCCCGGCGCCGATGACTACTTTGTGCTGAAACCGAAGCATTCTGCATTTTTTGACACGACGCTCTCAACCTTGCTCCACCATCTGGGAACCAGGACACTGATTCTTACCGGATTCAGCGGGAATATGTGCGTGCTGTTTACTGCCATCGATGCCTATATGCGTAATTATCGCCTCGTTATTCCATCCGACTGCGCCGCTTCGCTGGAACCGGAATCCAATGCACACGCACTCGACTATATGCAGCGCGTGCTGGACGCGGATACGCGCCCCGCGTCAGATGTGGACTTTGGATCACTGGCAAGCGAACAGCCTGGTGAGACGGACAAATACTCCCCCACAGCAGGCCCTTAGACAGAAAATGCAGACTCCTGCTTAATCTACAAGTCCTTCCCGCCGGAACCACACGGCCTCCGGTTCGACCTCCTCGCTCGGCTGAGGGCCCGGATCCGCCCATCCCTGCTCCGACACGCGCATCAGCGTCTCTACCGTCATGTCATGGTCCACCAGGATCTGGCAGGAAAGTCGCACCTCGTCAAGCAACTCCCGCTCTTTCAGCTTATTATACTCGGCGCGGGTCATCGTGTCCGGCTCGCCACTCTTGAAGTGAACACGGCACGTGGTGCAACGGGCTTTTCCGCCACAGCGATGGCCGATGTCAACGCCGCATGATTCTATCGCCAACACGAGCCGCTTGCCGGATTGGACCTCATAAGAACCAGACCCTTCAATGGTAAGGAGAGGCATAATATTGATTGTTGAGCAAGGATAGGATACTGAAAAATGAGCCGGCGTCTTTGCCGCCCTCTCAATATACACCCTGCGGCTAAAGCCTGTGGTTTCGTGAGGATCACATTCAAACCGGTTGCAAGAGCGTTACCTTACGAAACAATCAGCAGCAAACCCGCTTTGCATAACTAG
>CBDUBU010000182.1:0-7918 GCA_965365465.1 uncultured Rhodothermaceae bacterium
CCCTGCCCCCAGGAAGCTTCACGAGCCTCTCGTCCTGGAGATAAGCCCGGAACAACTGATCCAGAAAATGGAGCAATGGATTGTTGATTACAAAAAGAACAGCACACGCCGCGCCGTTACCCTGGTCGTTCATCCTTTCACAGCGGCTTATCTGAACCGCAAGGTCCCTAACGTTCCCACACGCTGGTTCATGAAGCACCTGGTGCGCATCCGCATGGAAACCAATGCGTCCATGAATCCGATGACGTATCGTTTTGTGGATCCGCACACCGGCTCCGATCTCACCAAGGGCATTCCTGGCGATAAGAAACCTGGCGATAAGAAAAAAGAAGCAGAAAGCGCGACATGAGCATGGATGCATCGTTACGTCTCGGTCTTTCCGGAGCCATGCTGCTGCTGTTATGCCTGTCGTTGCCGAGTCCTGCTTCAGCCCAGTTGTTTTCGTACGAGGAAGAAGCGCCGCGCCCTACCCAATCCCTCTCGTTTGCCTACCACCTGATAGACTTTACCTATACCGGCGGGGCTGATTCGATTGCGACCTTTGACTATGTAGACCCTGGTTACGGACTGGTATATACGCGCCCAAACCTGTTTGTCTCGATTGCGCTAGGCAATACCCGGAATGCCGCCTCCGAAAACGTCCAACTGCTCGATGCATCCTTTTTTACATGGGGAGAGTTTCGCCTTTCTCGTGGCAGAGGTTCACGGCAGCGACATTTCTTTATTCCTATTGCCCTTCACAGCCATTACCGGAGAGTGTCACACAATGAGGATGTGCTGGCCGAAGCGTCAGCCGATGCCTTCGGGGTTACCGTGCTCGGCCTTGGGACGGGCCTCGGTTTTTCCGGACAGCTTGGAAAACGGGTGCAACTGGAAGCGCGTGCTACACCGGTTATCGGGCTTGCGGCCCGCTCCTTTGGCGATGCCACAGGCAGCGCCCGCATCTTTGATGCCGACGCTACACTTCATTTCGGCCCTTTCGTCGGACGACTTGGCCTGAGCGCGGGATATGGTTTTCGGGTGCAGGTCTGGAACATCAATGCCTCCAGTCTTTTCCCGGATGCAGCCAGGGATTTTTATGACTATCGTGGGCAGCAGCATACATTCCGTGTAGGAATCAACTGGTAAAACGCGCTGTCTGATCTTCCGTCACGTAGCATGGCCTTGAGGCCGGGCCGGCAGCGTTAAACGATCACGTACAAATGTCACGAAGCTTTATCGCTCCTCTCTGGATGTTTAGCCTGGTCATGATCTCCTCAGGAGGCTGCGCCGGGCCGCGCTCTGCAGAGCCTACAGGAATCGTCTCCGTCCCTGCAACCCTCGAAAGCCCGGATCTGGTAAGACGCTATCAGGAAACCATCACCGCAGACGAACTGGCATCGCATCTCTATTTTTTTGCTTCCGACTTTTTCGAGGGACGTGAAACCACAACGAGGGGGCAGAAAATGGCGGCTTATTATCTGGCCGCACAGTATCGCAAAATGGGCCTAAAGCCATCGGGAACGACCCAGACCATCGATCCACTTGCCCCGGATGCTTACTTTCAGCCTTTTGATGTCAGCGGGATCGCGCTTACGGAGTCAAGCTTGAAAATCATCGACGGCAGAAAAACAACTGCCATCGCACGCTGCTCCGACGCCTCCGGCAATGCTGATTTCCTCCTTGCTTCCGGGGGTTCGGGAGAGACAACGGCCCCAGTTGTGTTCGGGGGGTATGGGATTGCAGACGACGACCTGAATTACAATGACTTTGCCGCGCTCGATGCGCAAGGAATTGACATCTCAGGAAAATGGCTGATGCTGCTCCCCAATGAGCCTCTGGCTAACGATTCGACAAGCTTGCTTCCTACCGAGGACCGCAAACCCTCGCGCAGGTGGACCTACAGTTCCATGAAGCTTGAAGCAGCACGCTCCCATAACCCGGCGGGCTATCTGATCGTTTACGACGCCGGTTCTGCTATAGCAGGAAGCTGGACGGACAACGCTGTACGTCTTGCACACCGCGCTTCAGGGGTAGGACGCCTTTCGTTGAGTGAACCAGCGCAGGTTTCGGTCTCCCCCGGCCTGCCGGTCTACCTCATTTCGTCCGACCTGGCCGACCGGATTCTGGCTTCTTCGGAGCAAACAGTAACAGGGCTTATGAGCCATATCAGCACAAACCTTGAACCCTTTGTCTTCGAACTAGATGGGGTGTCTGTTCAGAGTTCCATCGACCGCTCCGTGCAGAAGTTCCAGACTGAAAACGTTCTTGCTGTGGTCGAAGGATCGGACCCGGCTCTCAGGGATGAGGTCGTAATCATCTCGTCTCACTACGACCACATCGGCATCAATGAAGGGCTGGAGGGCGACAGGATCAACAACGGGGCTGATGACGATGGATCTGGAACCGTTGCGACACTGGAAATGGCAGAAGCATTTATGAAGGCGAAGAGCGACGGCCATGGACCCCGGCGCTCGATTCTGTTCCTGAATGTGAGCGGCGAAGAAAAGGGGTTGCTCGGATCTGCTTACTATGCAGATGTCGAACCGGTTTTCCCTCTCGAAAAAACCGTTGCCAACCTCAACATTGATATGATCGGGCGGTTTGACCCTTCGCGTCCGACCCCCGGCGCGAACTACGTGTACATCATCGGATCCCGGTTGATCTCTCAGGATTTGCACGACATAAACGCCCTGGCAAACGAAAAGACCGGCATCCGCCTTGAACTGGACGAAAGGTTCAATTCAGCCGAAGACCCTAACCGGTTCTACCAGCGCTCGGATCACTGGAACTTCGGGAAGCATGGCATTCCGTTCATCTTCTACTTCACCGGCACGCATGAAGACTATCATCGTCCGGGTGACGAACCCCACAAGATTGCTTATGATCGGATGGCGCGTATCACTCGTCTGATCTTTGCAACGGCCTGGCAGGCAGCCAATCAGGATGATCGCCCTGCTATATCCGGTAAAGGTTTCAACGAATAGGACCGAGGTGGTATAACGCTCCCATACAGTCTGGTACTCTCGATCAACCACTCACCCGCCTGACGACAGGCTGTTTATGCTGAACGCCATCAAATCGCTCTCGAACGAACTATTTCCTGAAATAGTTCGTCTGCGCCGGACCATTCACCAGAACCCCGAACTGGCCTTCGAGGAGCACGAAACCGCGCGTCTGGTCACCGAAACCCTTCAGCCGCTCGGCCTACAACTCGAAACAGGTATTGCCCGTACAGGAGTTGTGGCAACCCTTACAGGCGCGTTGCCGGGGCCTAACGTCGTGCTCCGCGCCGACATGGACGCGCTTCCGATTCAGGAACAAAACGACTTAGCATTTGCCTCTCAGAATCCCGGCAAAATGCACGCTTGTGGGCACGACGCCCACACCTCCTCTCTGCTCGGCACAGCAATGATCTTGCATCGGATCAGGGAACAGGTGCGCGGCTCCGTGCGGTTTCTTTTCCAGCCGAGCGAAGAGCGCCTTCCGGGAGGCGCAAAAGTTATGATAGAAGAAGGGGTTCTCCGGGAAAATAATATAACCCAGGCTCCGGAAGCCATTTTCGGCCAGCACGTCCAGCCGGATCTTCCGGTCGGCAAAATCGGCGTGCGCAGCGGCATGTATATGGCTTCCGCAGACGAACTATACATCACGGTTCACGGCTCCGGAGGTCATGCGGCGGCTCCCCACCGGCTAGCGTCTGACGCAGTCCTGGTTGCTTCACATCTCGTCGTCGCCCTGCAAAGCATCATCAGCCGCAACTGTCCTCCTGACGCGCCGAGCGTGTTATCCATCGGAAAAATCATTGCAGACGGCGCAACGAACATCATCCCTGATAACGCGCGTATGGAAGGCACCTTCCGGGCAATGGACGAGGCATGGCGATTCCGCGCCCACGAACTCATCCGGCGCGTCTGCACGCACACGGCGCAGGCCTTCGGCGCTGAAATTGAACTTGAGATCGCGGTGGGCTACCCGGCGCTTTATAATCATCCGGAAGAAACCAGCTATGTAAAAAAGGCTGCCGGCGAATACGTGGGAGAAGACAACACCGTCGATCTGGATCTCTGGTTTGCCAGTGAGGACTTTGCCTGGTACCTGCGTGAACTGCCCGGCAGCTTCTACCGGATAGGAACCCTGAACGAAAAACAGGGAAACATCCACGGATTGCATACGCCGCGTTTCACCATTGATGAGGAGGCGCTCCGCATTGCGCCGGGTTTTATGGCTTATCTGGCATGGTCTTACCTTGAAGATCGGCAAACCAGGCAAGCCGCGCATTCCTAGCGCATCTGTGTTCACCGGCAACCTTTGTTAACGAAAATACACTGTAGAACTGGATGACGGATTTCCCTCCTTTTCCCGGCTTTCGACCTGAAGCATTTGCCTTCCTGCGTGCGTTGGCCGAAAACAACCAGCGTGATTGGTTCAAGCCGCGTAAAACCATATTCGAAGATGAGGTCTTGTGGCCTATGCAATGTCTGGTCTCCGATGCCAGCCGTCGTGCTTCTGAAGAGCGGCTTCAGCTTACGGGTGAGCCTAAAGGGTCGATCTTTCGCATCTACCGAGACACGAGGTTTTCCAAAGACAAGAGTCCTTACAAAACCCACATCGGCGCTTTTCTTACCCGAACCGGGCAGAAGGACGAGCACGGCGGCGTCTACATTCATATCGAACCTGGCAAGTCGTTTCTTGCCGCCGGGTTCTGGCGCCCTGAAAACACAATGCTTCGCGCCTGGCGAGTGCGGATGGCACAAGAACCCGAACAGTTTTATGAACTGGTGCGAGAGGTGATCTCGCAAGGCTTGAAACTGGAAACCGACGAGTCCCTCAAACGCCTGCCACAGGGATTTAACGAGCATACCGGGTCGCAACTCGCCGACTATCTGCGCTGGAAATCCTTCCTCGTCACATGCCCCGTTAAAGACCTTGCTGCCCAATCTCCGGCGTTTACGCAGGATGTCGTTCAATTTATGCACAGCGCACAGCCTTTGCTCACGTATGGATGGGAAATTGAAAAGGCGCTTCGGCCCTCCTGAGCAGGCCCCCTCACACCCTGTTTCTTGCACATCCGCCCCGGAATTCTCTGTCATGTGCTGCTGTTTTATCAGGCAACCTCAGTAAACGAGCGAAGCGACTAACACGAGTAAACCTACCGATGTCCAGCCCGGCCTACCTACCTGCGACCCGACTCTTGTTACTGCTTGGCGCCAGTCTCGTAATGGCAACGGCGATGAACGGGTGCTCCGGCGCACGCCAGATCCAGGCTACTCCTCCCCAACCGGCGCTGTCTGATTCAGGAGGTGTACCTGAAGCCCCCCGGCGGGGCTATCTGGCTATTTCTCTGGAGATGGGACCTACAACCCTTCCGAACGACATCCAGTCTATCCGCTTTCGCATTACCGAGATCCTGCTCAAAGAAAAGACAAAGGGGTGGACCGCATTTCCCGCCGACATCAATACGTTCGAGGTAAGCAGGGAGCGCAGCGAACGAAAAATGATTCTTTCCACCCAGGTGACTCCGGCTCGCTACGACTCAATCGCCGTTGCCTTCAATGACATCTACGTGACTTTTGATGCTAATGCAGGAGGTCCATTGACGATGGCCCGCAACAGACCAGTCCATCTGGGAACAGAGGCCGAGACCCGACTCGACCGGCGCACGTTGCTTCGCCTTACCTTTGAACCCGGCGCATCCATCCAGCGAAGCGAAGACTGTCGCTGGTTCTTTCTTCCTTTTCTCACCGTTTCGGCAGAGTAGCCGCTGCCGAAAACATACCAGGCTTACGCCCAGTCACACAGGGACGCCAGAAAGTCGGCGGACCCATCGCGGAGCCACCCATCCAGTTGCGCCGGCTCCTTCAACTGCTGTCCGCGGACGCGAGGAACCACCACGAAGCGGCTGTCCACTTCTGAAAGCGCAGTCATATCGCCCCAGAGCTTTTCGAACTGCGTAACGGGAAAGACATCCTCTTGCCCTCTGCCCCAGCGCTTTTTGACATCCTTCAACGTGATGTAGGTCGGCATTCTCGCAGCCAGATCCCGCACAGCCGCAGCGACCCTGTCACCGTCGTTTAAATCGGTGCGCGAGAGCCTGAACACGTCCAGCAAACGGTCCAGGTCAATCCAGGTCGTGCTGGAGTTATAGTAAGACAGATCAAACTCGATTTCCTCGCGCGGCAGCGCCATGCCTTCTATGAGCCGAACCCGTCCGTCAATACGCGCAAGGCCGCCTCCACGATCTTCTATAGAGCGGGCAATGACTTCAGTTGTGAGTGTGGCTCCTTCCGAGATATGATATCCCAGGATGCCGGGATCGACATTCGCTCCCAAGGTGTCGATGTTATGGACCATCAGGTACTTCAGGGCCGGCTGGTCTTCCAGAATTCCACGCAGAACCCCATTCAGGAAGAGGTTGGGAATTTCGTACCAGTGGCCGACCGGGTGCAAACACTGGGTCGGGATGTTGTCGGTATAGTCGCTGCCCTCTCCCATCGCTCTTGCCCACTCGATCAGGGCGGCGTGCAAGCTTTCGCGCACCTTCTGGGCCTGCTCATCGAGCAACTGATGGGACGTTTCTTCCCAGGCAAAGCGCAAGTCTCTGATCATGGGAACAAGCCGCAACCCTACGTTCCGTCCGGGGGACAGAACCAGAGGGCCTTTGTAGCCATAGTTGCTCTCCGAGCGAAGATACGTTTCGACAGGCTCGTGGGTGAGATAGCTTGTCGTAAAAATGTGGGGAAGCAGCGTCCTGTGCAGGCGGCCTGTCTGTCGGCTCTTGGCGAGGTGAACTTCAATAAAGGTGCGGTGCTTGCCTCCAATTTTGCAAAACGGATTCAGGGCTTTCACGACGCCTGCGCCCCTCGTCCACCGGCTTCCCGCGCCGCCGGCCAGAGAGACTACAGCGACCTGACCCGAAGCCAGCGCTTCCCTGCCTATGTCTTTCAGGCGCTCCGGCAGATTGCCGGAGGCATCATAAACATCCTCCGGGCCGACATCCTCGATCCGGCTTCGGATCGGCAATCTGTTCTGAGCCAGCCCGATCCGGCCGCTGCGCAGATCGGAACGGATCTGCTCATGCTGAACCCGATCGAAGCCGCTTTGATTGAGCAAGGTTTGCAAGCTTTGCCGGTCGCTTTCTTCCCACTCGCTCCGTGGCAGCAACCTGTCGAAAAGCTCTTGCACCATACCGGACAGTTCGGGTTGTGTGCGGCACGCTGCCCCGAAGCGATCCAGTTCCGTACGGCGCGAGGCCGGAAGCCTGCGCTGTTCCAGCCGCAACAGTCCGGGCGCCACCAGGGCATAATACCCCTGAGGCATCAGGGCAGCATCCCCTTCCAGCAGGTCGGCATAACTACCACGTTCGTTGATCGCAAAGTTGTAGACGACAGGCTCCATAGCAAAGGGAACCGCTCGCTCCAGGCAGCGCTTCGTTTCCGACATAATCACCTGTAACCTATCCTGTGCCTCCGCTTTTCGCGCCGGGTCAAAGATGAATCCCATGCCGCCGCCTGACATCCCTCCCAGCATCCAGAAGCCCCAGAATTGATCTCCGAACTCGGCGCGCACCCGCTGGATCAAGGTTTCCGTGTACAGGTTGCTGGCCCAAGGAATAATCGCCTGAATCGGACTCTCAAAATTGCGATGTGTAGCTTCTGCGATAGAGGCTACGCGACCCTCTTCCAGATCAGAGACAATTTCATCGAAGAAGCGAATTGCTTCCCGGCGTCCTTGCCATGCGGCCTCGGAGCGCAGCAGGTATTTCTCCGTGACCATTTCAAGGATAGGCCCTACATCCTGCGCCATACCTCCATGCACGAGCACCAGACTATCTTCCAGTTTCTGCCGGGTTTCCACAGAAACTTCGTCTCGCGAAAGAACCCGGTGAACAGGAAGCAGCCTGCCTCTGCTGATGCCATACTCCGGATCCTGCTCCGCC
>CBDUBU010000183.1:0-7910 GCA_965365465.1 uncultured Rhodothermaceae bacterium
GGCCATGCGCGGATCATCCCCGTAAAAAAGGACGACCAGGTTTTCACTCCGGTAGACTTGCTGGTCTGTCGAAGCCCTGCCTGACTGTTCGATGCTCGAAAAGTCAGTCAAGGCATCACCGCCGCTTTTGTACTCGAACACATAGAGTTCACCGCCACTCGTAGAGATAAACCGGCGGCCCGGCGCCGAAAGCGTGGCAGGCGAGAAGACCCCCTCGTCGATAAGCCCGACGCCCTGACCGCGCAGGAATTGCACGAGCGATTCCGTATCGGTGACAGCAGGGTTGTTCTCTGTATTCTTCATCCCGGCGCATCCGGCGAGCGCGATCAGAAAAAGAACCGGGAATACCAGTCGGTGCAACATTTCATTCACCAGATGTGATGGTAGGGATGCGGCATCCAGCATCGGTTGAACCGCCATTGCCGGAAATCGTTCATCCGGCCCGGCGCTTTTGCATCATCGCAGCGTCGGATCCCTCTTTTTCTCCTGCGTTGACGCCTGAACCGTTCCTCATCGGCCGGGTGACTCTTCCCTTTGTTCGATCTATTGCGTAATCTCCCGGCAGGAACGAGCGCAAACGAGCGAGGACTCTTTGAAAAGCGCTTTTGCCGTTTGTCCGGGCGCCCGCACCGTAACTTCTGTTCAGTTACCTCCGGAGGGATTCGGCTACAACCTCGGCCAGGAAAAAAACACTATGCTGGTAGAAATCGTAAAAGACTATGATGCGGTCAGTGAAAGAGCCGCGGAACTCGTCACCGCCCAGATCCGGCGAAGACCAAACAGCGTGCTCGGATTTGCTACCGGCAGCACGCCTCTGGGGCTGTATCAGCGCCTCGTGCGGAATCACAAAGAGAGAGGGCTTGACTTCTCCAAAGTAACTACGTTCAATCTGGACGAATACCTGGAGCTCGCGCCGGAGCACTCTCAGACGTACCATTATTTCATGTGGAACAACCTTTTCCACCATGTCAATGTGCATCCGGGCCAGGTTTATATTCCCGCAAGCATGGTCGATGACGTAGATGAGTTCTGCGAGTGGTATGAGGAACAGATCGTGGCGGCAGGAGGCATCGACCTGCAAATCCTGGGGATCGGGGCCAACGGCCATCTCGCTTTCAACGAACCAGGATCGTCGTTAGGGTCCAGGACCCGCATCAAGACGCTGACATCCAAGACTGTGCGTGACAACGCGCGTTTTTTTGACAACCCGAGTGAGGTTCCGCGCTTTGCCATTACGATGGGCATCGGCACGATCATGGAGGCCAAAAAATTGCTGCTCGTCGCCAGCGGCGAGGGGAAAGCGAACGCCATCAAAGCGGCGCTGGAAGGTCCCCTGACGGCGATGTGCCCCGCTTCCATCGTACAGATGCACCGGTACGCCCTCATCGTCATCGACGAAGCGGCAGCTTCAAAGCTAGACTACAAGCACCATCAAGGAATCATCGAACCCAAGAATGCATCGCGGCCGTAGCGCCTGAAGGCATCGAACACGGCTTTACCCACATTCCATTCTGTTGCACAGCAACCCATGAGGAGGAATAAATACACATGTCCAGAGAAAGACTCGGCGTAGGATTCATCGGCAGCGGGTTCATCACCCGGTTTCACTTACAATCATGGCAGGCTGTACGGGACGCCGATGTAAGAGGCATCTGGAGTCCGAACCGTGCCAATGCCGAGGACGCCGCCGCCCTCGCCCGCTCGCTGCGCATCGGGGAAGCCGTTGCTTTCGATTCCATCGAAGCAATGGTCTCGGATCCGGGAATCGATTGCATCTGGATCTGCGGTCCCAACCATCGCCGCATCGAGAACATGGAAGCCATCGTCCACACGTTGCAGTCCGGAAAGGGTAAGTTGATCGGCATTGCCTGTGAGAAGCCGCTTGCCCGAAACGTGCGGGAGGCAAAACGAATGGTCGAACTGATCGAGCAGGCCGGAGTCCTGCATGGTTATCTGGAAGACCAGTTGTTTACGCCGGGCATCGCCCGTGGGCGCGAGATCCTGTGGGCGCGCGGCGCGGCAATCACGGGCCGCCCCTATCTGGCGCGCGCCGCCGAGGAACACAGCGGCCCCCACAATCCCTGGTTCTGGCAGGGTCATTTGCAAGGCGGCGGCGTGCTCAACGACATGATGTGCCACAGCGTGGAAGTAGCGCGGTTCCTGCTTACCCGGCCCGGCGCCCCGCGCGACAGTATCCGTCCGGTCAAGGTGTCGGCGCAGATTGCCAGCCTGAAGTGGACGCGCCCCCACTACGCCGAGCTGCTCCGGGAGAGAATGGGACCGGAAGTTGATTACACCAAGCGTCCTTCTGAGGATTTTGCACGCGCCACCATCCAATACGAAGACGAGGAAGGACGCCCGCTGATTGCCGAGGTCACGACCTCATGGAGTTTTGTGGGAGCGGGCCTGCGGCTCAGTTCGGAGGTGCTGGGACCGGAATACTCGATGACCAACAACTCCCTCGATACCGGAACGCGCCTGTTTTTCAGCCGAGAGGTCACCGGAGAGGAAGGAGAAGACATCGTCGAGAAGCAGAATGCGGAGCAGGGCCTGATGCCTCTCGTAGCCCACGAGACCTCGGAATACGGCTATGAAGGAGAGAACCGTCATTTCGTCCGCTGCTTCCTCGACGGCCGGCAGCCTGAACTCAACTTCTATGACGGGCTGGCTGTGATGGAAATGCTCATGACGGCCTACATGAGCGCCGAGCAGGAGCGAACGATCCAATGGAAACCCGACGGTCTGGAAGATTACCTCCCGGCTGTCGCTCGCGGAGAATGGAAGCCCTAGCGGTGGCATCGCTAGAGGCGCAGGCCAAGCCTTGGATCCAAGAAGATTATCCTAAAACGCGAAAGCCTGCCTGACGCAGGGATCCGATTACATTTATATTTCAAAACCACAAACGGCAAACGCCTCCGCATACGGCGGATCGTTTCACGCAGTCAAGCGTGTGTCTACTCCGTCCCGGCGATCAACAAGCAGCAGAGCGACTATGGAACGAATTGACGAAATCGATGCGAAAATCCTGAATTTGCTTCAGGGAAGCGGGCGTATCAAACGGAATGCCATCGCGGAGGAAGTGGGCCTGTCAGTGCCTTCGGTGAGCGACCGTATGCGCAAACTGGAGGAACGAGGCGTCATCACCGGCTACCAAGCGCTCGTGGATGCAAAAAGGCTGCACCTGGACATCACGGCTATCGTCCGGGTCATGATCGACGGGTCGAGCCACTACGGGGAGTTCGTGGAACGCGTCGCCGACATGGACGATGTTCTCGAAATTCATTCCGTTACGGGCGAAGGCTCGCACATCCTGAAAGTGCGGACTCGCAATACGACCTCGCTGGAGGCGCTGCTTCAGGAGATTCATTCCTGGCCCTGGGTGCGCAATACAAGCACGAGCATCGTGTTGAGCACATACAAAGAGACCAGCAGGATCAATATTGCGCCGATGGATCTCGTTCAGTTCGGGTCTGAACAGTCCTGACCTTGCGGAGCAGTTTCTCAGAACTTGTAGAGGAGACTCAAGGCCCTACCAGGCGGTAGCTGACAAAAGCCACTTCGCGGCTGTCTGGCGACCAGGAGGGAACGTTGATGGTGCCCTGTCCTCCGAAAAGGGTAGCCAGCACTTCCGGTTCCCCGCCGGACATCGGCATTTTACGCAACACCACATTCTTGTTGGGGGGATGCCCCTCCACGCTCTTGTCAAATGACAGGAACACCAGCGCACTTCCGTCCGGGGCAGGATGCGCGAACCAGTCTCCGTAGGCATCATCCGGTGTCAGCTGCACCTGTTCGGTCCCGTCCGCCTTCATGCGCCAGATTTTCATCTGCCCGGTGCGCACCGAGTTGAAGAAGATGTACTGACCGTCCGAGGAATAGTCAGGGCCGTCGTCCAGACCAGGGGCGGTCGTCAGTCGCGTTTCGCGCCCTCCTTCCACCGGAATGGTATAGACATCATACTCGCCGTTCCGCGAGGCGCAGTAAGCAAGCGTTTTTCCGTCCGGCGACCAGCCGTGCCAGTACGACGGTCCCAGCGGCGTTACCAAACGTGGTTCGCCGCCTGATGCCGGCAACACGTAGATCAACGACTGGCCGTCCGGCGAGTGGCTGATAGCCAGCGACTGGCCGTCCGGCGAATACCCGTGGTCGTTGTTGCACCGGTCGGCATCGCCAGTGTCGAGCATCTGCGGCTCGCCGCCGGACACGGGGATCGTATACAGGCGGCCTTCCTTGTTGTAAAGGAGCGTGTCACCGTCGCGGGACCAGTTGGGGGCTTCAAAGTGCTCTTTTGCCCGCCGCACAATTCTGCGCTCTCCGGTTTCGACATCGATGATTTCCAGGGTGCTCTCCAGGACGCGGTCTTCTTCGGCGATCACTCCGAGCGTGTCATAGACCACGTTGGAAATGATCGCGGTCTCCTCTGTGGTAGAATCATGTGAGGCCACGACAAGCCCTGCATAAACCGAATCCTTCAGCGCTACGCTAACCGTTCCGACAGGCTGAAAAGACGCGCCTTCTCTGGCAACGGACAGGGTAAACAGGTCGCCGTGCCGTTCGAGCAGCAGCGTGGCAGGCGCACGCACGGCTGACTGCACTTCGAGGGTCGGGCCGCCAGTCTCCTGCCGGTACTGGAGCGCAATCAGCCCGTCGCCGTGAACCACGGCATCCGCATAGGGTGCATCCGGATCGAGACTGCCGCGAACCATCCAGCCTGCTTTTCGGTGCTCGTGGTTGCCCTCTCCTTCCCACGCAACGTCGGCCTTGAGCGCCAGGTCGCCCTCTGAGCGCCGCCAGACATAGTGAAAGGCATCGGACTCGCCCCATATGTTTGCGCCGCTCCCGGTGATCCGGTAAGCGCCATTATTGCTGTCATATGTCACCTTACCCTCATGCAGCACATTCCCTACATTCTCCTGCCCCTCGAAATCTCCAAGTGCGGCGTCCCCGGTGCAGGCAGTTGCCAGCATCGCCGTCAGCACAGCGGCGATTACAATAAGGAAGTTTGTATTTACGTACATCATAAGGCGGGAACGGTTGGCGAAGTTATTGTTTTCCCTGTTCTGGACAGATCAATGTAATGCTATTTCACGCTTCGCAGACAGGTAGAAGGAAACTGGTCGCGTATTTGCCAAAAATAAGAATACTACCCTTTCCGCTGCTTATTTTTTTGAACTGAATCCAGAACATCCCGTATGAGCCTGCGCACAGGTACAGCAACGTGCGCAATGTTCACGTCAGATGTCAATGAGCGCTATGCCGCCCGAAAAGAAAACGGAAAAACGAGAAAAGAAACCGGATCGCCCGACCAAACGGCGCGGTCTGGGAAAGTATTTTTCCATTCTGACGGATCGCAAGCAAAGTTTCAGACGGCGCGCCCTGTATGCAGCCGGAGGACTCGTCGGAGTGTTCTGCATGATGCTGCTCCTGGTGATGCTCTACGCCCTGGTGCTGTTTCCCTTTACCCCCTCGGTCTCTTCGCTCCGGGCTGCCAAGGTTGAACGCCCCAGCATCGTTCTTTCAGCAGAAGGAGAGGTGCTCACCCGGTTTCAGCGGCTGAACCGATCCTGGGCAGCGTTAGACGACATCTCCCCTGCCGTCGTCGAGGCGCTCGTGGCTACGGAGGACCACCGCTTCTACCGGCATCGCGGCATCGATTTCAGGCGCCTGCTGACGGCGCTGGGCCATACGTTCGCGGGCGACGCGCAGGGAGGCTCCACCATCACGATGCAACTGGCGAGAAATCTTTATCCCGAAGAGATCGGGAGGACCTCGATCCTGACGCGGAAAGTGATGGAGATCATCACGGCGGCCAAAATCGAAAGGCTGTACTCAAAGCCTGAAATTCTTGAAACCTACCTTAACTCCGTCCCCTTTCTCTACAACGCCTACGGCATTGAAATGGGGGCAAAAACCTACTTCGGGAAATCAGCCTCGGCGCTGAGCCTGCCGGAGGCGGCCACGCTGGTAGGAATGCTGAAAGGAACAGCGTACTACAACCCTGCGCGTAACCCGGAACGGGCGCAGCGCCGCCGCAACGTCGTGCTGGCCCAGATGGTCAAATATGGCAAGCTGGAACCTGCCCGGTTTGACGAACTGAAGGACAAACCTATAAAGCTGAACTTCAAGCCGCAACCGATCCGCAGGAGTGAAGCGCCGCACTTCACCGAACAGGTACGACGATGGCTGAGCGAATGGGCGGAAACGCATGACTATCACATCTACGCCGACGGACTGGTAGTACGAACTACCCTTGACCTGAAACTACAGAAACTGGCGCAACAGGCCGTTGACCGACAGGTTTCTGCACTACAAAACGTAGCCGATGTCGAGTGGGGGCGGTCGTCCCTTCGATTCATCTCCGGAAGCGCACGGGACTACAGCGGCGCTCGCCGTCAGGTAAAGCCGTTTTCCTACTTCTGGGATAGCCGACGCGACCTCGTTGACGAATACATCCGTTCGACCCGAAAATACCAGGCAGGACTGGCTTCGGGCGCGTCGAAAGAGGAGATGCTAGAAAAACTGCGTTCGGATGACGCTTTCATGGATTCGCTGCGTACGGATCGAACCCGGTTGGAAGCCGGGTTCGTAGCGCTTGACCCAAAGAACGGCCAGATCAAGGCATGGGTGGGCAGCCGCAATTTCTATCGGGACCAGTTCGACCATGTAGCGCTGGCCCAACGGCAGCCCGGATCCACCTTCAAACCCTTTGTGTATGCCGCCGCATTGCAGCAAGGCTTTTCACCAGACGATACGTTTCCCGACCGCGAAGTGGAGATCCCACTGCCCGAAGGGCGCGTCTGGCGTCCCGCCAATGCAGAAGGCGTTTCAGGCCGCGAGATGACTCTGCGCGAGGGCCTCGCACTCTCGAAGAACACCATCACGGCGCAGGTCATTTCGGAAGTAGGTCCCGGCAACGTCGCTGACTTGGCCCGCGAGATGGGGGTAAACAAAAGCAAGCTGGACGAGGTGCCTTCGCTGGCGCTGGGAACGAGCGCAGTCACCCTGCTCGAAATGGTTTCGGCCTATGCCACTATCGCCAACGGTGGCGCCTACCATGCGCCGACGTACATCACGAGCATTGAGGATCGAAACGGCAAAGTGCTGGTAACTTTTGATGAGCATAAATCCCGCAACGTCCTTCCTGAGCGCACAGCGAACACGCTCATCGACATGATGCGGGGCGCTATCGACGAGGGCACCGGACGGCGAATACGCTCGACCTTCGGCATCGAGGCCGATGTGGCCGGTAAGACCGGAACGACCCAGGACAATGCGGACGGATGGTTCATCCTGATGCATCCTGAACTGGTAGGTGGAGCCTGGGTAGGCTTCAACGATCAGCGCATCACCTTCCGCTCAGACTACTGGGGGCAGGGCGCACACAACGCGCTCTACGTGGTTGGAGACGTTTTCAGGCAATCCTTACGTTCGGGGGTGATCAGTTCCCGGACCACATTTCCACCTCCACCCGTCTATGACCAGGAGGAGAAAGACCACGATTCATTCATAAACCGCGTCGGGCGCTGGTTTAGCGGCGTGCTGAACGATGTGGAGGGAGCGATTCGAGGCGACAGAAAGGAAACCGACTCGGATCGCCCCCGCGAAAGAGGCGCAGACAGGGAGCGCAGGAGCCGTCGCGCAGGAGACGCAGATCGTCGTGAAGCAGAAAACAGAGAACCGGAAGCCGGGAACACGCCCGACGAACGCACTTCCGGGGAAGCCGGGAGCGATGAAGAACGGCAGCAACGCATCGAGCGTCGGGAACGGCTCCTCGAACAACTCGACGAGATGCGAGAACGCGCTGCACGCCGCGCCGAAGAACAGAGGCAGGTGGAGCAGTCCGAAGACACGCCTGAAACGGAACCTCAGCCTTCCGCCCCTCCTCCAGCGCCCGAACGCGCGCAGGAAGA
>CBDUBU010000184.1:0-7900 GCA_965365465.1 uncultured Rhodothermaceae bacterium
CCGTAGTTGTCGGGGGTGCTGTTCGTGCCTTTCGGGTAGAGCAGGTCGCGGTAAGCCGGGTTCGGCGAAGCTACATACGGTTTCACTTCATCTATCCAGGGCCACGAAGCAATCTCGGCGATGGCATCTTTGGCAGCCATCACGCGGACGACGCGAGGGTCGCTCGTCAGACCCGCCTCCGTGATTCCGAGGGCATGAAGCCTTGCTTCCGAGAGGCGGTACGCCTGGTCCTTCTTGTAAATATCCCAGTACTGCTGCATACCCTCTTTCAAAGGCACGACCTCCCCGTTCACATAAACCGACTTGGCTCGCACCTCCAGCGTCTCGCCGGGCAGCCCGATGACCCGCTTGATGTAGTGCATTTTGCGGTCTATCGGCTTGTCTTCAGGGGGATAGTTGAACACGATGGCATCACCCCGCTCCACTTCGGAAAAACCGGGAAAGCGCGTGTGCGGCAGTTCAATGCCTTTCAGGTAGATCTGCGTGAACGGGATGCCGATAGTGAGCGGCGTGCGGGTCCCATAGTTCAGTTTGGATACAAAGAGATAATCGCCGACCAGAAGGTTCTTCTCCATGGAAGGCGTTGGTATTCTGAAAAGATCGAAAATAAAGGTCCGCACGATGAGCATTACCACCAGTGCGAAAATCAGCGCATCAGTCCACTCACGGATAGCGCCCTTCGGCCTGACGCCTTCCGGAGCTTTCCCATTCGCCTTCTCATCGCGCTCCAGCACAGAAGGTCGCCCGGTGCGCTTGCCTCCACGGCTTTTTTTGTCGCCGAATACCTGAAGATTAGCCAAGGTGTTTTCCTTTTAACAACGAGTGTTTCCTGCGGCGCCCTTCACCTATTGCCCAACGAAAACAGGGCGCCCGCGAACCAGATCCGGCCGTCGTATACGCTCCGTAAAGAAGTTTTCTCCATCATATCCCGTCCGATACCAGGCGCTGTGCTCAGGATCGTAATAATAGTCCACGTAAGGAGACGGGCGCTTGACCAGCGCTAGCTCTTTCATAAGGGCGCTTCGCACCTCATGCAAGGACATCCTGAACCGCTGATCTACCGCAAGAACCACGCCACGGTCGAAAGGCCCGTTCACATCCATGACCATAGCCGGAATCGTGTCATTCAGCACAAACCAGTACTCAAACTGAATATACTCCTGCATTTTCGTTTCAAACGTGGGATTCACTTCGGCCAGCGTGCGCGTAGGCGGGCCGAAATGCGCCTCCAGGTTTGCGCGGAGATGGCTGGTCCAAGTGGTGTCCAGCGATGCCCGCTGACTGTTTCCGAGGTAGGCCCATTTCACATCCTTGAACTGGTTCTCAAACCAGCCCCGCTCCAGCCTGCGGACGACGCGCCAGGTTGCGCCCTCAAACGGAGAAACAACCTGAACCGGGACCGGCTCCGGCTCTACAGGATCAAAGCGCCGCAAGAACCACTGCACCGAATCGGCCAACGAAGGCAGCGTGACCGGAGGCAGCGGCGCTGCATACAACCCTTTTCCCCCGAAAAACTGGTCGGCCTGCGCCTTCAGGTGTGCGGATTGATACAGTTGTATGAGATCCTGCCCCGACACAGGCGATACGAAGATCACCGAAACCCATACGGCGAGACAGCACCAACTACGTTGCATGGACGAAAATCAGGCAGCTAAATTTTTATTTCTCCTGTGAAAAGGCGCTCTCCGGCAAGCGGAGCCTCAATCTTCCATTGAAAGGACGGCCAGGAAAGCTTCCTGCGGCACTTCCACACGTCCGACCTGTTTCATGCGCTTTTTCCCTTCCTTCTGCTTTTCCAGCAGTTTGCGCTTCCGGCTGATGTCGCCGCCGTAGCACTTGGCCGTCACATCCTTGCGCATGGCTTTCACCGTTTCACGGGCAACCACGCGCGTCCCGATAGCCGCCTGCAAGGCCACCTCAAACATCTGTCGCGGAATCAATTCACGCAGTTTGCGCGTCAGCTTGCGCCCCATGTCGTAGGCTTTGTCCCGGTGAACAATCGTCGAGAGCGCATCTACCGAATCGCCGTTAATCAGCACGTCCAGCTTTACGAGATAGCTCGGCCGGTATTCCAGCAGTTCGTAATCGAACGAGGCATAGCCCCGGCTCACGCTCTTCAACTTGTCGTAGAAGTCAAAAACGATCTCCGCAAGGGGGAGTTCGTATTCGAGGTTCACCCGTTCCTTATCCAGGTAGTGTGTATTGACGTAGACCCCTCGCCGTTCCTGACAAAGCTGCATCAGGTTTCCGATGTACTCGGTCGGGGTGATGATGTCCGCCTTCACATAGGGTTCCTGGATCTTGTCTATCTTGCCGGTATCGGGCATCTTGCTTGGATTGTCCACGATGATGACCTCACCGGACGTAGCGATGACCTCATACTTGACGTTCGGCACCGTCGTGATGATGTCCAGGTCAAACTCGCGGTCGAGCCGTTCCTGGATGATCTCCATGTGGAGCAGCCCCAGGAACCCGACGCGAAAGCCAAACCCGAGTGCGACCGACGTTTCCGGCTCATACGTGAGCGAGGCATCGTTGAGTTGCAGCTTATCCAGCGAAGCACGCAGGTCCTCGAATGCTTCGGGGTTCGTCGGGTATACGCCGCTGAAAACCATCGGCTTGACCTCCCGGAAGCCTGAGATGGCTCCTGCGGCGCGCCTCGATGCGTGCGTGATCGTATCGCCGACCCTCGTGTCGCGCACATCCTTCACCGACCCGATGATGTAGCCGACCTCTCCTGCACGTAGTTCCTCCACAGGGTGCATGTCCAGGCGCAGAATACCGATTTCCTCGGCGTCATACTCTTTCAGATTGGACATGAACAGCATACGCTCGCCTTTTTTCAGGGAGCCTTCAAAAACACGCGTGTAGACGATAGAACCCCGGTAGGTGTTGAAAACCGAGTCGAAGATAAGGGCTTTCAGCGGGGCGTCGGGATCTCCCTGGGGAGGCGGGATTTTTTTCACAACGCGCTCCAGGAGATCATGAACGCCCTGGCCGGTTTTGGCGCTGATATGCAAGATGTCGTCTGCACGGTCGCCTACCAGGTCCTCGATGCTCTGGGCTACGGCCTCGGGACGAGCGCTCGGCAGATCCACCTTGTTCAGCACCGGGATGATTTCGAGATCATTCCCCATTGCCAGCAGCAGGTTCGAGATCGTCTGCGCTTCTATCCCCTGCGCCGCGTCAACAACCAGGATGGCTCCTTCACACGCTTTCAGGGCGCGCGATACTTCGTAGGTAAAGTCCACATGGCCCGGCGTGTCGATCAGGTTAAGGACATAGTCCTGCCCATCTTCTGCCCGGTAATTCATCCGGATCGCATGGCTTTTGATGGTGATCCCGCGCTCCCGCTCGAGATCCATGCTGTCCAGCACCTGCTCCTGCAATTGTCTGTGAGAAAGCGTGCCGGTCAGTTCGAGCATTCGATCTGCAAGCGTGCTTTTCCCATGGTCAATATGAGCAATGATGCAGAAGTTGCGTATGCGACTCTGGTATGGCGACATCTATTAACACGCGTAATGCAATAAAAGAAGTGGGGCGCAGCGCTGATTTCCGCCGCCAGACAGCCTGCAGAACCAGGATCAGGCCCGGTGTTTCAATCCCTTCAACCTCTCCCGACGAGGGATGACCCATGAAGTACCGCTAGTATACCCTTCGACAAGGCTGTGTTCCGGCTGATTTGTGCAGTTTCCCCGGATTCCGACCTATCCTTCCCTGCGCTCTGCGGGTTGTTCCTCATGCGCAGGAGCCGCGTATGAAACCGGCGCTTCAGCGTTGGCGGAGGTCAGGGCAACAGCCTCCCTCTCCCGGGCTTCGTGAAAATGCTTCTGGAAGAACAGGATTCCGACCACGCCAACCACAATCGCCATGTCCGCAACGTTCCAGATGGGGAACAGGGCTACATAACTGCCCCCGATAAAGGGAAACACATCCGGGATGTAACCACGCCAGACGTTCACGTGGATAAAGTCGACCACCTTCCCGGTGAACAGGGCATCGCCGTTGAGCAGCATCCCGTAGAATACACGGTCGATGATGTTGCCGAGCGCGCCTCCCAGAATGAGCGCCAGACTGAGCAGGTAAGGACGATAGCCCTTCCTGACCTTGTAGATATAGATGATGATGAGGGCAGTAGCCAGGATGGAAAACAGCGTCACCATCCCGCGGGGTCCGAAGGTGATCCCGAAGGCCATTCCCGGATTCTCTGTGAAGGTGAGCTTGAACCAATCCCCCAGTATCGGAATCGACTCATTCCGATACATATTCTTCAGGACGAGAACCTTCGTGATCTGATCAACGAGAATAACAACCGCAGTAACCCAGAGTGCTCTCATGCAGAGGCTCGCTCACTTCTTCTGTTTGAGTTTCGCTTCGATAGAGATCTCTGTATGAGGGACGGCCTCAAGACGGTCTTTGGAAATAGTCTTTCCCGTGACCTTGCAAATGCCGTAGGTCTTGTTCTTGATTCGCTCCAGCGCACGGTCCAGATAGCCGACATACTTCTGCTGCCGCGCCATCATGAGGTAGAGTTTCTCGCGCTCCATGGCATCCGTTCCGGCATCGGCCATGTGGAAGCTGTAGGCCGTATCATTCTCGGCCTGCTCACGGGAGTCCTCAATCTGCGCGCGCATCCGGTCGATGTCTTCCATCGCTGCTTTGCGTTTATCCAGGATCAGTTGTTTGAAGTGCTCCAGTTCTTCGTCGGAGAACGGCGTTTTGCCCTGAATCTGGGGCTGCTCCGTCGTCTCCCCGGCATCGTCCTCCGCAGCAGATTCGCTTCGCAATTGAACGCCGGCGAGTCCAGTCTCAATAAAGGGTGCTTTCTTCTCAGGCATAATTCAAATGGCAATGGATAAATAATGTCGATTCTCGATGACCGCACCGTTGCTTCAGAGGCCATCTCCATTCCGAACGCTTGCGCAATGGCTAGACGCGGCGAACACCGATTGCGATCCTGTCCTCTCCGATTTCGTAATCTTCGAGAAGAAACCCGGTCGGCTGTTTGGCTTCCTCCAACTCCACAGCAAGCGTCTCGTTCCGTATCCAGTCCGCGTGACGCTGCATGGCCTGAGCGATCCGCTCGGCGCCGTGGTAGGACACAACGATGCGGTCTGTCACGTCAAAAGAGGCAGCCTTGCGCAAGTTCTGGATCCGGTTGATGGTCTCACGGGCCAGACCTTCCATGAGAAGATCCTCGTTGATAGCAGTATCCAGAGCAACTGTTATGCCATTCTCCTGCGCAACAAGCCACCCGGCGATTCCTTCACTAACGATCTCTACGTCCTCACGCTCCAGGACGACCGCCTCGCCTTCCGCCTGAACCGTCAACGCGCCCGTGTTGACGAAATCATCTATTTCGCTATCCGTCAATTGCCGGATGGCCTCGTTGACGGCTTTCATGCGTTTGCCCAGACGCTTGCCCAGACGCTTGAAATCCGGTTTTGCCGTCCTCTTCACGACGCCGCTCGATCCGGAGACGTACTCGATGGCCTTGACATTGACTTCCTCTTTGATGATCCCGGAAACGAGATCAACGTCATCAGGGCGCACGTTCTCCCCTGTGACCACCATGATACGCCCCAGCGGCTGCCGGACATTGATGCTGCTCTGGTTGCGAAGCGCCAGCACAATGGAAGAGATGGTCCGCGCCAGACCCATCCGGTGCTCCAGTTCAGGGTCAATAGCGTCAGCGTCTATCTCCGGGAACAGCGCCAGATGCACCGACACCGCTTCGTCTTTCTGCGCAACGCTGTTAAGGGCCTGAAACAACCACTCGCTGAAAAACGGAGCGGTAGGACTCATCAGCAGCGCCGTTGTCGCAAGGCATTCATAAACGGTCTGATAGGCGGCCAGCTTGTCATGGCCGTGATCGCCTTCCTTCCAGAACCGCCGCCGGGAGCGCCGGATGTACCAGTTGGAAAGCTCCTCCACGAACTGCTCTACGGTGCGGGCGGCGCGAGTCGAGTTGTACTCATCCAGCATCGCGTCCACTTCCCTGATGGTCGAATTGAGGCGGCTGATGATCCACCTGTCAAGCTCTGAACGGTCCCGAACCGGCAGCGCCGCTTCCTGGCCCCGAAAGCCGTCGATGTTGGCGTAGGTGGCAAAAAAGACGTAGGTGTTCTCGACGGTGTTGAAAAACTTCCGCAGGGTATCGGTCAGGCCGCGCTCCGAGAACTTGATGTTCTCCCACGGGACGGTGTTGCTCATCATGTACCACCGCACTACGTCGGCCCCGTAGCGGGAGATGACCTCGAAAGGATCAGCGGCATTGCCCTTCGATTTGGACATCTTTTCGCCGTTTTCGTCGAGCACCAGCCCGTTCACGACCACATTCCTGTACGCCACGCTATCCATGACGAGCGCTGCGATGGCGTGCAGCGTATAGAACCAGCCGCGCGTCTGATCCACCCCTTCGGCGATGAAATCAGCCGGGAAGCTCCGTTCAAATGCTTCCTTGTTCTCGAACGGATAATGCCACTGGGCAAACGGCATCGAGCCGGAGTCAAACCACACGTCGATCAAGTCCGGCACACGCCGCATCGTGCCGCCGTCGGGCGCCGGCCACGTCAGCCCGTCAACAAAAGGACGGTGCAAATCAAGCTCTTCGTCCGGGGGAAGCTGCTCGCTGCATTTTTCGCGCAATTCTGCGATCGAGCGGATGACCTCCATGCAGGTAGATCCGGGCTTGTCGGATATCCATATCGGAAGCGGCGTGCCCCAGTACCGCCGCCTGCTCAAGGCCCAGTCGATGTTGTTTTTGAGCCATTCGCCAAACCGGCCCTTTCCGATAGCCTCCGGCTGCCAGTTGATGGTTTCGTTCAGGGCAATGAGCCGATCTTTGATGGCTGTGGTCCGGATAAACCAGCTTTCCACCGGATAGCTTATCAGCGGCGTTCCCTTTCTCCAATCGTGGGGATAGTTGTGAAGGTAGGTCTCCTGCCGGTAGAGCAATCCGCGATCGCGCAGGTCGCGCACGATTTTTTTGTCTGCATCCTTGAACCAGTCTCCGGCTGCCAGTTCGATTCGATCCGTAAACTTTCCTTCCGGCGTGATGGGATTGAACAGCGGCAATCCCTCCCGTTTTCCCACTTCAAAGTCATCGGCGCCGAAAGCAGGAGCCATGTGAACGATGCCGGCGCCGTCTTCCGTGGAGACAAAGTCCGCCTCAACGCAGCGCCAGGCGCCGCCTGCTGTTCCTTCTTCCAGGAAGTACTGGAATAAGGGTTCATATCGCATTCCTGCAAGATCGCTTCCCTTGCAGGTTTCGACGATCTCGTAGTCTTCCTTAATCACTTCGAGCCGGTCGCTCGCCAGGATCAGGTATTCTTCTCCTATCTGCGGGTCTTCCCTGCGGATTTTCGCATAGGTGATATCAGACCCTACGGCAAGCGCCGTATTGGAGATCAGCGTCCAGGGGGTAGTCGTCCAGGCAAGGAAAGAGGTTTTTTCCATACCGCGCACCGGAAAACGCACATAAACGCTGGGATCTTGCACTTCCTTGTATCCCAGGCTCACCTCGTGCGAGGACAAAACCGTACCGGATCCCGGACTATACCACTGGATTTTGTATCCCTGATAGAGCAGCCCCTTGTCGTAGATCTGTCCGATCAGCCACCAGACTGTTTCTATGTATTTGTTCTCGAAGGTAACGTATGGGCGCTCCAGATCTACCCAGTACCCCATTCGATCGGTAAGCTGGTCCCACAGTGTTTTGTAACGCAATACGCTGGCCCGGCAAGCTGCGTTATATCTGTCGATGCCGTACTCCTCCACCTGATGCCGGCCTTCCAGCCCCAACTCTTTCTCAACTTCGATCTCTACAGGCAGCCCGTGGGTATCCCAGCCTCCTTTCCGCTCGACCCGGTAGCCTTTCATGGTCCGGTAGCGGCAAAAG